>CAYWJV010000011.1:0-20142 GCA_964458735.1 uncultured Gammaproteobacteria bacterium | reverse complement strand
GAGACAATCTTTGAATATTATAAATAACAATTGCCATAACAAAAACGAAAGCGAATAAAATACTATAATTAACAGTTCGTTTAATAATTTCTTTTTCACTTTTTTTCCAAATAATGGTAGGTGCTAAAGCAGAAAGCATAATAAACATTCTTACTGAAGATTTAGTCAGCATTGCCATCCCAGCCGTTAAACCAAAAAATAGTGATAGATCAAGTCTGAGTGTTCTGACAACTAATATGGAAAAAAATAAAATCCAGATAAATCCAGCGTTAACGGCAGAATCGGCTAAAGCAATTCGGTCATAAAATAGAAAAAAAGGAGTAAAGATATACAAAAATACTCCCCAAAAAGCGGTTTTTTTATTGAACAAATAAAACAACAAACTAAATATGCCGATCATTGAGAAGAATCCTGTGGCGACTGAAAACATTCGACCTCCAACAAGAAGATTTGGAGAAAATAATTTTAGGAAAGGAATTGTCCCCCAAGTTTGCAATGGTTGACGTCCATCGGTCAAAGAAATAAATCTCCAAGAAGCATCGTGCCAAGCAATTCTTGCCCAGTGGATATAAATTCCTTCATCGGAAAATATCGGTAATTTATCTAAAAAAATAATTCTAGTAAGAAAAAATAAAGCAACTAAACTAATTCCCAAGAAAATATCTTTACGATTAAAGTTTTTTTTGAAGAATGAGAAAACTTTATAAATATCAAACATAGTTTAATCCAAATATTATACAGTAACCGACCAATGCTTTTTCATGGGTTGATTTTAGGTCGCATCAATTAATAATATAATCTTTAGTCCAGATAAAGATACGACACAAAGGGCCGTATCCGTAAATGGTATGTCTACTTATTTACGGACGAGCCCTTAGCTTTTATAGCTTTTTCCAATGGTAATTTTATCTCAAATGCTTGATTAAATACAATTGACTGATATTTAAAATAAGTACGAAGTTCATAATATGAAGAAAACAAAATAACAAGAAACAAGAAACAAACATTTTGTTTATTGACCATCTTTGTACGATCGAGCCAAGATGGTAAATTGTGTTACCTATAAAATAAATAACTGAAGGAATGACAGTAAAAGTTCGAAGCATGCTGGGATTTTCCCAAGGATAAGTAAGAATGGCGGGAAATAGAGAAATTAGGAAATAAAGTAGAAATAATTTGTTAAATAAATTCTTAAAATTTTTTATTGATATTATCAGGCCAATAATAAATAAAATTCCCAAAACTGGATTTAGAGCCGGTTTGCCCGGATAGTTATGGCGGCCGTTCATATCACCTTTGGTGAAAAGCATTAAAGTGGTTGAGGAAATATTATTCCAAAGTCCATTAACTTTTTCATTAACAGTCATCTCGCGATTTCTTAAAAAAAATTGTTGGTCGATACGGATGTCTTTGTTAGTTAGGAAATACGAAGTTAATGGGGTAATTATTATTATGAAGGGAATTAAAAATAATAATAGGTTTTTTATTATTATTTTATTGTACAGACGGGACATGCCCCGTCTGTACCATTTTAATATTATAAATCCAATTGGCAATATAAAGAAGATTCGGCCGGGGGTATAGGAAAGAAAGGCGAAACCAGCAAAAAGGCCGGAGAAAAATAGAGATTTTTTAGAAATTAGGAAATATATTGACACTAACTCTAAAAATAAAAGGAAAGTCGCCTCAAAGGAGAAACGGGCAAAGTTAAGAAACCAACGGGAAGAAAGGAGAATTAAAGATAAAAAAAATGGAAGAAATTGTTTTATTACTCCATTGTTCAATTGTTGAAAAACCCCTTTTATTATTAAATAAAACATTATTACGCTCATAATTCCAAAAATTGCTGCAGGAAATCTTAAAGCAAAAACATTTACTCCAAAAGTTTTTAATGACAATAGAATGATATAAAAATATAAAGTTGAGTGTCCGGTAGCAAGGGAAGAGTAAGGGGTATAAGGTTTGTTTTGTAGAGATAGGGCGAGTTTGGCAAATTCTACTTCGTCAAAGCTTAAGTATTTTGGGATATCAACGAAGCGATAAAAAATAAAAAAAGCCGAGATAATCGTTAAAATAATAATCAGAATAATCTTTTTCATAGATTACTTATATTAAAGTAGATTATATCAACTATAATTATCTTCATATGTCACAATTCTATAAACCAAGAAGAAAAACCTATCTTTATACACCTGACGTATTATTTCCTTTTCGCATCAGCCGCTCAAAGATTGATCTATTTTTAAACTGTCCACGCTGTTTTTATTTTGATAGACGGCTCGGGGTCGCTCAACCGCCAGGATTTCCATTTTCTTTGAATTCGGCTGTCGATAAATTATTGAAAAAAGAGTTTGATATTCATAGGGCTGACGGAACTCCACATCCTTTAATGAAAACTTACGGAGTTAATGCTGTTCCTTATCAGAGTACAAATATGGATAAGTGGCGTGATGCTTTGCGCGGTGGGATAGAATATTTACACAAAAAAACTAATTTATTAATTACTGGTGGGATTGATGATATTTGGGTTAATCCGACCGGTGAATTAATTATTGTGGATTATAAAGCGACTTCAAAAGATGGCGAAGTAAGTCTAGATGCTGATTGGCAGATAGGATACAAAAGACAGATGGAAATCTATCAGTGGCTTTTCCGAAAAAACAATTATAAAGTCTCATCGACTGGCTATTTTGTCTATTGCAACGGGTCAACTGATCGGGAAGCTTTTGATGGAAAATTAGAGTTTGATATTAAGCTGATTCCATACAAAGGTGATGATTCATGGGTAGAGCAAACAATACTGGATATTCATCAATGTTTAAACAGTGACAAACTTCCGGAATCAGGAAAAGAGTGTGATTATTGTAAATATCGAGAAGCGATTAACGATACTTTCCCTGCAAATCAAGCAGTTTTATTTTAAAAATATCCACTAAAGTTTCAATTGTGTCACGGATAAAATTAACGTTTTTGGTCTCCACATGACGCCAGATAACCGGTACTTCGATGATTTTATAACCAAATCTTTGTCCTAAAAATAAAAATTCAATGTCAAATCCGGCCGAAACAGACGAACCTTTGGCAATCCTGTTATCGTGAAACACCTGGAGTTTATCTATAATTTTTAAAGCGGTTTTTTTCTCAAATAGTTTAAAACCGCACTGGGTATCGCGAACTCCTTTTAAGCCAATAATGACATTTCTGATAACAATAAATCCTTTAGCCATAATTTTTCGAAGTATTGGTGCGCCTTCCCTGCTATTATTTCGAGAACCAATAATAATTTGTCCACCTTCTTTTGTTTTGACAATCAACTTCTCCACTTCATCAATTGGGGTGGCCAGATCAATATCGGTAAAGATAACATAGTCACCTTTAGCTTGTTTGATACCGGTTAAGACGGCAAAGGCTTTTCCTTGGTGGGAGTTTTGGACAAGACGGAATTTGGGGAAAGTTTTCAGATATTTATTTTTGATAACGGTTTTTGAAGAGTCGCTGGAGCCGTCGTCAACAATAATTACTTCAGAAAATCTTACGTCAGTAGCCGTATAGTTGCCGATTTTATCCAAGACGCCTTTTTGGATGTTTACTTCTTCGTTGTAACAGGGAACTATTAGGGAAATTTTCATAAATATTTAATCTTTAAGATTTGAATTTATCTTACAAGTTTATATATTTTAACGCCCTCAACTGACCATTTTCCTATAATTTTATTTGGCGCAAAATAGGCAGTATCCCATTGTGGATTACCGATAATAGGCAAACACTTTTTTTCACAGACAACAAAAAGTTCGTCAGCTTTATCTAAGGAATCTTTTTCAACCGCCCGTTTTCTCCAGATTTCAAGAAAATAACGATAGGTGGAATCAGAGTATTTTTCCGGTAAAGCCGTAACGGTAAATTTTTCCTTTTTAACATTATCAAAAATTTTTTGGGCAACATTTTTAGCCAGTACAATTTGATTATTGGGAGAATTATGGAAATAAGGATATTTTTGAAAGTTAAGAAAGATAAATCCGAGGACAAAAAATATTGTCAAATATTTTTCCCAGGCAGACTCTTTATAAAAAACAAGAAAATAGCTGATGATGACATAGTAAAGAGGATAAATAAGTCCAAAATAATGAGGGTATTTTGGACCACTATACAAGGACATTCCTAAAATAGTTAAAAGAAAAATAAAAAGAAAAGTTTTTAAATTAGATTTCTTTTTTATCAAAACAAATAAAATAATAAAAAGAAATAATAATAAAAGGTAAACAAACAATTTGTTTAAATTAATATTAAAAAAATAAAAATTTAAAAAATAAAAAGAATCAAAAAAACTGTTGAATTTTGTTAAAAAACTGGTTCCTGAAGATTGAAAAAGAACGATAAAACTTTTAGTATTTAAGAATTGATGGCGGAGATCGAAAATGATGAGAGGAGAGGAGAACAAAATAAAAGAAAATAAACAAATAAACAAATAAACAAATTTATGAATTAATTGTTTTCTTTCTTTCAATAAATCAATTAAATAAATGATGGAAATAGGAAGAATAAGGAATAGAGCCAAATAATGAAGTTGAATGGCAAAAGATAAAAAAGTACCGGATAAGACAAAATAATACCACTTATTTGTTTTCAAACTTTTTATAACAAAATAAACAGTTAACAAAGTAAACAGAGGAAGAAGATTGGGATTCCAGGAAAAGCGGGAGAAATCGATTAAGACAGAAGAGAAACTTAATAATATAGTGGAAATTAAAGCAATTTTTTTATCAAATAATTCTTTAACAATTAAGTAGTTGATCAAAAGATAAATCGATGAAAAAAAAGCCACGCCGACGGCCAGACCGATTGGATTGAAGTTAGATAATAATAGCCAAGGTGCAATAAAATAATAATAAAAAGGACCAAGATAAACTTGGCCAACCGAAGTGGGTGGGCCAATAGCCGGAAGATGTTCTAAAGTCAGAATTCTTTTGATGATGATGGCATCGCGTCCCTGATCACCTAAAAAAGTAACAAAACCAGCGAGTTTATAGAAGCGCAAAAAGACCCCAATTATTAAAGTAACAATTAAAGCTCGATTTTTTGTTAATATATCAAGTATGCGGCGCATATATTCTTATTTAATTTTAACATTAATTGTTTTAATTTCTACTTTTGTTCTTTGGAGAGGGGTCGGCTTTCTCACTATATATAAGCAATATGATGGACCACTTTATGTTGTGGTCGCAAAAACTCTTTATAACCCAAAAGCTATAGATAACCTTCATCTTGAAATGACAACATCAAATAAATATTTTGCGGCGCATTTGCCGCTGTACCCAGCATTAATACGGGGATTAAAAGAATTAATGAATTACGGATTACGAATTAACGAATTAGCCTATCTTAAATCGATGGTTTTAGTTAATCTAGCGGCGACGATTGGGTTAGTATTATTTTTTTATTATTTACTTAAGAAATTTAAACTAACAAAAAATCCGTTAATGTTAGCGTCGGTTTTTTTGTTTCTCCCTCGGTTTTTGGTAGTCAGATCAGCGGGTGCACCAGAAAGTTTATTTATTTTATTGATTTTGTTATCACTTTTCTTTTTTGAAAAAAACAAATTTTGGTGGGCGGGTTTGTTTGGTGGTTTGGCGACGATGACAAAAACGCCAGGGATATTATTGTTTGCTGGGTACGGATTAGTATTTATTGAAAGGTTAATTAAGGAAAAGAAAATTAATTGGAATTGGTTAGGGATTATGTTAATACCTTTAGGGTTATTGGGGGTATTCGGGTTATACCAGATTCAGTATGGCGATTTTTTTGCTTACTTTAACTCCGGTGATAACATTCATCTGGTCTTTCCGTATTCGGTTTTTAACTTTCAAAAACCCTGGGTGGGAACGGCTTGGTTAGAAGATATTATCTTCTATTACTTTATTTATGGATTAACTATTATTTATTTGAAGAATATTAAATACAGAAGCTTTTTTTATTTTGGTTTGGTATTTTTTATAGCCACTTTGTTTGTCCAGCACCGCGATATTAGCCGTTATTCCTTACCATTATGGCCGTTAGCCTTGATTGCTTTTGAGAAATTTTTCACTTCAAAGAAGTTCTGGATTATTTTTGTTATTTTACTGCCGGCGATATTCTTATTTGCTTGGAATTTCCTGCTTTATAATATAATGCCAATCAGTGACTGGTCGGCGTTTTTGTGATAAAATTTACTATGATTTTTTTAAAAAAAAGATGGTATTTGGTTTTGGTAACAGTTTTAGTTTTAGGATTTTTATTTTTTAAATTCACTTCCAAACCAAAATCAACCGAAAAAAGTTATAAAGTAAAGATCACTAATCTAAAAGAAGAATTGTCTTTTTCCGGACAGATTGATGCCACGGAAAAAATTACTTTGCGTTTTCAGACTTCAGGTCGGTTGGCATGGATAGGGGTGAAAGAGGGTGACTATGTTAAGAAATATCAGACTCTGGCATCTCTTGATCAGCGGGATATAAAAAACCGGTTACAAAAATATCTCAATACTTTTGTCAGTCAGAGATTGAGTTTTGAACAGACTAAAGATGATAATTGGAATAAACAGTACGATCTGTCCGAGTTAATAAGAAAAAGTGCCCAAAGAACATTGGAAGATAGTCAATACGATCTTAATAATTCAGTTTTAGACGTGGAATTACAAAACTTATCTTTAGAATATGCTAATTTGTGGACGCCGATTGAAGGAGTGGTGACAAAAATCTCAACACCTTTTTCCGGAGTTAATATCACGCCGTCCGGGGCAGAGTTTGAAGTGATTAATCCAAAAACAGTTTATTTTTCAGCCACAGCTGATCAAACCGAAGTGATTAAACTAAAGATGAAAGATGAAGGGGAATTAACCCTTGATGCGTATCCTAATTTGAAAAATAAAGTGAAGATAGATTATTTGGGATTTGTTCCAAAAACCGGCGAGACTGGAACGGTCTATGAAGTGAGAATGAAGATTCAAGATTCGATAAACAGTGAAAGCCTTCGTTATGGAATGACCGGGGACACGACTTTTGTTTTGCGAGAAAAAAATAATGTTTTAGCTATTCCGACTAGTTACTTAAAAGGTAGTACAGGAAATAACTATGTTTATATAAAAACTAATAATAAACGGAATAAAGTAAAAGTTGAAACAGGTGATGAAATTGACGGGATGATTGAGATTACCTCCGGATTAAATGCAAACGATATTATCTATGATTAAACTGCAAGGAGTTGGAAAAACTTACCAAATAGATAATGAAGTGATTTTTACTGCTTTAGAAAAATCGGACTTAACAATAAAATCGGATGAGTTTTCGGCGATCATCGGGCCGTCGGGATCAGGTAAATCTACTTTAATGCATCTGATTGGACTTTTAGATAAGCCGACTTCGGGCAAAATAATTATTGAAGGAAAAAACGTTTCCACTTTAAATGATAATGAAACTTCCCGCCTTCGAAATGAATTCGTCGGTTTTATTTTTCAGCAATTCAACTTGATTAATAAACTGACGGTTTTGGAAAATATTTTATTGCCTTCAATCTATAATTCGAGAAAATTAAACTATGATCCAAATCAATACGCCTTATTTTTAATTGAAAAATTTGGATTAAAGGGTAAAGAAAAATCTTTTCCTAATAAAATCTCTGGTGGTCAACAACAGCGGGTAGCGATTGCCCGAGCGTTAATTATGAAACCAAAATTAATTTTGGCTGATGAGCCGACTGGAAACTTAGATTCCAAAACAGGTAATGAAATCATTAGCGAACTTAAAAATTTGAATAAAAAAGACGGTATGACAGTGGTCATTGTCACTCATGAAGAAAACGTCGCTAATGAAACGAGAAGAAAGATATTTATCAAAGATGGGAAAATTATTAAGTCATAATTCTATGATTTTATGAACTATTTTATCTTTATTATCAAGTCGGCGATTGAAGATTTTTATCGGAATAAGATAAGAACTCTTTTGACGTCACTGGGAATAATGATTGGAGTGATGGCGGTGGTTCTTCTTATTGCATTAGGACTCGGAATGAGAAAATATATTGAAGATCAGTTCAAAAGTTTAGGGACTAATTTATTGCGGGTAGTGCCGGGACAGATTCTATCCGGAGGTAGTTTTCGGGGTATGTCAGCAGGTTCGTTAAACACAATCAGATTTGATGAAAAAGATACAATCAAATTAAAAAGAATTAGAGAAGCAAAATATATTTTACCTGTTTTTACCAGGTCGGTTAACGTGGTTTTTGGAAGCAAAAAAGAGTCAGGCGATCTTTATGCCTCAACCACAGAAATCTTTGATGCCTTAAATTTAAAGACAACTTTTGGAGATGTTTTTACTAATCGTGATAATGATAAACGGACAAAAGCGGTTGTCTTGGGACCAAAAATAGCGGAAAAACTTTTTGGTAGTCCCGAGCTGGCCATTGACCGCAGTATCAAAGTTGAAGGTCAAAGTTTTAAGGTCCGCGGAGTGCTTGAAGCAAAAGGAGGAGGATTTGGCGGGCCGGATTTTGACTCGTTTGTTTATATGCCTTTTAAGACTGCTTATATTTTTAACACTAATAAAAATATTTTTGTTTATATTGTTAAGGTTAAAGATGGAACCTCTTTGGATCTTGTTAAAGAGGATGTAGTCAGACAACTCTTAAAGAGATATAAAGAGGATGAGTTTTCCGTCATTAAACAGTCGGAATTAATCGGCGCTATTAACTCGATTTTTGGTATGATTAACGTGGTTTTGATTGGTTTAGCGGCAATTTCGTTGTTGGTGGGCGGAATCGGGATTATGAATATTATGTATGTTTCAGTGACGGAGCGGACTAAAGAAATTGGCATTAGGCGGGCATTAGGCGCCCGAAAAAATGATATTCTATTTCAGTTTTTATCCGAGTCGGTGATACTATCGATCTTCGGTGGATCGTTAGGTTTATTATTTGCCTACGGAATTGTCTTAGTTCTAAATACAGTTTTTCCCGCTTATATCGATTTGAATTCGATTGTGTTGGCTCTTGGAGTGTCCTCATTAATCGGAATAGTCTTTGGAGTTTTTCCAGCCAAAAAAGCGGCTGATCTTTCATCAATTGACGCAATTAGATATGAATAATTATTTATTAATTTATTTAGCGAGTTATTTATTTCGAGTTAAATAAAACTCGTAAACTCGCTAAACCCGAAATAATCAAATAAATAATTTTTGACAATTATGGCAAAAGAAAGAACTGCGGCCGTTGTGTTTGACTCGTTTTATAATTATTTTACAAACCAAACATGGTTCTCCCTCTCGTTGATAAACCAAAAAGTTCCTTTGATGACGACCTCTTGATCCGTCAGGTAAAATAAAAGCTTCGTCGGCGCCGGAGGAACCACAGTCTTTAATTCCTTGGTTAATAGTTTGTTTAATGGTTTTATAAAGGAAGGATATTTCTTTTTTTGTCAAAGAATTTGATAATCTTTGGGGATGAACTTTGGCAAGAAAAAGAGAATCGTTAGCATAAATATTACCAATGCCGGTTATTAAATCCTGATCCATTAATAACACCTTAATCGGTTTTCGAGTTTTTTTTAGAATTACGTTCAAGTATCTAACTGTAAATTGTTTATCCAGAACATCAATTCCATTAGGTTTTAAGGGTTGGTCACTAATTTTGATCCAACCGAATTTACGTAAATCGTTGAAAAATATTCCTGATCCGTCAGCAAACTTAATGATAACTCTCGTTGTGTTTGCCGGCATTTTATTTCCTCCAGTGAAAGGAATAATGTTTTTGAAAATGGCATGGTTGACGTTTTTGGAAAAAAGGATTTGACCGGATAATTTAAAATGAATGTTGAGAAAATTATTCTGTAGGGGTCGGTCTTGACCGACCCTCGTTAGTTTAAGGACGAGTACCTTTCCGTAACGATCGACGGAAACTATTTTTCTACCAAGAACATCTTTTTTATCACCAACAAAGTTTTTTGGAGATAAAATTTCAACATCGGAAATAGTTTTTCCTAAGACGTCTGGCGTTAATTGCCTTTTGATGGTTTCGACTTCAGGCAGTTCGGGCATATTATTTAAAGACAGTCTTATTTAAGACTGTCTTTATCAAACTTAAAATTCTTTGTTTAAACTTCTCCTCACTAAAACCCTCAGCTGTTTTTCGCGCTTCTTTTCTCATTTCCAAATATTTTTCTTTGCTTAAATTCGTTAACTCGTCAACTCGCTTAATAAGAGAATTTTCTTCCAATTTGTCAAATAAAAAACCGTTTTTATTATTAATGACATATTCCGGTAAACCGCCGGATCGATAAACGATTACCGGTAATCCATATCCCATGGCTTCAACCGGAGCGATGCCAAATTCTTCGTCACGTGAGGCAAACAAAAAAGCCCTGGCGTTTAAATAAATTTTTTTCATTTGTTCATCGGTTAAATTTCCCAGGAATTCAACGCTTGGGCCAGCTATTTGTTTTAATCTTTCTTCATCGCGGCCGGAACCGACTATTTTCAAATTAAATTTTGATTTGTTGGCGGTTTTGATTAAAACATCAATGTGTTTGGCGCGGGCGAGACGGGAGACAGTCAAAAAATAATTATTATTTTTTGACAATTTCGAATTTCGAATTTCGAATTTCGAATTTATTTCAACAGGGGGATAGATGACTGTTGAATCGCGGCGGTAGAATTTTTTAATCCGTTTTTTTGTTTCTTCACTGTTGGCAATTAAATAATCAGCTCGCTGCGTTGAAGTAAAATCCCAGATCCGTAAAAAATGATTAACAATATAACCATAAATTTTTATAAAAAAATATTTTTGCCATTCTATTGCTGTCTCATAACCATAAAGATAGCGTGGTGGGTGGTGGATATAGGAAATATGGACAGTCGGTTTACTTGTTTTTATACCTTTGGACATCCAAGAACCCGATGAAGAAATTACTAAATCATATTTTGAAAAATCAAAACTTTCCCAGATCAAAGGAGTTAGAAATCTAAAAGGGGAATAAAATTTATTGAGAAACGGAATTTTTCCAAACCAGGAAACATTAACTTTCCAATCTTTAATCAGTTTTTTATGGCTCCCTAGTGAATTTAAGTCAAAAGTAGTCGTATAAATGTCGGCCTGAGGAAAGATTTTTTTTAAAGAAACAAGGACGCGTTCGGCGCCGCCAAATTCTCGGAGTTGATCGTGAACTAAGGCAACTCGCATAAAAGTTTATAAAGTTATAAAGTTCATAAAGTTTATAAAGTGAAATCAATCAATTATAATTCAAATATGAATTTAATTCACGTTGTCATGTTAGGAATTATTGAAGGGATTACAGAATTTTTACCGATTTCTTCAACCGCTCATTTGATTATTACTTCTAAATTATTAAACATTCCGGCAACTGAGTTTCAAAAATTCTTTGAAGTTTTTATTCAGTCGGGGGCGATTTTGGCAGTTGTTTTTGTTTATTGGAAAATCATTTTTAAAAATCGACATTTAATGATTAATATTATTATATCTTTTTTTCCAACGGCAATTGTTGGGTTATTACTTCATAAGGTAATTAAAAACATTTTTTTTGAAAGTTTTACTTTGATTGCGGTCAGTTTATTTGTCATTGGTTTATTTTTCATCGTTTTTGAATTTTTGCTAAAAAAGAAAGTCGTTAACACTGACAAAAAAATTATTCAGATGACGATTCTACAAGCGTTGTTAATTGGTGTTGGTCAATCACTGGCGGTTGTTCCCGGAGTGTCAAGGGCAGGAGCAGTTATTTTGACAATGATGATACTAGGATTTAATCGGGAAGAATCGGCTTTATATTCTTTTGTTTTGGCCGTGCCGACTCTTTTGGCCGCGTCGCTCTTTGATTTTATAAAAACAAATTCTCAATTAATTTTTACAGGCAGTAATCCGCTATTTTTGTTTATAGGTTTAATTACTTCTTTTTTCAGCGCACTACTTGCAATAAAATGGTTCATCAAATTTTTGCAGAAAAATTCCTTAGCCTATTTTGGAGTTTATCGAATTATTCTTGCTTTTTTTACTTACTTTGTTCTTTAGTTATTTATATCTTAAATGAACCTATTTGAGTCTTTTAAAAGTTCTAATTCTGTGACAATTTGCACATACAATATCGCATTTACTAATTTCCTCTAATAATTTTTCATAAGACCAAAAGCTTTGATTTGTAAGGTGTGTAATATTTCCTAATTTTTCATATCCATTACGATGATCAAAATCCATGACGTAGTGAGGATATTTTTTTCCACAGTCAACACAAGGTTTGTTTTTTTGTTTATTAATAAAATTCCGACGATTTTTTCTATAGATTCTTCTTCTTGTATTTGCTAAAGTTAATTGTCTAATCCTATTATCCTTATAATATTTTCTACCACGTTCTTTAAGGCATTTTTTACAATGATTATAATATTGACCAGATTTATAACCTGATTTTCTATAATAGAATTGAGATAGGGATTTTTTTATGTGACATTTTGAACATTCCCTCATAGTTTCATTTTATTATGAAAGACTAAAAAATTCAATGAAGTTTTTCAGTATAGTTTTTGTGCCGAGAGCGTGAATCGAACACGCATCTGGGGTTTTTCAGACCTCCGCCGTGACCACCTTGGCTATCTCGGCATAATTGTCAACCTATTAATCATGTCCTATCCTCATCTTTCCTATAAAGTAGATTATAACATCTTGTGAAGATTTTTAAATACATTTCTTCTCTCAAGAAGCCTACAAATTAGCTTCCAGCTTAAATCTTATTCTTGAAATACTATTTGAAGTTTGTTCAATATCTTTACCAAGCTTCGCTTCCACAATAGCTATTTTCACCCCTGCTCCTTTACCTGTTGATTCAGAGGTTTTTGCTTCAACTGCAAGGTCAAATTCTATCAATCCATAATCATCATGCCCTGTAGTCCTTAAAATAGTATTTGTAAGTTTAATCCTTGTTTTTAACTCTTTCGTTGACTCATCCAATGCTTCTGATAACTGTTTTAGAGTTGTCTTAACAAAGTCTTTTATTTCCATAGTTTTATAATAATTTATAATTTTCTATGCAGAATCAGTATATCAAAAGTCACCGCAATTTTTAAATCATTGTTTAATGAAATATGTATTGGACAGTTACTGTTAAAGTAGTAGAATATTTGTGGTTAGTATAGTTATATGTTGTATATGGATGAACAAGTATCTAAATACACTCAATTACTTGATCAACAAATAAATAAAGTTGATAGCTTATTAAATGACCAACAGATTACAGAATCACCTGAATTTAAAGAATGGGAAACAATAACAAAAAATCTTACAAGAAGAATATTTGGAGATAAATCAGCAGAACTTAAACAAATTGCAACTATTAGCTATTATGCAAATAATTTTTATGTAACTCCCATAGATAAACATAATGAATATAAGAATGGTTTAATAGAGGCAAAGGCAATATTAAAAGGTCATAAACAACAATTGTTAGATTTAGGTTTACCACAAGATAAACCTTTAATTCAAAGAATGGCTAATCAAATAAACATTCATAACAATCAAAATCAAAACAATCAGCAATCACAAAATGTTACTCAAAATAATGAACAAAAAGTAGATTTTGGTAGAATCATCAAGCAAATTAAAAGTGAATGGGGAGATGAAGAACAAGTTAAAAAAGCGGAAGTTGTTCTTGGAGAACTTGAAACAGAACTAAAAAAATCAAATCCAACTTGGTCAGTTTTAAAAAAAGGACTAGAGCAAGTATTTAGTTTTGGCAAAGGGATTGCTATTGAAGTAATGGCAGAAGTGGTTAAAAAACTTTATTTACCTTAAATTATTCTTGTTTTTAGGTTATTTTACAGACTTAACATATTCTTTAAAACCCACGACTTTGTTTTGCATAACATCATACCAAGATATTATTTTTGTAGCTTTGTTAATTGCAAATGTCTCTAAACGAGGAGACCAATTTGGATCGCCAGGACAACCATCAAGATGATATTGATGAAGTTCTATTCGTAAGATATTTTTATCTTCATTAACTAACCAAAATTCAAAACATTTATTATGAAAATTTTTTGTTTTGAGATTATTTTTCTTAAATTTGTCCTCAAGTAAATTCACCCATTCATTATTTTTAACAGAAACAGACTTTCCTAATTGTTCAAAAAATAATATTCGTGGCTTTACAGTATAAAATCTATATTTATAAAGAAACAATAACCCTCCAGTTATTATTATAAAAACTATTATGGAAATAATTAAACGAGTTAGATTTAATTTATGTTTACTAAACATATGGTAAATATATACTAATTTCCAAAATGAGAGAATGTTTTTTTATGTTCTCCATTTTATTGATATATAGCTTAACAGCATTTCTATTAACGGTGTAATTAACAATGTTCCTATGGTTAAACAAAAAATTGAAAGTAATATTAATAATTTCCAATCATAAAAAATAAACAAAACAAATATTAAATTTGTCAATAAACTAAAATTACTTAAAATTTTTCTAATATTATTATTGTGATACATTGTAGGTCTCATATCAAAAGGAAGGTTTGCCCTATTAACTAATTGACCACTGCAAAATATGAATACAAAAGCTATTGAAAATAATATTTTCATTTCTATATGATTCTAAAAATCATACTAACTCTTAGTTAATAAGAAATCAAGTATCCTACAGCCTCATAATCTTTCCCTCTGGTTAACAATATATTATTAAGAGAGGTTATTTTCAAATGATGACTAAAAAATTAACCGTTTCAAATACGCCTATAAAACGGTACACTTTCAAATTACTTCGAAAGTGTCTTAAAAAGGATTTTATAAAGAACTTCATGACCTCGGCCTGATTTATAGAACTTTTCTCTTTCAACCGCTTCTTCTAGTGTCGGCAACGCTTCATAAAATATAAGCTTAAGTGGAATTCTTGTTTTAGTTGAAAAGTTCTTTCCCTGATTATGTTCTTCTAATCTACGTTTTAAATTATCAGTAAAACCTATATAAAGGTTTTTGTCTTTTTCTGATTGCAAAATATAAACAAAATACATTTCTATATCTTACCCTATCCGTGACCATCCTCCGAATCGGAGGACTATCTCGGCAATATGTGCACCAGGATGGGATCGAACCATCGACCTCGTGTTTATAAGACACGCGCTCTAACCACTGAGCTACAAGTGCTAATTTTATCACTTAATTATATCAAAAATTGCTTATTTTCTTACCGTAATAATCTGAGATACTTTCAATACCCATAAGAATTTTTTCTTTAATAACAGTGTTATGTACAACTAATCCACAGGTACCATGTCCAAATCCTTTTTGATCTATATCCGATTTTTTACTTTCTTTTATATAAGGCCTGATAAATTGACTTTTTGGAATATGTAATTGTTTACTCCAATAGTCAATTTCCTTAATTATATTCATATCCTTGTATAAATGTAAATAAATCTTCATATTTTTTTCATTAATATCCAATGCTTTTGAATACCAATATTTTGTAAATTTTAATACTCCCGGATCATTATTATTTATGCTGATTGTATGAGAACTTGCTTTATTACCCTCTCCCCAATATAAAAATAATCCCGCAATAAATAAATTCTTTTTTGAGAACGGTAATAATTTGTGTTTTATTTCCTTATAATAATTTGCTAGTCGTTTTTTTCTCTTTTTTTTCATTGTTTCTCTAAATCTTTCAATAGCTTTGTATTTTATTTTTTTTATTCTTAATAATTGTTTTTCAGAGAGTGAATAAGATTTTAACCAAATACTTAACGTACTTTTGCTTACTCTAATTATTCTTCTTATTTCCGAATATGTTTTTCCTTTTTTTCGAAGAGCTAATACTCTTCTTCTTTCATTTATTTTAGTCATAATCGAACAGACTAACTTACATTATATGAATATATTTTAATGGTAGTATAAAATTCTGAAGAAATCAACAAACGGTGGACCTACCGAGAATTGAACTCGGATCTTGGCAATGCGAATGCCACATTCTACCGTTGAACCATAGGCCCTATAAATATTTGAGGCATCAAATATTTATAGGGTAAACCCATCGTGTTTACACTGTAAATTCATATTATAGGAATTTACAGTGTTCCCGGGCAGAATTGAACTGCCATCAAAGCCTTCGGAGGGCCTTATTCTATCCGTTGAAATACGGGAACAACCATTAACATTATATCTAATATTTCCATATTGTTTTACCTATTCTACTTTGATAAAATAGCTTGGAACAAATTCATTCTTTTTTATGCAAAGAAAAATTTCTTCAACCATGATCTCCCAACATCCTGATAATAGCAGTAAACCTTATTGGCATAACAGCACTTTTATCAGTACTCGTCATGAAACTAAAGAATGTTTTCTTTCTTTTTCTGACTTGGGTGTTTCTGAATATAACTGGGATTGGGAGGGAAAATATGTTGACGAGTCGGTGATTGAGCGACTTTTTAGTGAATATCATGATTATTTTAGAAAAAATCCGTTGGGAAAAGAAAAATTTTTAACTTTCAGATTACCAAATCCTAAAGTGGAAACGGAGTTTCGCCTGGGGAGAGCTTTCATCGGGATACTAGGCGCGGCCGGTTTGGCTAAACAAATCGGTGTTCACAGCCCGCCTTTATTTGAAGTAATTTTACCGATGACTGAATCAGCCGAAGAAATGATTGCCATTCAAGAAGCCTTTAGAGAAATTGCATCGTTAAAACATGCTCTCTATGATTTTGGAGAGGAAAGTTTGAAACATATAGAAATAATTCCTTTATTCGAACAGGTATCAACAATTATGTCATCTCATCAACTTCTCGAGAAATATTGGCGATTGCACGCAAAAAAATTTCATTTCAAACCGGCCTATTTTCGTCCTTATTTGGCCCGGTCTGATCCGGCCTTAAACTCCGGTTTAGTGCCAACCGTGTTGGCAATAAAGATCGGCCTTTCTCACTACATTGAATTTGAAAAAAAACATAATGTCAAACTCTATCCGATTATTGGCTCGGCTTCCTTACCTTTCCGCGGCGGTTTAACTCCAAATACCGTTGAACAGTTTTGTAACGAATACCGGGGAGTAAAGACGACTCTTTTACAAAGCGCTTTTCGTTATGACTATGAAAAAGAGTTGGTAATTGGCGCCATTAAAAAACTGGAAAAAATTCTTCCTCAAGGAAAGGCGGCCTCAATTTCAATGTCCGAAGAGAAGGCCTTAAAAAAATTAATTGCAGTTTTTGAAATATTATCAAAACACAGTTGAACAACTTGCCCCTTTGATTAACAAGATAGCTTTTCATCTTCCCAAAAGGCGGGAAAGAGTCTTGCATATTGGACTTTTTGGTTATTCCCGAGGGGTAGGAAAAGTCAAACTGCCAAGGGCGATTGGTTTTACCGGGGCTTTATATTCTTTAGGAATTCCTCCGGAAATAATTGGTGCGGGAAGAGGGATTGAATATGCAATAAAAACTAATCAGATAAAACTGCTGGAAAAATACTATCTGAATATTAAAGATGACTTAAGACGAGCCGGTCGGTTTCTTCAAAAAAACGAACTGATTAAGTTAGCCAATAAATCTCAAATTTGGAAAAATATTTTGGAAGATGTTTTGGAAATTGAAAAATACTTAGGGGAAGAATTAAAACCTAAAACTGGGGAAGAGAATGAACATTATAAAATTGTGGAAAAACTCCATGAAAAAATAAATTCTGGAAAAAAATATCAGGGATATTTGAACCGTTTGGCAGTTTTAAGAAAAAGCATAGGATGAAAAAATTCCTCTTGCAAAATTATTTGAAAACTTTATCATTAAAACATTATGAAAAATACTAAAGTTTCCAGTCGGCTACTGGAGGTGCCGGCTTCCCCGATTAGAAAGTTGGTTCCATTCACTGTTGAGGCCAAGAAAGCGGGAGTCAAAGTCTATCATCTTAATATTGGCGATCCTGATATAAAAACCCCGGAAGTCATGGTTAATGTTTTAAAAAAATGGACAGCCAATCCGATACCTTATGGTCAATCACAGGGAGAGCCAAAATTTTTAGAATCATTAGTGAGTTACTACAATAAATTAGGCTATTCTTTTATAAAGACTAATCATATTCAGGTAACGACCGGTGGGTCGGAAGCTATTTCCATGGCTTTTTTTGCCATTTGTCAACCGGGAGAAGAAGTGATTGCTTTTGAACCTTATTACGCCAATTATAATTCTTATGCGGCTATAAATGGAGTTAAAATAGTTCCGGTTTTGACAAAAGGAGAGACTGGTTTTCATCTTCCGACACGAGTTGAGATAGAGAAAAAAATTACCAAAAAAACTAAAGCAATTATTATCTGCAATCCCAGCAATCCAACCGGAACAATTTATACACGAGACGAAATGAAAATGCTCGTTTCAATAAGTGTAGAAAATAATTTATTTTTGATTTCCGATGAAGTTTACCGGGAATTTGTTTATGACGGAAAAAAACATGTTTCCATCCTTGAGTTTATGAAAAAATATCCGGATAAAATGATCTTGCTCGACAGTCTTTCAAAGCGGTACAGTCTTTGTGGGGCGAGGTTGGGGATGATAGTTTCTCTAAATCGCGACTTGACTGACGGTGTTTTGAGGATGGCTCAAGGCAGATTGTCGTCCGGATTTGTTGATCAAACCATGGCGGAAAAATTAACCGAGGTTGATGCTTCTTATTTTAGAGCGGTTCATAAAGAATATCAAAAAAGGCGAGATATTTTATATCAAGGATTAAAATCTATTCCGGGAGTTTATCTGGAAAAGCCGGAAGGAGCTTTTTATACCATAGTAAAATTACCGGTCAAAGACAGTGAAGACTTTTGTCAGTGGTTACTGACAGATTTTAAATATAAAAATGAGACGGTGATGGTGGCGCCCGCCGCAGGATTTTATGGAACACGCGGGATGGGGAAAAATGAGGTAAGAATTGCTTATGTACTAAATTGTAAAGATTTGGAAAAAGCAATTGAGATATTAAGACGGGCTCTGGTAGAATATAAGCGTTGAATTGCGGTGGTAATTCAGCGGTAGAATGTCTCCTTGCCAAGGAGAATGTCGCCGGTTCAAATCCGGTCCACCGCTCACGAGCGGATTTTCAAGTCTCAAATAATACTTTTGGATCATTACATCCTGCCATTCTTTTGGTTCAATTCTTCTCATAAAAAAAGGGGCCCAGAATTGCCCTAGTCCCCAATCTACACTGATTATACGAAAAATTCGTTCTTGTTTGTTAGGAATTTTCAGTTGCAAATCCTATGCAATCGAAATAATTTTTCCATTCTTACGACGTTTTTATTACAAAATCCTGTTTTTTAGTAACGTAAAAAGAGGAACAGTTTTTGAGAAGTGCGCGACTAATAGAGTTTTCAAAAGCGACATAAATAATCTTTTTTCTTTCTTCTTTTGCCGTTTTAATCGCCGGAAGCAAATCGGTATCGGAAGAAATAAGGTAGCAAATATCATACTCATTTTTTATTGCGCCTCGAACCATATCAACGGCGATCTGTACATCAACACCTTTTTCATGATATTTACCATTACTCATTAAAAGGTAGCCAAGTTTAATTTCGAAGTTTTGTTTTCGCAAATTCAAGAATAGCGACTGCTGGCCGTTAAAAAGCCTTTCCGATTTCTTATTACCTTCATACTGTTTGATCTCTCCCACATAATAGATGGTTTTTATAACGCGAGTTTTGGTAATGCTTTGAGCGAAGGAAAGGTAGTTAAAGTTTGTGAGGTGGATGGAAGGATTCATCTGTTTAACTTTATTGTAAAAATTACTTCCGTCAAATTGAACCAGTATTTTTGGTGCCATAGACTTATTCTAAAACAACAAAAAAACTAATGCAATAAAAAACCCCTGGCTCGCAATGAACCAGGGGGAGTTAGCTTAGTGAATGTTCATTAACCTTTTCGGTCTGATCAATGAGTTTATGCCATAAATATACTTCATTAAGCTATAAAAGTCAAGACTTATAGGAAGCTTATTGGAAGGCTACAAATTAATAATTTAATTTAAATCTTATGAGTAACAATCAATTATCACGATATTATCAGTTGAGAAGAAAGATCATGGGATATTACCTTGGGAAAACAGAGGTTAGACCCACTTCTCAAGAAAATTCCGAATACG
>CAYWJV010000010.1:0-20904 GCA_964458735.1 uncultured Gammaproteobacteria bacterium | reverse complement strand
ATCCGTTTGACTTTACTTATTGCATTTTGTATGATGTATTAGTTTTTTTAACTCCCCGTCTAGTATCAGGGGTTTTTGTTGTTAATAAAATATTATTTCTATCTACTCGATGAATAAAACTATTAAATCAAAGATTTTACCCCACAAAAATTTATTTCTTGGAAAAAAGGACGAGTTTCTTGAAAAGTTTAATTTAATTGAAGTTCAAAAAAATTCCTGGGCCGAGTTTACCGATGTCAGGTTAAGAGAAATTTTTAACGAATTCTTTCCTATTGATGACTATACAAAAAAAAAGTTTACCATCCATTTCGAAGACCTTTATTTTGGCGAAACAAGATATACAATTGATCTCTGTCTAAAAAAGAAGCTAACTTATGATGCCCCCGTCTATCTTAAACTAAGATTAGTTAATAAAAAAACCAATAGCGAAAAAAGGCAAGATATCTATTTTTTTAATCTACCCAGAATGACCGATCGTGGCACTTTTATTATTAACGGTATTGAAAGAGCGATTATTAATCAGATTGTCCGTTCACCTGGTGTTTATTTTACCGCAGAAATCGACAAAACCACCGGATTAACTTTATATAATGCCGAGATTAGACCTTATATCGGGGCCTGGCTTGACTTGACAATTAACAAACACGGCCTGATTGAAATGAAGATTAATAAAAAAAGGAAATTCTTATCAACCGTATTTCTCAAAGTATTTGAGAATGATAGCGAAAGCGATATTATCAACTATTTCAACGATGTTGATAAAAGTTTAGTGGAAAAATACCTTCTGCCCACTTTAAAAAAAGATCAAACTAAAAATAAAGATCAGGCCGTGCTGGAAATTTATCGAAAGATCAGACCGGGTGAACCTTTGATTTTGGAAAATGCCTACGAAACAATCAATAATCTTCTTTTTAATCAAAAACGTTATTCCTTAGCCGATGTTGGCCGCTATAAAATTAATAAAAAACTCAATCTTAATCTGGAAATAAAAAAAGAAAATCGCTTATTAACCAAGGCTGATATTATTACCACTATTAAATATTTACTGACCTTAACCAAAAATAAAGGTAATTTTGACGATATCGATCATTTAGGAAACCGAAGGTTAAGAACGGTCGGTGAACTAATCAGTTTATATGGAATCAGAGTCGGAATGGTTCGTGTAGAGCGAGAGATAAAAGAAAGAATGAGTTTAATATCTGGCGAAGAATTGAATGTTGCGCCAAGTCAAGTGGTTAACTCAAAACCATTAATTGTGGCCATTAATTCCTTTTATCGAACCAGCCAACTGTCGACCATTGTTGATCAAACCAATCCTTTATCCGAACTCGACAATTTAAGAAGAATTACGGTTGGCGGCCCCGGTGGAATTGAAAAAGAAAGAGCTTCATTCTCTATCCGTGATATTTCTTCATCTCAATATGGAAGAATCTGTCCAATCCGTAGTCCGGAAGGACCTAATATCGGTGTGGTTACCTACATGGCTCTTTACGCTAAAGTCAATAAATATGGATTCTTGGAAACTCCTTATAAAAAATTAATTAAAGAAAAAAACCATGATAAATTAAAAATAAAGGCCTCCAATGAAATCATCTATCTTCAAGCAGATGACGAAGAGAATTATTATATTACTTCCAGCGATATTAATATTGATGAAAAAGGCTATCTGACCGATCAAATGGTAACAGCGCGTTTCCATGGCGATTTAGTCGAAGTATCAATAGAAAAAGTTGATTTAATTGATGTCTCTCCTCGACAAGTTTTAGGAGCATCGGCATCCCTCATTCCTTTTCTCCAAAACGACGATGCCAGCCGGGCTTTAATGGGTTCTCACATGCAATGTCAAGCCGTACCCCTAATTAACCCTGAAGCGCCAATTGTTGGCACTGGAATGGAAGAAAAAGTTAGTATTGCCTTGGGTCGAACTATTAAAGCTTTTGAGGACGGGGTAGTTAAATACGTTGATGGACAAAAAATAATTTATAAAGGAAAAAGTGGAAAGATCTACCAATATCAACTGGAAAGATTTGTCCGCACCAACAAAAATGTTTCTTTTGATCAAAGACCGAAAGTCAGTCAAAATCAAAGAATAAAAAAAGGTGAAGTGATTATTGATGGCCCATCAACCGATCAAGGTCATTTAGCTTTGGGAAAAAATTTATTAGTCGCCTATTCTTCTTTAAACGGCCTAGGTTATGAAGATGGTTTTGTTATCTCCGATCGATTAATTAAAGAAGATGTTTTGAGTTCAATCACAATGGAAGAATTCATTGCCGATGTGATTGACACCAAGCTCGGACCGGAAGAGCTGACTCGAGATATCCCAAACGTTAGAGAAGAAATTCTCCAGAATCTTGATAAAGAAGGATTGGTTGTGATTGGTACTGAAGTAGAAGGTGGGAATATTCTCATTGGCAAAGTGGCTCCCAAAGGTGAAAAAGAATTAACCGCTGAAGAAAGATTGCTTCGGGCAATATTCGGCGAAAAAGCTAAAGATATTAAAGATACCTCCCTGCGCATGCCTTATGGAAAAAAAGGCTACGTAGTCAATATTGAGACAATCAATGGAAAAAAAGATCCTAATGAACTCGAACCAAGCGTTTTACAAAGAATTATTGTTAATACGGCCCAACTCAGAAAAATATCGGTTGGAGACAAATTAGCCGGACGCCATGGAAATAAAGGAGTCATTTCAAAAATTCTTCCGGCTTGGGATATGCCTTATCTAGCCGACGGAACACCGGTTGATGTTATTCTGTCCCCTCTTTCCATTCTTTCCCGTATGAATTTGGGTCAATTATTTGAAAATCTAATGGGAGTGATTGCCAAGCACACCAACACTTCTATCTCTATTCCAGTTTTTGAAAAAATCAAGGAAGATTTTATCACCAATGAGTTAAAAAAATCTGGACTGCCTGTTGACAATAAAGTCACTTTATTTGATGGACAGACCGGGTTACCTTACGAAAGAAAGGCGCTCGTTGGAACAAGCTATATCATAAAATTGATTCACATGGTTGAGGACAAGTTTCATGCGCGCTCGGTTGGGCCTTACTCTCTTGTCACCCAACAACCGTTAGGTGGTAAATCCCAACTGGGCGGACAGAGATTTGGCGAGATGGAAGTCTGGGCATTGGAATCGCACCGAGTTCCGTATACTCTCCAAGAGTTATTAACAATTAAGAGTGATGATGTTCGTGGCCGCACTAAAGCTTTTGAATCAATTATAAAAGGAATTGACATTCCCCAATCATCAGTTCCTGAATCTTTCCATGTTTTAGTCAAAGAACTTAACGCTCTAGGATTATCAATTGATTACGCCAAATAAGTTCGTAAAGTTATAAAGTTTGTAAAGTTTATAAAGGAAAACCTCTTTATGAACTTTATGGACGTTATGAACTTTATAAACTAATTTATGGAAGACATTAATACGGTAGATTTTTCCGGATTGAGGATTACTTTTGCCTCTCCCGAAACGATTATCAAATGGTCGCATGGAGAAGTCATTAAACCGGAAACGATCAACTATCGAACCTTTAGGGCGGAAAAAGACGGTCTTTTTGACGAAAGAATTTTTGGACCCACTAAAGACTATGAATGTTACTGCGGTAAATATAAAAGGATGCGCTATAAGGGAATTGTTTGTGATCGCTGTGGTGTTGAAATTACCACGTCGGCCGTCCGTCGCGAACGGATGGGTCATATTAAATTAGCTTCTCCAATCGCCCACATCTGGTATTTTAAGGGGACATCGTCTACTTTAAGCGTTATTCTCGGTGTTCCTCCGCAAGCCTTAGAAAGAATCGTCTATTATGCTCTTTATTTAGTTAAAGAAGTGGATAAAGAAAATCAAAAAAAGGCCTTAAAAACCATCGATCAACTGCAAAAAGATGGGTTGAAAAAAATTGAAGAAGATTTTGTCAAAAAAGAAGAAGAAATTAATGAAAATTTTGAGAAACAATATCAACAGTTAGAGAAAAAGATCGCCAACCGTGAACAGTGGGAAATTGCTAAACAGGAAGTCGAATTTAAAAAAAGAGAGCAATTAAAACTGTTGTCAAACGAACTAACTGATACTAAAACCAAAAAATCCGCTTATTTTGAAAGAGTTCTCAAAATCGCCCGATCAATAAAACCTTTTGACGTCATTGAAGAAGACGATTATTTATTTTTTAAAGAAAATGAGGTTAATGAATTTTTAAATGTTGGTATGGGTTCGGAAGTCTTGTATGAAATTCTTTCTAACTTTGATCTACAAAAACTATACTCCCAAGCCTTGGAATTATTGAGTGATGCTAAGGGAGAAAAACGTAATAAACTCCTTAAAAAAGCCCGGGTTCTTGAAGCTTTTATTAAAGCGAAAATCGATCCTAAATGGATTATTCTTACGGTCTTGCCGGTCATCCCGCCAGACTTACGTCCTGTCGTGCAACTGCCCGGAGGGAAATTTGCCACTTCTGACCTTAATGATTTTTACCGCCGCGTCATAAATCGCAATAATCGTCTTAAACAGTTAATCGATCTTGGAGCTCCGGAAATCATTTTAAGAAATGAAAAAAGAATGCTACAGGAAGCCGTCGATTCTTTGATTGATCTACAAAAATCCCGGGGCAAAAGCCGGACTACCGGAGCGGCCACTAAAGTGCAAAAATCCTTGTCAGATATTTTAAGAGGTAAACAGGGTCGTTTCCGCCAAAATCTACTTGGAAAAAGGGTTGATTATTCAGGTCGTTCAACCATTGTTGTTGGTCCGGAATTAAAACTTAATCAATGTGGTCTTCCCAAAGATATGGCTTTAGAATTATTTAAACCCTATCTTCTCCATGAAATTATTATTCGCGGTTTAGCCCCTAATATAAAAAGCGCTAAATTATTTTTGGAAAAAAAAGAACCGGTCGTCTACGACATCCTGGAAGAAATTACCAAAGATCATCCTGTCCTTCTTAACCGGGCGCCAACTTTACATAAGCTTTCTATTTTAGGATTTTATCCCGTTCTCACCGACGATCATGCCATCAAGCTTCATCCCGCTGTCTGTTCCGGATATAATGCCGATTTTGACGGGGACGCGATGGGTGTATTTTTACCCTTATCAAGTAAAGCAATTGACGAAGTAAAACAAAGAATGTTCCCCTATCACAATCTTCTTAAGCCATCTGATGGTTCCCCGATTGTTCTTCCTAATAAAGAAATGGCGCTTGGTTGTTATTATTTAACAACAATTGATAGTCATCTAGATATTGAGAATGCTGAAGATTTAAAATTCTTTGCAACTGAAAATGAAGCAGTCAGATTTCAAGCGGTTAATAAAATAATGCTTCGTCAACCAATAATGGTAAAAATTAACGGTAAAATCCTAAAAACAACTGTTGGCCGAATAATCTTTAACCAGGGTTTACCGACTGAACTTCAGTTTATTAATCAAGAAGTAAAAGCAGCGGATTTAAAGAATATTGTTGTTGCCGCCATGAAAATATTTGATAATGAAAAAGTCGGTCAATTAATTGATAAACTCAAGGAGATCGGTTTTTGGGCTTCAACCATTGCCGGTGGACTATCTCTTTCAATCTTTGACTGTCAGATAATCCCGGAAAAGAAAAAAATCATCGAAGAAACCGAAGATGAAATTAAAAAAATTACTAAAAATTTTGAGCAGGGATTATTGACTTCTGAAGAAAAAAGACGTTATTCTAATAAGCTTTGGATTGATGTTACGGAAAAATTGGCTGATAAAACTTGGGCCGCACTGGATGAAGAAAATCCGGTAAAAATAATTATCAAGTCTGGCGGGGCCAGAGCTTCAAAAGAGCAGCTAAAACAGTTGGCAGCTATGAAAGGACTGGTGGTTGACCCGATGGGAAAGATTATTGAAGTCCCCACCAAATCTAACTATCGTCAAGGCCTGTCAATCTTTGAATACGTGATTTCGGCCCGGGGGGCCAGAAAAGGTCTGACCGACTCGGCTTTGAAAACCGCCGACGCCGGATATCTAACACGAAGATTAGTTGATACTTCTCATGATATGATCGTTCGCGAAGAAGACTGTCAAATTAAGGAAGGATTAACTGTTTCAACCAACTCATCTCGAGGAGATAAATTTAAAGAAAGAATAAAAAATCGCTATATTCTTAATGACCTTTTAAACGAAAATAAAGAAATTATTATTAAAGCTAATGAACTAATTGATAGTGAAAAAATAGCTTTAATTGAAAAAAACAAGATTAACAAAATCACAGTTCGTTCCCCTTTATACTGTAATTCTACTTATGGAGTCTGTCAAAAATGTTATGGAACTGATCTTTCTAACAATAGACCGGTGGAAATCGGGGTTCCAGTCGGAGTGATGGCGGCTCAATCAATCGGCGAACCGGGCACGCAACTGACCATGAGAGTCAGGCATTTCGGTGGAATTGTAATATCCGACGTGACTCAAGGTTTGCCGAGAGTTGAAGAACTGTTTGAAACCAGAACTCCAAAAATCGTTTCCCCGATTGCCGAAATATCCGGTAAAGTATCGGTTGTTGAAGACACAGAAAAAGAAATTTATGATATTACCATTACTTCAAGCGTCAAGGAATCAACCATTTCAGAGCAAAAATTTACTATTCCTAAAGCGCAGAAACTTAAAGTAAAAGACGGCGATTTAATCAGCACTGGTGCAGCTTTATCTGAAGGTTATCTTGATATTGACGATATTTTAGCGATTAAAGGTCTAAGACCAGCCCAAATTTATTTATTAGACGAGATTCAAAACGTCTATGAATCTCAAGGTATTCCTATTCACGATAAACATTTTGAGGTCATAATTCGAAAAATGAGTGATAAGGTGATTGTTGAAGATGAAGGTGATACTTCACTGATTAAGGATGAAGTTGTTTCAAAGATTCGTTTCGGTGAGGAAAACAAACGGGTCCTTTCCAAAGGGGAAAGGCCGGCCACCGGAAAAGTTTCTATTCTTGGAATTACCCGAGCCGCTATCCATACCGACTCCTGGTTATCGGCCGCATCGTTTGAACAAACAACCAGCGTTCTCTCTTCGGCTGCTATCAAGGGCCAAACAGATTACTTGTTGGGATTAAAGGAAAATGTTATAATTGGCAGATTAATTCCAGTCACTGAAGAGTTAATTGGAAAATATTACGGTAAATTTACCAGTCAATATGCCGACCATCAATCAACTGATAAAAAAGAAGAGAAAAAACAGGATTAGAAAATCAAAATCAATTGCCCTTAAAATGAGTTTCAACTCATTAAAAAGGAAATATAGTAAAACTAATAATCCTCTTAAACGTGGTGTCTGTACTGTTGTCAAAACCATGACACCAAAGAAACCAAACTCGGCTTTAAGAAAAGTGGCTCGAGTCAGACTGTCAAACAAAATGGAGGTAACCGCCTATATTCAAGGGGTCGGTCATAATCTAGCCGAACATTCAATTGTTCTTGTTAAAGGTGGAAGAGTAAAAGATTTGCCAGGTGTCAAATATCATATTGTCAGAGGAAAGTTTGATGCGGCCGGAGTCGATAAACGAATTACCTCAAGATCAAAATACGGAACGAAAAAACCACATGTAAAGAGTTCGTAAAGTTATAAAGTTTTTAAAGTTTATAAAGAAAGTCACTTTATGAACTTTATGAACGTTATAAACTTTATAAACTAATTTATGCCCAGACATAGTTACAAAAAAAGACCGGTGAAAAAAGATAAACTTTTTAACAGTCTTGAAGTAGCCAAATTAATTAATTACATAATGATTAACGGAAAAAAATCCGTCGCTGAAAGAATTGTCTATAAAGTTTTTGCTGAATTAAAAAAACAGTCAGACGAACCTTTAAAATTATTACATCAGGCGATTGAGAATGTTTTCCCTGTTCATGAAGTTAAACCCCGTCGTCTAGGAGGCGCCTCATATCTGGTTCCAATTGAAGTAAGGCGGGAAAGAAAACTTAAATTAGCTTTAAACTGGATTATTGATGCGGCCAAATCACGACCTAATAAAGAGTTCCATACTTTTGATAAAAAATTATTGGTTGAAATTGTCGAAGCCGCAAAAAATCAAGGCCCGGCCGTGGCAAAAAGACAGCAAACCGAAAAATTAGCCGATGCCAATAAAGCATTCTCACATCTTAAGTGGTAAAACTCGAAGCACGAAATCCGAATTTCGAAACAAATTCGAATTTTGAAAATTTTTAAATTTAAAAATTGTTTTGGGTTTCGGATTTAGAATTTCGGATTTTCTTAATAAATATGTCTCAACAATCTGTTATCACTAAAGATCGTAACGTTCCACTCGATAGAATTAGAAATATTGGCGTCATTGCCCATATTGACTCTGGTAAAACCACCACTAGTGAAAGATTTCTTTTTTATACCGGCCGCACTTATAAGATTGGCGATATTGATGAAGGTAATACGCAGCTCGACTGGATGCCTCAGGAGCGGGAACGCGGGATTACGATTGTCTCAGCCGCCACGACTACCTTTTGGAATGACACAAGAATTAATATTATTGATACTCCCGGTCATGTTGATTTTACCGCTGAAGTCGAAAGGTCACTGCGAGTTTTAGATGGTGGGGTGGTTGTTTTTGATGCCGAAGAGGGAGTTCAAAGTCAGTCAGAGACTGTCTGGCGTCAAGCTGATAAATATAAAGTCCCTCGTATCTGTTTTATTAATAAAATGGATAAGCTTGGAGCTGATTTTGAAGCCACCGTTGAAGAAATAAAAGAAAGATTGGGAGCCAACCCAATTATTATGACTTTTCCTATTGGAAAAGAATCAGAATTTAAAGGAATAGTTGACCTTCTTACTTTAAAAGCCAAAATTTGGGATCAAGACGTCCAAGGAATTAAATACACGGTTACTTCGGAAATCCCAGCTGATATTAAAGATAAAACAACCAAAGCGCGCGCTAAATTAGTGGAACAAATTGCCGAACATGACGACACTCTTTTAAATAAATATTTAAATGGTGAAGAAATAACAGTTAATGAACTAAAGGCAACTTTAAGAAAAGCTACGATTGCCTATAAAATCGTGCCCGTTTATTGCGGAACTTCACTGCGTAATAAAGCTGTTCAACCGGTCTTGGACGCTATCGTTGATTATCTCCCTTCTCCACTTGATTTAAAAGAAGTAAAAGGAATTAATCCCATTACTCAAAAAGAGGAAAAAAGAGCTCTTAATCAACAGGAAAAATTTACCGGTTTATCTTTTAAAATTCAACTTGATCCTCATGTAGGAAAACTAACTTATATTCGCATCTATTCAGGTACACTTTCGTCAGGGTCATATGTCTATAATGTCAACCGAGGTAAACAAGAAAGAGTTAGTCGCATTTTACTGATGCATGCCAATAACCGGGAAGAGATTGACAAGGCTTATGCTGGTGAAATCATTGCTGTTATCGGACCAAAAGATTCAAAAACCGGTGATACCTTAGCTGATCCAAACTATCCAATTATCTTAGAGCAGATTACTTTCCCAGATCCGGTTATATCCTTGGCAATTGAACCAAAAACCAAAGCCGATCAAGAAAAATTATCTTATTCCCTGCAAAGACTGGCTGAAGAGGACCCAACTTTTAGAGTCAAAGTCAATCATGAAACCAACCAAACAATCATGTCTGGTATGGGTGAACTCCATCTGGAGATTTTGGTTGACCGGATGAAAACAGAAATGGGAATGAATGTCACCGTTGGAAAACCACAGGTGGCCTATAAAGAAACTGTCACAAAAGCTGTTGCCGACGTTGAAGCTAAATATATCAAGCAAACCGGAGGACATGGACAGTATGGACACTGCGTCATTAATATTGAACCTCTGGCTCGGGGCGAAGGCTTGAAATTTGTCAACAAAATTAAAGGTGGTTCAATTCCTTCCGAGTTTATTCCCTCGGTTGAAAAAGGCGTCATTGAAGCGTCCGAAAAAGGAGTTCTCTTGGGCTATCCTATTACCGATCTTCAGGTGACATTAGTTGACGGAAGTTATCATGATATTGATTCATCAGATATTGCTTTTAAAATCGCCGGATCAATGGCCCTGCAAAATGCCGTAAAACAAGCCGGACCAACCTTAGTTGAACCAATTATGAAACTGGAAGTGACGGTTCCGGAAGCCTTTATGGGTGTTGTCATTGGTGATATTTCTTCAAAAAGAGGCAAGATTTTGGGAACGGAAAAAAGAAGCCGGGCCGTTGTCATCAAAAGTCATGTTCCCCTATCGGAACTTTCCGGTTATGCCACCATAATCAGATCTTTGACTGAAGGCCGAGGCGTTTTTTACATGGAGCCAAGTCACTATGAAGAAGTGCCAAAGAACGTCATTGCCCTGATGCTTAAGAAATAATAAATCATTCCGTCAAAATCAGACAAGGTCAAGCTTCTTTATTCTTGAAAAGTGCTTCTTATTATTTGTTACTAAACTTAAATTGTATGTTATGCAAGTTGCGGCAATTATAATGTCAATGTCTTCAACAACTTCCCCTTTTTGTTTAAGATTTTTTCGCAACAATCCGAATTCTTGCGCTATTTTTTGATTTAGTCCATACGTTTTATTGAGTCCGGAAAAAAATTCCAACACAATTGATTCTGCATTTTTATTTGTTGATCTATAAATTCCTTCATATAGCTCAGACAAACAAATGTAACTCGAAACTAACTTTCCTTTTAAATTATTTATGAGATTGATAGCTTCTTCCTTCCCTCTTAAATAATTAATTATGACCGAAGTGTCTAAAAAATATGTTTTCATATTTTTATCTGTTTTTTACGAGATTTCTTTTTTAAAGTTTCTCCCCAAATTAGATCGTCGTCAAGGTCGGTGTCTTTGAAAGCTCCTGCATATTTTTTAATGATTGATTTTTTTATTTCATCAGTTGCTGTAAGCAAAGCAAAAGGTCTTCCTTTTTTTGTAATTGTGATATGCTCAACGTAAGGAAGTAAAGCTTCTATCTCTCCAAATTTTCTCCTTAAGTCAGAAATGGGAATAATTGTGTTCATATAGCCAAAATAATACAATAGGATCAAATGATTGTCAAGTGATTAAACACGTGATTAATCATGTGATATATTTATCTCCAAGACGGCCGTCGCGTAGATAGATTATTTAGCTTTATAGCGCTGTTATCCCCGTGAAGACGGGAATCCAAATTAAAATTTTCTTTAAAAACTTTATGAATTTTATAAACTATTATCTTTTGGGTACTTGGGAGATTTAAGTAATTTGGTTAAAACGTTCGGTAATTATCTTGTTGGCCGTTTCAACAAGTTCATCGTAACCGGCATTTGCTCGCGGGTCTTTTCCCATATCCAGTACATGGTGATCGTCAAAACCTAAAAGCTGTCCATCAGTTTTTGATGTATCAGCCCTACCGATATTATTTTCCTGCTGAAATTTTAATACTGCATTTGTTGGATTTCCGTCATAATACTGAATATGTTTAGGACGCAGTTCAGGATTTTTTGTAAAATAATTTTCCCAATATTGTTTTGCGGGGATAGTGTTCTCTGCCCGTTTCAAGTGTGCGTTAGAGCTCTCGATAATTCCTCTTAGTGCTTCGCCATCGAAAGAATCTTTCCAAAACATATCCCCGATTATATTGCTCGCAAGAGCGGCTGAAGAATCAGTTTCAAATCCTAACCCTTGAAGTTCGCGAACAAAAGCGGCAAAGCAACTTTCTTTCAAGTACTGCTGATCGTAATAATTCCTTTCCTCCTTATACGAGGTAAACGCTTTTTTGAGCGGTGATTGATCGTCTAGTTTTTTACCCCATTCGACAAAAGTATTAACCAATGCAGCATCTTCAATCGTCACTCTTTTTTCCTGTCCATCAACAACTTTTATTTCTGAAGCGTATTTTGACCCTGTTTCTGGATCAACAGGTACTTTTTCTGCCAAGAAAACAATCCCACTATCAACCGGAACTCCAGGATGGTTTGGATCTGTCCAGATAAATACATCATTCCATTTTACTTCGCTTTGGGCTTTAGTGAAATCCTTTTCCCATCCGTTAAAAGCAAAAGCATATTGTGAGGCAAGAACATCAGATGGATATACAAAGAAAACCTCATTACCCCTTTCTCCACCGTAGTACCCATCTGAGACCATTTGGGCAGCAAGGTGAGTAGCTGTAATATCTGGGTATTTAGGAGCGCTAGCTAAATGTCTATTGAGAAAATTCAGAAACATTTCTTTTGCTTCAACTGGATTAGAGATATCCTGTAAAAAATTTGACACAAATGATTTTACCGTTGTTTCATCCCTATTTACCAGACCTATCCGTGCTATTGGTGAAAATATGCTTCGACCATTTCCCATCACATCAACAAACCCGTTTATAAATTCACGATACCCACTGGTATGATCAACCATGACGTCGCCACCTGTATGGTCACGAAATCCTTGATGGGTGACATGGGTTAAAAAGTGCGGATTGAGTCTTCGCCATAACGTAATATATTCTTCAGTTGATAGATTTGATAAAACTTTTGGTTTTAATAACTCTCTTTTTTCTTGATTAGTAAGAGGTTCCGTTGCCATTTTTTCATAATATGCTTCAAGCATTTTCCTTGGATTTGGCAAGCCTTCCCGTTTTGCTTGTGTTTCGAGTAGTTTTTCTTGTAATTGAATAGTTTGTTGATCAGGTTTATTTAGTTTCTGTTTTAGTCTTACTAATAATTTTCCTTGTCTTTCTCCTATCTTTTCCTCAGTTTTAGTTCCTTCTTTTTTTAGGTTTTCTAAATCATTTCTAATTGCTCTGATATCTGAAGCTAAAGCTTCTCTTCCTTCTTGATCATGTTTCTTAGAAATAGTTTTCTGATCAAAAAGTTCTTTTTTGACTTGTTCTAATGGAGAAATATCTGGAGTTTGAGAATGTGTAACAGTTTTGGAGCTATCTTCTTTTGGTTTAGTTTCCGATATTACTTCTTGTGTTAGTTTTTCTTCTTGTAGTCCACCCCCCCCAATTACTGCTAAAGCTTCTCTTGGCTTGCCTTCTGTTTTTGTCATTAATCCAGATAATACTTTTTTTCCTTCTTTTGACCATTTTTTAACTTTTGCCTTTGCTTGTTCAACTTTTCCAACCTCTTTACCTGTTGATTTTATTTCAGCTTTCAGAGTAGCAGCTCTTATTGGTTGAGATATTGGTTCTTGCATATTTATTTTAATTTAACTTTTTGTTCAAAATATTTAAAAGCTAAGTTACTGGCTTCTTGAAAATGTTTGTGTTTTATCATGTCCTGCATGTTTTTTATGGCATTATTTTTATACTTTTCTTCATAACTCAACATATGTTTATGGACAATTTCGGAAAGTTCAAAAAATTGATCGTCTAGTGAAGGGATAATTTTCATTACTTGCTCATCGGTCAAATTTTCCGGAAGATGGGCTAAGATAAATTTGGCTATTTGCGAGGCCCGCTCAAAAGTAATGTCAAACTTTTCCAGTTTTACCAAAAGTAATCTGGCCACTTCTTGCTCAAGTTGAAATAATAAATTATTTGTTTGATCGATCATAGATTTAATTATACATATTTTTATTGACCACCCTTGTCACAACCTCAGAGGTTATTTGTCGACCTAGTACAATAATCTAAACTCTATATTCAAAATGATCGTCGAAAAGATAATCTATTAACTTATAATAAAATCCCCTTGACATAGTGAACAAGTGTTTACTATACTAGTGATCTATGATTGAAGATAGACTTTTTAGTATTAAAAAATTTTACCGGCGCTTTCGCCGTCTACCTTCTTATTCGGAGATGTTAAAACTCTTCAATATCTCTTCTAAAAATGCTGTATTTAAAATAATTAATAAATTAATCGATCTTGGATTTATTGAAAAAGATAGTAAGAAACTTTCTCCCACTAAAAAATTCTTTGCTTTACCTTTTTTGGGAATTATCAAGGCTGGTTTTCCTATATTAGCCGAGGAAAACAAAGATTATCTAACTATTGATGACTACTTAATCGAAAATCCCTCCTCCTCATTTCTCCTTAAGGTTTCCGGCGACTCTCTTACCGGAATTGGTATTTTCGAAGGCGATATTGTCATTATCGAGAGAGAGAAAGATGTCATTACCGGCAGTATTGTTCTCGCCCAAATTGACAACGAGTGGACTTTGAAAATTTTAAAAAAAGACCGGAAAAAACAGATGAATTATTTGGAAGCTGCCAATCCTAAATACCCACCCTTTTATCCAAATCAGGAGCTACAGATCTATGGTATCGTACGAGGAGTGATAAGAAAGATTAATTAATTCCATCAACTCTTTTTCGGTTGAGGTAATAACGGTTTGATAATCACCGATTAAATTAAATATTAATTTTTGGTTGTCGTGATCCAACTCGGAAAAAATATCATCAAGAAGAAGAATTGGTTTTTTCTTGAAAAAACTTTCTAGATATTTTAATTCGTTAATTTTGAGCCAAAAAAGTGCTAATCTTTGCTCACTTCTTGACCCATAAAGATGAATGTTTTTACTCTTCAAAGACAAATTGTCAGATAAATAAATTTTGAAGTCATCCTTTTGCGGTCCAATAAAAGTTTTTCTTATTTTACTCTCGCGATCAAAATACTCATTAAATCTTTCTGTATTAATATCATTACTTTCATATTTAATAAAAAATTCTTTGGAATCAATCTTTTTATTTCTATTTAAATACTCAACATATTCCCTTCTTTTGTCTATTAAATAATTTCCCTGATTAATTAAATAATCGTTCCAAAATTTCAGTTCTTGTTTTAAATCAATGATATTAAAAGTTTTTTCCAGAATTTTATTTCTTTTTCTTAAAGCTTGGCTATAATTCATTAATCGTTTTTTGTACTCTGAATCGATCCCTGATAAAAATTTATCAAAGTACTCTCTCCTCATTGATGGAGTTCCATTGATTATCTCTATTTGCTCTGGAGAAAAAAGAACGACCGGTAAAATATCTTTTAAGTAAGATTGACGGCCTTTTTTAGTTTTCCCTAAAAAATAAAATTTATCTAATCCGAAATCATTCTTAATTAAACTTATCCGGAAACTATTATTATCTTTATTTTTTTTGTCTTCCAATACCCCCTCAACATGAGCTTCAAATTTATCAAAAATAATCAGCTCTTCCTCTCGTGTTTCTCGAAAACCCTCGCCGCGAACAAGAAAATAAATACCTTCGAGAATATTAGTTTTTCCACGAGCATTTTTTCCAAATATGGCCGTCAAATGAGGATTAATTTTAAATTCCTTTTCACTAAAATTTCGAAAATGATAAAAAGAAATTGATTTAAGAATCATTGTTTGAGGTGATGACTGTTCCCCTGAAAGATTCCTTATTAATAATTTTTTGAATATTTTGCATATCATTCCCGTTCGCAATCACAACTGTTAATCCAATTTTTTTAGCAAATTTTGTAGCGATTGGATCAAAAGGTGCATTGATTCCCGATGAATGTTTATCACCAACAATTTTATTCATCTCCTCCCAGGTGATTTTTTTTAATGGTTTTGCATCGTTAAATTTAGCCGGATCTTTATCATAAATCCAATCAATATTTGACATGTTTATTATTAATTTTCCACCAAAATCTTTAGCCAGTTGCACCGCATCATAATCTGTCGTCCATCCAGGTTTCCAACCGGCCCCGATAGCAACAGGCTCCGTCCAGTTTTTTAGTTTTCTATCATAGTGCTGGATTACTCTTGGATTGGCAATGTCTTGGAATATTGTCCGCAAGAGATGACCATTAAGATGAGTTACGTGAATACCCAGCCAGTCAAGATCTTCTTGAGTTAAATTTCCTATAACTGCCATTCCTGCCTCCTGATAATGTCGACACAATCTTCCTCCACCTGCAATTAACATAAAACGTTTTCCTTTTTTTACTTCTTCTCTAATTAATTTATTTAGTTTTATTAAAAAATCCGTGTTAATGCCGCCGTTCGGGACAATGAGACTGCCGCCAACTGAAATAATAATTGGAGGTTCTTGCATAATAGGTATATTATAGCTTAAAAAATCCCACCGCCAAGACCAAAAATCACAGCAATTAACTTAACGGCTAAGAAGGAAACTATCAAAAGAAGGAATCCGATTATTCCAGAAGTAATTTTCGCTTGACCGGTCTTAATTTTATCAGGATTTCCCTGTGACATTATATAGTCGTATCCGCCGGAGATTAAAACAAAAAGAAGGACGATTCCCGCCATTGGCATAATAAAACCCAAAGTCTTTGTAATAATTTTACCTAGTGAATCAACGCTCTGGTCAAGCGGACCTTGGATCGTTTGATTGCCAAAATTAAGTGATTGACTTAGTAGTTGGTTGTTCATTTTTTTTACCACATTTTGGACAAATTACCGTTGAATTAGCAACTAATTCATTTTCAAAATCCACATTACATCCTAAACAGTGATATTTTTTCATTATTTTGTTTTCTATGACGGTCTTTTCCACTTCAAAAATCAACTCGTCCCGATCAACTCTAACCCTAATCAAATCTCCCGGCTTTGTTTTACCGTCAATGATCAAATTAGAAATCGGATTCTCAATTAATTTTTGAATTGTCCTTCTTAAAGGCCGAGCTCCGTATATCTGATCAAAACCGGCCTTGACTAATTCATCAACTACTTCATCAGTATAAGCAAATCCCATATCCTGCGCCTCAATTAATTTAACAATCCCCTTTAATTGTAGTTTAACAATCTCAATCATATCCTGAAATCTTAAAGGTTCAAAAACTATCACCTCATCAAAACGGTTTATCAGTTCCGGTTTAAAAAACTTAGTCAACTCAAACATGACTTTCTCTTTTATACTTTTAAATTTATTTTTATCTTTTTCGTCCTCTGCTTTCGTTTTCTGCGCAGGTTCTGCATTTTTGGATTTTGGATTTGATTTGTCATTTGGATTTTGGATTTTGGATTTATCTTTCATCAGTTCGTCTTGAATTAATTTCGTACCAAGATTGGAAGTGCAGATAACCACCGTATTTTTAAAAGAAATCACACGCCCTTTATTATCTGTTAAACGTCCGTCATCCAATATCTGGAGAAGAATATTAAAAATATCCGGGTGGGCTTTTTCTATCTCATCAAACAAAACAACGCTGTATGGTTTTCTTCTCACCTGTTCCGTCAATTTTCCGCCTTCTTCAAATCCTACATAACCTGGAGGCGCTCCGAGCAACTTCGCCACCTCATGTCTTTCCATAAATTCCGTCATATCAAATCTAATCATCAATTCTTCGCTACCAAATAAAGTGTCAGCTAAAGTTTTTGCCAATTCCGTTTTTCCTACCCCGGTCGGTCCTAAAAAAATAAAACTACCAATTGGCCGGGCAGCTGATTTTAATCCGGCCCGGCCCCGGCGAACCGCTTGAGAAACAGATGAGACTGCGTTTTCCTGATCAATTAATCTTTTATGAATAATATCCTCTAAGTGAGTCAGTTTTTCTGTTTCTGATGAAGTAATTTTGGAAACTGGAATCCCGGTCCAACGGGCAATGATATCTTTAATAATATCAACGGTAACCGCGCCGGTCGTCTGGCTTTTTTTCAGATTAAATTCTTCTTTTTTTTCTATCAAACCGGAATTAATTTCATCTATTTTTGATCTTAATATTCTTGATTTAACTTTGTCGGCCTTTTTTTCTGATTCTTTTAATTCTTGATTCAACTGAGCAATTCTTGTTTCCAATGATTTTATTTCCTCAGGCAGTGAAATAAGAGGAAGACGAACAGCCGCAGCCGCTTCATCAATCAGATCAACCGCTTTATCAGGTAAAAATCGATCTCCAACATAACGTTTTGATAAAACAACCGCCGCCTCAATTGCATCATCGGGGATTTTAACTCGGTGAAAAGCTTCGTATTTATCTTTTATCGCCTTAAGCATTTTAATTCCCTGCTCTTCGGTTGGCTCAGACACTAATACCGGCTGAAATCGCCGCTCCAGTGCGGGATCTTTTTCAATATATTTTCTGTACTCGGTCAAAGTAGTTGCTCCAATCATTTGAATTTCACCCCGGGCTAAAGCCGGCTTTAGAAAATTGGAAGCGTCTAATGAGCCTTCGCCTGATGCGCCGGCGCCAACAATATTGTGAATTTCATCGATAAATAAAATTATCTGGCCTTGACTGTTTTTTACCTCTTCAATCAGATCTTTCATTCTTTCTTCAAAATCACCCCGATGTGAGGCCCCGGCTAACATATTCATCAGATCTAATTGAAGAATTCTTTTATTTAAAAGCGGCTCCGGCACTTCTTTGGCGAAGATCTTTTCTGCTAAGCCCTCAACTATGGCAGTTTTTCCGACTCCAGCTTCCCCGACCAGTGACGGATTATTCTTTGTCCGGCGTGACAATATGTGGATCACCCGTTCAATGACGACTGATCTCTCGACCACCGGATCAAGCAGACCTTGAGAGGCTTTGGCGGTAAGATCAATTGTAAACTGTTCCAAAGCTTTTTTCTTGTTTGCAGTTTTTTTTTCTTCTTCAGTCAAACCTTCTTTTTTACCGACGATTTTTTTATTTAATTCTTCTTTATTTAAACCTAATTTAACCAAAACCCTGGCTCCCACTCCTTCACCTTCTTCAAATAATGAAAGTATAAGATGTTCCGGAGCAATAAATTCAAAGCCCAGTTTTCTGGCAATCACTAAAGCGTCATTTAAAATCTTTTTTATTCTGGGAGAAAATTGGACTACTCGATCAACTGTACCCCGCTTATAGACTTTATTCAATTCGTCAGTTATCAACTGGGGCTGTATTTTAGCTTCAACCAACAGATTATAAATTTCACTGTCAGTCGTCAAGCCATACAAAAGATGTTCACTGTCAACTAGGTCTGCTTTTAACTCTTTTGCTTTTGTCTGAGCCGCCATCATGACCCGATTAGATCGTTGAGTCAAGTGAGTCATTAGATCCAGGTTATTAGTTGTTGATTGACCAGTTTGCGGGTTAACGGGCTTGCCCTCCGAAGCTTTAGCGAAGGAGGGTTTATTTTGTGTTTGAGGAGAAGATGGGGGATTTACTGTTGCATTGCTCACTGGTTTTTTAATAAAATCAAAATAGTCAGCCATATTTCCATTATATGAAAAAAATAATTATTATTGCAAGTATTATTTTGATTTTCATTATTATTGTCTTTTCACTTATCTTAAGAAAAAAATCAGCCACAAACACTCAAAAAAATTTTCCTTTTCCCACTAGTATTCTTAATCAAGGATCAACAAATAATCAACCCTCATCTAATACTGATTCTCAAACTGTAAATAACATTAATCAAAATTTATCCAATTTGTCAAATTTGTCCAATCGGTCTAATTCACAAATTGACATCTCAACAATCACTCCTGTCGAAACAGAGGATTTTAAACTCCAATACTCTTTCAAACTAAATAAAATTGTCGTCGAAAAAAAGACTTCCCAAGCTGAACAAAAATTTATAGAGTGGGCTAACCAAAATAACTATCCGCAACTTATTAATAATCCTGATTTAGTTTCTGTTGTTGATCAAGGTCAGGGTCCGTCTGATTTTAATCCGCTCATCGAATTCTTAAATATCCTTATGAACTTTGGCCAAGGGGTCGGATCTTTGACCCAGAATCTACCTACCGGACAGATAGATACATCTGTGACACCTAATCCTCAATCTTCTAATTTTACTTACTTTGCCCAGTGTAATGGTTATGGTGACATTGCGCTTCCTAACGGCTGCAACTTATGCAAGGCCGGCTGCGGACCAACTACAGTTGCTATGATTGCCGCCAGTTACTTGAAAAATAACTTTACCCCAAAAACTATTGTTGATACTTACAAATCTAAGGGTTATTTACTCGGGTGCGACGGCTCCGGTTATTCTGAGGCCAAACAAGTACTTCAAGATCTCGGATTAAAAACCACTGACCATCTAATTTTTAATGGAGAAAAATCCGATACGGTTGTCCCTGAATTAAAGAAATACCTTGATGCCGGCTGGACCTTTTTTACTTTGGCGAGTTTTTGCGACGGCGGCTGCGGTCACTTTTTTTGGATTACTGATATTGATAATCAGGATAACATTTGGGCTTATGATTCTTACTATGGTCGCTCTGAAATCCCTTATAATGAAAATAGTCGTTATCCCTACCCGTTATATAGGGTGGCGTTTGGGGTGAAGAAGTAATTTAGAATTAAGAATTTAGAGTTAAGAATTAATTATAAATTATAAATTTTATTATGAATTCTAAATTTATTTATGAACAATCCAAATATTAAGATATATTTAGGTATTTCCTTTGCGCTGATAATGTTGCTTATATTAGTCCTTATTATTCCTTTTGCTAAAAAATCCACGATTCAAAATAGCACTACTAATTCTACGGGCCAGCCATTTCCAACTTCGGTCCAAATCAATCCGTCACCAGTCTTCAACACTCCCACTCCAGTTGCCATTAAGGACGTCTTTACCGGTGTCAAAGAAGAACAATTGCCCCAACAAGTAGTTGACCTTGCCACTCAAAAAAAAGACCTGCGCCAAAAAACACCCCTCAGTCTTTCCGCTTTTACCATTGACTTTGACTACGGTGAGGATAAATTTGTAGTCACTCTCAAAGACCCAAAAGACCAAACTCGAAGAGAGTTTGAGAATTGGAAAACCAGTAATTATCCTGGGCTGGGAAGCGAACAATTTAACTTTAGATAAATATTATGCAGATGATGCGGATTAAGAATCAGATACCCCGGATATGGAAAATAAATTAATCTTCTCAGATTTAACTTACAAAATTAATGGGATATTATTTAAAGTTCACAATCAATTAGGTCGTTATGGTAATGAAAAACAATATGGTGATCTGATAGAAAAATATTTGAAAGATTTTAAAATAAAATCAAGAAGAATTATTACTAAGGAAGACTATTATCAGGTTAGAAGA
>CAYWJV010000009.1:0-23003 GCA_964458735.1 uncultured Gammaproteobacteria bacterium | reverse complement strand
AACCGCTTATAACCTACAAAAGTATCCATTCAGATTGTGAAGAAACTATTTATTTGATGATAGATATATAATTTATCTTGTAGACGGCCGTCGATAAGATAATTCAAAATTTATACATATATTTGAAAAAAGGGCCTCACAATGATACAATGGCTTTCAAATGGTTGCCGAACTTTCATCACTGGAAAAAACTAAAGCTATAAGAAGTGAATTTGTTGATAGATTCGTTAGAGATATTCTTCCCAATTTTCCAAATAAAATTAGAGCTATCAATCAATGTGTTAATCAATTGAAAGAAAAACTAACTCGAGAAAAACTTGATCCAGAAACATTTCCATTGCCGGCGACTATTGGCGATATTGATCCTTGGAGGTTAGGTTTTAATCGTAATAATGAGCCTGACCCATTTGAAGAAAGGTATCAAAATTTATCTGACAAACTTGCCCTTGACCCGGATGGACCCAATTTTTTAAAACTTCAAGCAAACGATAGAGAAATTAGAAGACGATATAAACAAAGAGGTATCGCATTGACAAGATATAACCCACAAGGAGGCAAGGGAACTGAAGAGGTTCGAAATATAGTTGTTGAGGAGGCTTGGCAAATCGGTCTCAAAGCCTCTTCTGACCAAGTTTGGATGGGATATGGCGGTGGAGATTTAATTGAAAGAGCGGCTAGATCAGTTAATGTTTATTTTGTTCAAAATTTTAGTAGATCTGCAATTTTATTAGCTCCTTCGGTTGGCTTTAGCATGGCCGTCGAGGCAATTAAAGATGATCAGGTAAACGTAAAATATTTAGATAATTCCGATTTGCCGAGAAATGAATTAACGGCGGAAAGATTGGCAAAATATATGGAAGAGGATGGATCGATTCCTGACATGGTATTACTTACACCAGCTAATAATCCCAATGCTCAATCATATGACCCGGAAAACCTAAGAGGTTTTATAAATTAATTACTTCAAATTAATAAAAATGCAGTTTTTCTTTTCGATATGGCCTATATGTGGATGATTCCCAGAGAAAGAGCCATTAAAATTATGGAAGTCATTAAAGAAACCGGCGCAAAACAAAGAGCCATGTTTGTTAATTCTCTTTCAAAAAAAGCCGCCCGACCTGGTTCAAGACTCGGAAGTATAATTATTTTTGCTTCTACCTCTGACATATTGAGCTTTTCCCCAGCTACTTTGCAAAAATGGTTGGCTAATCAAACTAATTAAACGAACTTGTTATATAATCTAATTTAAATGATCAATATTCTTAAATCTGCCGCAACTGAGGCTGGGACTATCCTCTTAAAGTACTATAAGAAGAACCTGACTCTAAACTATAAGACTTCTCACAAGGACTTTTATACTATAGCTGATGTTGAAAGCCAAAAGATTATTAAAAAAACAATTACTAAGCTTTTAATTAAAAAAGGCATCAAAGAATCCGAAATTGGCTTTATTGGTGAAGAAAATCTGTCAGTTGGAAATAATAAAAAGCATCTTTTTGTTATTGATCCTTTAGACGGAACAACAAACTTTGCCTCAGGATTTGATTTTTTTGCTATTTCCATTGCTTATTTTCATGAAGGCATTTTAACTGCCAGTCTGATTTATCGTCCAACTACTAAAGACTTTTATTATGCTCAAAAAAATCAAGGTGCTTATAAAAATAGCCAATCGCTAGAAGTAGTCTATAAACCATTAAAACAATGTGTCTTTGATGGCGTTATTAGCTCAAGACCAGATAAGTATCCTCAACTGTTTAAAAGTTACCAAAATATCTTTCCCCATATATCCGGGTTTCGATCTTTATTTTGTATAACTTTAAGTAATTGTTTGTTAGCGGAAAATATCTTTAATATCATTGCCAACGGTCATACCTTTATCTGGGATATTGCGGCCGCAAAAATGATCGTAGAAGAGTCCGGAGGCGTTATGTTTGACTTTAAAGGTCGTCCAGTCAACTTTGATCTTAATAACCCCAAGCTGGCATACGATGTCATTTCCTGCCACCCAAAGCTGAAAGATGAGCTTCTTAAGTTCTTTCAATGAATAGCCTAAACACTCCTTTTGATCAAAAAAAGTAGGGAAGACCTATCTCAAAAATAGTTAATTATTACTTTTAGGTCTTTATAACAATTAAAACTATTATATTTAATAGGGGATTCATACTTGCAAAATCAAGCCAAAAGCCAATAAACAGAATGGGGAATAATTGGGGATTAATTAAGAATTATTTAATATTTAAGATTTAATATTTAACAATTTTTTTCTTATTTAGATTGTTATAACAATATACCACTCCTCTTTCGCCAACCGTGGTTAACGTCGTAAAAGATATAATTTACGACGTTATATAGGTTCTTTTCTCCGGCAATACATCTCCATTAATTCACCCTAATGACTTATTGGTATTTATGTAAATATCTTTTAGAGAACAAAGACGTATGCTTCTCTCAGATTAATATGTTTATAATACTGTTAACGAGTTAAAGAGTTAACGAGTTTATTAATGTATTAATACTAAAATCAACCACTTCTCCTAGTATTAGTCAGACTGATAAATATTTAGCTCGTCTTATAGTCCCAAACTATTGTTTTTGAAGCTAAAAGTGTCAGAGATAGCGTCTATCTGATAAAAGAGAATGAAGATCTAATCATATTTAGCGCGTAATTATAATCTAAATAATGAATTTAGCCTCTATTTTATAATATTATCCACATGATTACTATAGGATATTTATTCACGTTCGTAAACTATACCACTTCCCTATCCCCGATTTACCTCGCCGAAGCTTTTTAGCGAAGGCGGGTTTACCAACTTAAAGATAATAAAGTAATAATCATAACAAAAACCCACACGCTCACATACTCTTTGATCGTTTCTTTAAATAATTTCTGATCAATATAATGACAGATTATTCCCGTTAGGCTGTAATAAGTAGCTGTTAAAAATAATGCATAGACAGGAATTCTCAAGGGGACAAAAGAAATCAGCAAACCTATTTCTGACATTAAAAGAGCCATAAATAAAGAATAAATAAGGACATCTTTTTCTAGGTACTTATTGAGTCTGATTGTCCAAAAAAGCTGCAAGCTTAATAATAAAGAGCCTATCCCCGCCCCAATTATATTAATAAAAAAATTATATTTTAAAGAAAAAAGAACATTGTAAAATAGAAATGAAACTAAGGCCTGATAAAAAAAATTAATAGAAAAAGCGGCCCGGTAAAGCTGTAGGTTCTTCTCTACTCCTACATTGAAAATGTTGGCACAAAGCAAAACTGCGTAGATTGATACTTCGTAAATAAAAATAAACGGCAAGCGGGTTAACCATCGGCCTGGAAAAAGAAAATAGAATAGATAAAAAAACAAGGTAATTAACTCCGGCATCAAAAAAAGACCAAACCAGCCAATCTTTTTTATCCCTTCAAGCAATGAAAAATAGCTTAAAAAATAAGTAACAACAACAAAAACCGGCAGGAAAAAAAACGCTTTATCAAAATTAAAGAAAGTAGAAATAAGCATTAATAAGCCTAAAATTAAAACAGAAATTACCAAACGTAATCTTTTATCAATCTTCATTGCCTTTTTTTCAAAAGACTGTCTTAAAATTTTTAGATTAAACATAATATTATCAACCTAAATTTGTATAGACCCGCTGAATATCATCTAAATTCTCTAAGGCTTCAACAATATCTAAAACTTTTTTTTCTTTCTCAGGAGAATCAAGAACAACTGGCATAGTCGGTAGATAATTTATCTCGGCTAAGTCGTACTTAATATTACTTAAATGGGTTTTTAATAAGCCAAAATTACTAAAAGGGAAAAAAACAAAAAAATGACTGTTATCTTCATTAATATCAAAAGCCTGTAATTCTTCTCCTATCTTGAAAACCGCTTCTTCACTAACTTCTGTCTTCATAAAACTGACAAAAGCACATTTTTTGAAAAGATATGAAACTGAGCCGGGAGTGCCAAGTTTGCCGGAATTTTTCTCCAGCATATTTCTGATCTCGGAGGAAGTTCTATTAGGATTATCAGTTGTAGATAAAATTAGCAAAAAAACGCCGTATGGGCCAAAACCTTCGTAGATAATCTCTTTTAACATCGTTTGATTCGGTCCCGATCCTTTTTCAATTGCACGTAAAATATTTTCCTTAGGCATATTGACGGCTTTTGCTTTATCAATCGCCAAACGAAGTTTTATATTATTTTCCGGCTCAATCATTCCCCCACCCTCAAATACTGCCAAAGTAATCAAATGAGACATCTTGGCAAAAACATTACCTTTAACCAGATCATTGGCTTGCTTTTTTCTCTTAATATTAGCCCATTTTGAATGTCCGCTCATAAATTAAAAAGTAAAAATTTAAAAGTCAAAAGTGCAAGTAAAAAGTAAAAAGTTTTTACTTTTGAATTGTATTTTTGAATTTTGACTTTTGATTTTTGACTTGGTTCTAATTATACTTGACAATTATTAATTTTAAAATATACTTGGGTACACATAACTATGAAAGATATCTTTCAACTGGAGAAACAAGCAATAGATAATGCGGTTAGCGGTCAATGGAAAGAAGCAATTAATTTTAATGAAGCCATTATTAAAATCGATAAAAAAAATGTCGAAACTTATCTCAGGTTAGGGTTTGCTTATCTTCAAACGAATAAAATAAAAAAAGCAAAAGAATGCTATTTAAAAGCCTTAAAGTTACAACCTAATAATAATTTTATTAAAAAAAACCTTGAAAAAATAAAAATTTTAGAATCAAAAAAATTAACTTATTTAAAGACTTCCTCACTTGATCCTTTACTTTTTATTGATATTCCGGGAAAAACTAAAACGGTTAGCTTAGTAAATTGTGGTCCAAAAAGCGTTTTAGCTAAATTAACAGTTGGTCAACGAGTTTTTTTGAATAGTAAAAAGAGAAGAATAGAAATAAGAACCGAAGATAAAGAGTATGCCGGCTGTCTCCCAGATGATCTCTCCAAAAGATTAGCAATTTTTATAAAAAACGGCTGTCTTTTTTCCGTTTATGTCAAGGAAACTTCCTTGAAAAACACCGTTGTCCTCCTTAAAGAAGAAAAAAAAGGTGGTAGAATGTTAAGATTTGTTACTTTTCCAACTAATTCCGATGTCAATCTTTCCCGTTTAGAAGGTTCTTCCGGAGAAGACACATCTGAAGAAGATACAGAAGAAATCAGCCTGCTTGATCTGGAAAAACTGGCAGAAAAATTAAACAGCGAAGAAAAAGATTATCTGCCTTTTGATCCTGAGGAAAAAGCCGATGAATCGGAAGAATAATGGATGGCTTTCTTTTTTGTAAGAATAATCGTTCCCTTCATCTTCCTGGCTGAAATAATTTTCTTTATCTCACCTGGCACATCAAAATCCTTCATAGACATTAGAGCAAAAATAAAGGCCAAAGTTAATATAAGCAAAAAAATTATGACCATAAATGATTAAATAAATAAATAATCCAATAGTCAAATAAATAAAAAAATAAGCAAATGTTGAAATAAATTTATTTATTTCTTTATTTAGTTATTTAATCATTCATTTGTTTATTTGTAGTATTTGTTTATTTGATTATTTAATTGATGGCCCATTCCTTCTCTAAATCCCCTAATACCAAAATTATATCAGATACCGTTGTTTCCCCTATCTTTAATCTGCATTTAAAAAAATCTGCCAATCGCTGATAAGTTTTTGTTGTGCTAATTTTTTTATTGGTAATCAATAAACAGCCTTTAATAAATTCTCCTTGACTGGACAAATCTACTACCCTAATTCCTTCACCTTCAATCATCTGGCTAAGTAAAAAGGCAGTTTTATAGCTTTTTGTATAGACAATTTGAACATTGATATCATAATTTCTATAGGTCTTTTGAAAAAAACTTCCCTGAAATTTTTTATAAAAACCATTATAGTTAAAGATTCTGTTACTATCTCCTAATTCAAAAGGTTTTAGATCTATAATTTGATAATCTTCTTGACTACTGGTCGCAAAAAAATATATGGAGAGAAACAGTCGATCAATGAAGTTGGCATTAGAATTCGTTAAAAATATTTCTCTAATTGTTGGTATTTCATTTGAATTATTTGGACTATCTTGATGATAGATAGTAGTTTTTTTTGGATAAAAATAAAGATCAACTAAGGTGGCCGTGACAGCCGAAAAAGTCTTCCTAATAATCTCCGGGTTTTTTTCCAAACTGGCTAATTTACCAACCGCTCCAACTTTGTATTCACCATAACCACCGGGAACAATTACTTTGACTGAACTGGGGAAAGATAATAAATAGTTAATATTTTTCCGGTCTAATGAATAAAAACGAATATTCTCTCCATAAAAAATTACGTTAATCTTATCTCTTCCCTTCAAAAACACCGAAGAAGTAACGTTTTTGTAGACAAAATATAGTCCAATAAAAAGAAAAATAAGGATAAAGACTTTTGAATTTTGACTTGAACTTTTGACTTTTGACATTTGACTTTTGACTTAGGCTATTCCATGTTCTATTTTAAGCCTTCTTATCTTATTAATAATGTCTTGTTTATCCATTTTATGCCAAAGGTAGATTTTTTTTATTATCGTTAAAGAGGCCTCAAATTCGGGTTGAACCACTAAATCAGCCCCCAGATCCTTCATTCTCGTCTGATCGGATTGGAGGTGGACCCGGCTGATAATAAAAATATTTCTATTAAGTTTTCTGGCGTTTAGAACAACCGCTTCTTGAGCTAATCTTTCCGGTAAAGCCAAAATCAGTATTAGAGCTTCGTCAACCTGAGCATAATCAAGAATATCAATATCAGTCGGGTCACCATAAATAATGTTTACTCCCTGCTTTTTTGCTTTTTCCACCTGATAAAGACTATAGTCTATAGCCACATAAGGAATATTGGCTAGCATTAAAGAGCGTCCAATGTAGCCGCCGATCCGGCCATAACCACAAATCACCACATGATTTTTTATTTCCAGAGTGTCAATTGGCGACTGGTTACTATCAATCCGGTAAGCGATAAATTTTTCCAAAAAAGGCAGATATTTTTTTATAAAGACCCTGGTTAATGTATAAATTTTATTTTTATTTTTAATAATAATCGGAGTTAAGATAAGAGTAATTAATGTTGAAGTAATGACAAATAAATAATTTTCATAAGAAATTACCTTGTTAAATAGAGCTGATGAAAGTAAAATAAAAGCATCTTCATCCACTTGAAAAAGATATAAAGCCAAACTGAGACTGGTTTTAGAATGAAAACGCAGGACTAAAAAGATAATAAAAGTTACTAAAATCTTTATTAAGATTATTCCCATCGTAAACAACAAGATTTGCGGAAGAAAACCGGCCACCGTCAATAACTTTATATTAGAGCCGATATAAACAAAGAAAATCACTCCCAATAAGTTTCTAAGCGGTCTAACCTCGGAAAAAATATGATAGTGCTCTAAAGTCTGGGCCAGTAAAATTCCGGCAATAAAAACACCAATTAAAGTGGGGACTTTTAAGACTAAGGAAAGACTGCTGACAAAAAAAATGAAAAGAATAATAAATAAATTTAAAAGTTCGCGGGAACTCCGGGCAATTTTATTAAACACCCAAGGAATAATTCTTAAGCCCAGATAGTAAAGCCCGAAGATGATTAAGGCAGATTTTGCAAAGCTAACAAAAATATCCAGGGTGACTGCCAAAGGAGAAATGTTATTACCGCTAATTGAAGTAAAGATTATTAAAAAAGGAATGAAAGCAATGTCTTGGAAGAGAAGCATGCCTATCGCAATCTCACCGATAAAAGACTGCTCCTCTCCCCGATCTTGAATAATTTTGGCTACCAGGGTCGTTGATGAAGAGGCTAAGGCAATTCCAATTAAAAATGATTGTAAAAGATTGAATCGAAATAAAGTTGATAAAAGACTGATTAATATGACAGAAATTGAGATCTGCAATAAACCGGCCGTAATAATAATTTTTTTAAAACTTAAAATTCGAGAAAAGTTTATTTCCAAACCTAAAGTAAAAAGTAACAGGAGAATTCCGAAGTAAGCAAAGTTTTTTATCGCCTGATCATCAATAAGGCCAGGAAAGAAATTTCCCAATACCAGTCCGCCAATAATATAGCCGATTAAAGGAGAAATTTTTATCTTCTTTGCCAAGGCTCCAAAGATAAACGGAACAAAAAGATAAATAAAAAAACTAAAGACGATTGGAGTCGAGATTTCACCCATGAATATGAGTATAGCAAATATTACTTTCTCAAATGCTTTTCGCAGTCAATACAAAATGAAGCTTCGGGAATAAGCTTTAATCTGGCTTGAGGAATCGGCTTTTTGCAGCGTTCACAATAACCATATTGATTTTTATTGATTTTTCTCAAGGCATTATCAATCTCTCCTACTCGTTTTTGCATATCGTTAACTTGAGCTTCTATGGTAGCATGTCCTACTTGTTCCCGGACATCGGTATCAACGGCTGAATTATCTGCAACGTGGTCAGGATCGGCAAACGGATCGTCTTTTTTGAGCTCTTCTATCTGATTAAGACTTCTTCTCCTTTCTTCCTCCAACTTTTTTTTTTGATCTTGAACGAACTGTTTTAAAAATTTTTTGTCCATAATTTTTTATAAAACTTAAAATGTCGTTCCTAAAATAATATACAAAGTGAAAACTGGTTGTCAAGAGAATTATTAATGAAACCAGAAAATCCAAACTAAGACCTACGAAGTATAAACGATTGTCTTTAATTTTGTCAAACAGAAAAATCGTCAGGGCCAAAAACCAAATAAAAAATTTTATCAGAAATCCCTTATAATACTTTTCTTTCCTTATTTCAAATAATATTTTGTAAGCAATCAGGGCGCCGATAATCAGAATTAAACCTTCGTATAGACCAACTAAGTGTCTAAAACCATCAAAACCTACATATTTGATTTTCAATAAAAAATTGGTTTTTGTCCCTATCTCAACTCCGGAAAAAAAAGCGCCAACTTTACCAAAAATCAAGGCAATAAAAAGTGGGGTAACAAAATAATCAATTAGTTCATTAAAGTTTATTTTTCTTGAGGTGGAAAACAAATACAAAACCAAGAGACCGCCAAAGATTGATCCATAGAGAGATATGCCCGGATAACCGTTGATAAGAATAAATTTTAAAAGATTAAAACCAAAGTCTTTAAAATTTAAAATAACATAGACCAGTCGGCCAAAAAATAGAGCCCCCAATAAAGATAAGAATAATCCATCAAATACATCTTCTTCTTTGAATGACGTTAAACGAATATTTTTCCATAATAAAAAAGCCGCCCAAAAAAATCCTAAAACCAAAAACACTCCAAAAGTATAGATTTTTATAAAACCTAGATTTAGAAGTACTGGCAACATAGTTTTTAGTATAATTTATCATCAATGAAAAAACAAATACTTAAAGTTGGCTTTGATCTTGACGGTGTTCTACTTTATAATCCCGCAAGAATTATAAGACCAATTATTTCCCTTATTAAAAAATCTTTTATTAAAAAAAAAGGGCTGAATTTCTATTTCCCTCATACTCATTGGGAAAAGCAACTTTGGCGGCTATTTCATAAATCCAGTATATTCATTGCTCCCGGTTTAGAAGATATAAAAAAATTGATTAGGACAAAAAAAATCAAGGCCTATATTATCACTGCCCGTTATAGTTATTTAAAAAATGATCTAGAAAAATGGTTAAACAAAATTGATATCGGTCATTATTTCGCCGGTGTTTTTTATAACGAAAAAGATGAACAACCGCATCTATTTAAAGAGCGAACGATTAAAAAATTAAATTTAGATATTTTTGTTGAAGACAATTGGGATATTGTAAATTATTTAAAAAATAAAAAATTAAAATCAAAAATTTATTGGATTTATAATATCTTTGATAGAAATTATTCTTATTCAGACAAATTTCCTAACTTAAAATCAACGGTTAAAAAAATTAAAGAAATAATCAAATGAGGATTTTGATCGTTGCTGATTATTTTTACCCTCATTGGACCGGCATTTCTAAATCGTTATACTATCTTGTTAAGACAAGGATAAAAGAGTTACAATTTGACGTTTTAACAACAAAATACAAAAAAGAATTAAAGATCAGGGAAAAGATATTTCAAACCACGATTTACAGGGAGCCCTATATTCTTTCCATGAGTCGAGTCAAATATTCAGTTTCGGTCATATTTAAATTTATTGCACTCATTCAAAATTATGACGGGGTACTTATAAACTCTCCTTACTCAAACATATTACCCATTTCTTTATTGACAAAAATATTTAATAAAAAATTATTTATTTTTCATCAAGGGGATCTTATTCTCCCTAAAGGGATAACAAATAAAATATTAGAAAAGACCTTTGATATATCAACTTATTTTTCTTTTCTTATCTCAAATAAGATCAGTACATATACAAGGGACTATGCGATAAATTCACGCGTTATTAAATCGTTTATTAAAAAATTTACTCCCCTATTAATGCCCGTGATTATTGATAATAAAGGCATTGATAAAAATAATATTATATATAAAAAATTGTTAAATTTAAAAAAAAGAAAAAAAATAATATTTGGTTTTGCTGGAAGATTTGTTGAGGAAAAGGGTTTTGATATTCTTTTAAACGCAATTCCGAAAGTGATCCAAAAAAATCCCAATATTCATTTTGTTTTTGCCGGAGATCTTAATATTACCTATGAAAACTTTTACAATATAAATAAAAATAAAATATCACTGGTTAAATCACATTTAACTATGCTTGGTTTGTTAAAAGAAGCCGACTTACAGAATTTTTATCATTCAATAGATTTTATTGTCATTCCTTCACGATCTGATTGTTTTAACTTGGTTCAAGCTGAAGCCATGCTTCACGGTAAACCGTCAATAGTTTCCAATATTCCAGGAGCAAGATTTCTGGTAAAGGAGACAGGTTTTGGCTTAATTTTCAAAAAAAATAATGTCGAAGACTTGGCAGATAAAATAATAATTTCTATTAGAAAAAAAGCTTCTTTACTAAAAAACAAAAATAAGGTTTTATCAATTTTAAATATTAATAATAATGCTAAAAAAATTAGAGCATATTTTACAAAATGAAATTGATCCTGCCTTTGCAAAAAGAGCAAGGTTTATTTTTAAGCAAATAGAACAAGGAAGGCCTAAAAGAATTCTCGACGTTGGTTGTGGCAGAGGATTTTATCTTAACGCTTTAAGTCTGTATAAATTTCCAATGGAAATTCATGGCATTGATATCAATGAAAAATATTTGGAAAAGGCTCAAAAGTCGTGTATAGATAAAAGAATACAGATTAAAAAAGCCAATATTTATAACTTATCATATGGGGATTGTTATTTTGATTTTGTTATTTGCTCAGAATTACTTGAACATTTAAAAGATGATAAAAGAGGTCTTAAAGAATTAGACAGAGTATTAAAAAAGAATGGAACTATTGCGATCACAGTTCCAAATTATAATTTTCCTTTTTTTTGGGATCCATTTAATTTCATGTTGATGCGTTTTTTTAAAAAACATATAAACAAAAATATATGGTGGCTTGCGGGCATATGGGCCGGTCATGAAAGGCTGTATTCTGTAAACGAAATAAAAAAACTCATTTCAGCATCTAACTTGAAGGTCGTAAAATTAAAAAAAGTCATTCATCATTCTATTCCATTCTCCCATTTTTTACTATATGGCATAGGAAAAAATTTAGTCGAAAAATTGGGCCTGGAAAAATTTGATCGTTTTAATTTTAACAACAATAAAAATACGATTTTACCTTATATATTTAGATTTCCCTCTTTGAAGGATAAAATTAAAGATCTTAATAAGTCTTCCGTTAATATTTGTTTAATAGTAAATAAAATTTAAAACGACTTAATTATTTTATTGCTATTTTTATATATTATAACTTTTGGATGATCGAAAACAGTAAAATTTTCATCAGACCACTGGTCAGAAAGTTCTAATGGGATACTTAAATATTTTAAAGATGGATACGAAGTAAATTCCTTGATTTTTTTATAATTCGGATTTTTATTAGCTAATAATTCATTATAAAATTTAGACATCAGAGGATATTTTTTCGGAACTGTTGTTATACTCCCCCATCCGCGATTTGAAGACAAAATATAATAATCGGCTTTGGCTAATTCTTGATTAATAAGCTGCCATTTTCCCGGAGTATCTGGGTCAAAAACCTTAAGCTGAAGGCCTGAAAATGTCTTGCCGTAAGTATTGACAACCGGCATTGGCAAAGCATCGTCCCAATATTCGCTCAGGATATAAGAGCCGTTGGGTAAATTTTTATAAATCCATTCGGATGCTTCAACTCGGGTATTTTTATTAAAGTAAATTGAGGAAAACATTAAAGGCCAAAATAATAAAACAATAAAACATAGAACATGAAACAGATAATTTTTTGTCTCAAATAATTTACTTATTCCTATTCCGGCGAAAATTGCTAAAAAAGGATAGACAAAAATAAAATACCTCATCGCCTTGACGAATTGGGTTGATTGGTAAAGAAAAAATAAAGTTATCCAAGTTAATATTATTGATAATTCATATTTTTTAGAAATTAAAGTTTTAAATATTCCAATCACAATAAAAATAAAATAAAAAATTCCCACTCCAAAAACCATAAGATTAATCAGCGAAAATATAATTGCTGGTTTTTTTAGCCATTGGACTGCCGGCGGATACCAGATATCTTTACCTTCAAAAGATTTTAATTGTTTAATATTTCCCACAAACTGTGTATTTAAAGTTGGATTAAAAAAATTATTCGTCTGAAATAAATATGGATCGGCTAAACGAAGAGTAAAGTAAGCCAAGACAAAATATAAAAATACGATAAAGACTGTCTTTACTAAAGACAGTTTTTTTTCAAAGACAGTCTTTATCAAAAAAAACAAGTTGAGTGGCAAAATAAAAATTGCTGTTACCTTACAGGCCAATGCTAATCCAAAAAAAACGGCGGACAAAAGAGTCATTGAAAACCCTGAAGTACGCGCTTCGCTTGACTTCAGGGCGAAGTAAAACGATCCAAACATAAAAAAATTTAAGAAAGTGTCAACGGCAAAAAAGTGAGAAAGCTGGATTGGAAGAACGGCAATTGTATAAAAAAAACCTGCCCAATATTTAGTTGATGGTGATATTTTTGATTTTTTCTCTAACAGCTCAACAGTTTTTATAATGAAAAAAATAATTAATATATCAAAAAATGCTGAGAGCTGGCGACCTAAAATGGTGAAGTCGTTATAATTATCCAATTTGTAAATAACCGCTAAATATTTCGTCAAAATCAAAGGAAATCGCCCATAAACAAAAAAGTTATAGCCGACGTTGGCTGGATTCATCAATGAAGTTTTTTGATTAAAATATTGATTAACTGTCGTCGGTAATTTCATGGCATTGCCTACCATTGTCAGGAATCTTTCATCGGGATGAAGATGAAAATTGGCGTCCCAATTAAGATTGTTAAACCGGAAAAAAAATGCCAACAAAATAATTGTTAGTCCAATTAATATTTTTTTCATGAGTTCTTGCTTATTTCTTAAATATTTTCTTAAACGGATTTAGAGATTTTATAAACGCGAATTTTTCATTATTAATATAAAAACGCAAGATGTCTTTGGTGGTAATAATGCCTAAAGGACGCCTTTCCTTGTCAACAATAATGACGCTGCCAATTTTTTTATTGATAATTAGATTAATTACTTCAATCAATAGTTCATTTTTTGATAAAGTTAAAACATAACTCTTGGCAAAATTTTTTACACGATAGTTATAAAAGCTTATTTTGTCATCACTCCTTTCACCTCTGTGATTAGAATATTTTGGGCTAATCATTAATTGAATTAAATCATAATAACTCAAAACTCCTTTTAGTTTTTTAGTCTGATTGATGACAATTAATTTGGAGATTTTTTTAGTTCTAAAAAGATGAATCGCCTGACTGATCGTATCATCCTCATAAACCGTGATTAAACCCTGCCATCTTTTTCTAATAATCTCTTCCACTTTAACTTTGAAAATTGATTTATCTTTAAAATAAGATAGTATTCGACGAGCTGAGATTATTCCCAAAAATTTTTCTTCGTATTTACCCTGTACCCCAAGTGGTGCAGGGCTAAGAATTGGTAAGTAATGGATTTTAGACTGAATAAAAAGTTCGCAAACTTTAGCTAAAGGATAGTTAAGATAAACTTTTGCAGTATGAGTCAAACAATGGGCAACTTTAGTATTCCCGGGGAGGGAAGATTTAATCATCGTAAAATAGGGATTTATCACTCCTAAATATTTATCATCGTCAAAGACAAAGGCTGCGTCGTGTGAAGTTGATAGTTTACTTAAAACGTGGGAAAGATGATCCTCGGGTGAAACTTTTATAATATTATTTTCCTTTAAGATGCTCAGTAAGCGCATAAGTCTGTTATAACACAAATTGCCCGTTTTTGTAAATAATTTTTTTAGACCTATCTTTTAAGATTGCTTCGATAGTCTTATCATTGGTATTGATAATATCGCAGTGCTCTACTGACTCATTGAATCCTAAACGCTCCCAATCTCTTTCGGTCATACTTTTAATATCACCGTTATAACAATCATGATACGACGTTCCCACTGCCAAATGAGAATTGCCGAACTGGCCGCCAAAATTTTCATCATATAAAGTGTTGGCCATAAAACGGGAAATCTTGGAGAATCTTTTATCTGTTAAAGAAAATTCACCAATTTTGTCAGCATTTTTTTGGCCAATCATTTCTTTTAATAGATCTTCGTTTTGATCAGCGGTTGCTTTGATAACTATCCCGTCTTTAAATTCCAACTGAATATTTTTTATAATATTTCCGTAGCGATAAAGAGGAAAATTAAAAAATATTTTTCCGTTGACTCCGCGCCAGTCGGGTGAAGTAAAGATCTCAAACGAGGGAATATTGGCTCCTCCCCCACCCTGCCATTTTCTTTTTTCTCCCATTGAAATATATAAATCAGTTTTTTCCGAAATCACATGATATTTTTCTACCGGCAGTTCGTTTAGTTTTTTCTTTAAACCATTGATTTGTTTGAATGTTGATTTCCATGTAGCAATCGGGTCTTCCGATCCTAAGTAACAGGCATTGATAATTTCATGCCAAAATTCTTTTAAAGTTAGCCCGGATTCTTTGGCCATTCCCTCAGTCCCATAAAGACAAAGCGTCCAAGTTAATTTTCCTTGATCCTCTTTTTCAAAAAGCCATTTTCGAAGCATCTGTTTTTCAGAGTTGGCGGTAATAATTTTTTTCGGGTCAATATTTTTTAAAAGAAACGGATTGATCGGAGCAATTAAATAAATCCGGTGATCAATTGTATCAACTAAACTGCGGGTATATTTTTTGGGAAAAAATTTCAGTTGATGATCCCGGGCATTTTCAAACATCACTTTTTGGAAACTTTCCTCAATTCCTTTAACCATCGGATAAGCGCCTTTTTCTAAAATTCTCTTATAAACAGCCAGAGCTAATGGTAAAGCTTCCGTGTCATATTGAAGATAGATTACTTGTTTTTCTTTAATTCCCTGCCCTTTTCCCAGTGCGAAGTCTATTAACACTTTAGCGTAGTTGTCAAGAATTTTTTTTGAAGGAATAAACATAAGAATAATAGTATAACATCTGTGATAAAATATATTCATATGAATAATCTTTGGGACTATGATAAAAAGGAACTGGAAAAAACCGAGGAAGGAAGAATCAAAATATTGGAACGGATGATAAATTTTGGAGTTTATCTGAAAGACAAGCAAAAAATCCCAATTAATGATGTAAAAAAATACTGGAATAAACTGAAACTTGATCCGGGAAGGAAAAATTTTCTTAAATTTATTATATGGGGAAAATAGATTTTACTCCTTTTCAAAAATTAATTTTTGATAAAATTTCTCAAGAAAAATATTTAAGAGAAACGTTTTATTTTGGTGGTGGAACTGCTTTAAGTGTCTTTTATTTTAACCATCGTTATTCCGTTGATCTTGATTTTTTTTCTGAAAAAGAATTTGATAAAAATATCATCATTAAGTTTATAAATTCTTTATCCAGGCAGTTAGGAACTACTGTAAAAATGACAAAAAAAGAGATGGTGATGTGGTTTGAACTGGAAAAAGATAAAGAAACTCTTAAAGTTGATTTTCTTAATTTTCCTTATCCGAGAATCGATAAAGGATTAATTTACCAAAGTGTTGATATTGATAGTCCAAGAGATATTGGAGCTAACAAATTACTGCTATTAAATTTAACCGAAGAACCTAAGGATTATGTTGATCTTTATTTCATCTTAAAAGAAAAATATTCTATCTGGGATATAATTAAAGCCGCTAAGATTAAATTCAAGCTCGATCTTGATTTGATTTCTTTGGGTGAGGATTTTTTGAATGCGGAGAAAATTAAATTTCTTCCAAAAATGATCAAGCCTTTAACTTTAGATGAATTAAAATCTTTCTTCAAACAAAAAGCTTCAGAACTTGGAACAAAAATCATTTAAAATAATTATTCCTTCGGTAGGAAATGTCTTAATATGTGTCCGGCGTCGCCAACAGCGCGATTGCCGATTAAATAATAGTTTGGACTAAGTTCCGAAGCAACGCCTACGCTGTAGAAGACCGATTCTATCCTCATTTCTGTTAAAGCTTTCTTCATCAATAAAACACCTGCTTGAGTGAGACTTACTGAACGGTGAAATATTTTTGACGGTTTAATTCCCTCTTTTTGAGCGGCGAGAATAAACGCCGCACTTGACGCACCGCTGGCCGGATTGACGAAATCACTAATTAAAATCGGCTGATTATTTATTTGTTTTAATTGATTTTTGTTTCTCCATAAAACTGTCACCGATAAATTAGTCGTTGACTCTCTTTTTAAATGCGTCCTTTTGGTTACGACGCGGATTTCATTTTTAAGTATTGCATTTTTACTTTTTCCTAAAGCCAACCGAGTCGTCACCAATCCTGCCCTTTCCAAACTAATCGCCGGCAAATTTTTATCCTCGATCTTAAACTGTTTTTCGTGTTTTCGAAGTAATTCATAGCCTTCTTTAGCAAGTAGATAATATTCCTTGGCAACAGATTCGTCATGATAAAAACTGGTGTTATAAACAATTTTTTGGGCAATCTCATTAATCTTATCCATCAAATATTTAGCGTCTTGATAATAGTTTTCCAAAATAAAGATTTGATTTTTTTCTAAATTTTTTAAATTCCATTGACCAAACTGGCCATGATATTTGCCGATTATTTTTGTATATAAGTCTTTAAACTTAACGAGATGATCAACCTGGTGATCGCCGAAGAAACTATCAGGATCAAGAAGAAGAGGGGTAACGTTAATCTTACTTCCTTCTTTGCCGGATTGAATAATTACTTTGTCGAAGATCATAAATATAATTATTTATTATTTTTTATTTAACGAGTTAATTATTTAGCGAGTTTAATTCTTATTTAACTCGCTAAACCCTCTAAACTCGTAATAAATTAATAAATAATTATATCAATTTATTTATTTCATTCCTTAACTTCATTGCTTCCTCTCTTGGATTTTTGGCAAAAATAATTCCGCGAGAAGAATTTATCATTAGTCCTTGCTTTTTGGAATTCAAACCTGCCTTGAGAGTTGCTTCTAAATCGCCTCCCTGAGCTCCAATCCCTGGAACAAGAATCGTCATATCTCCAACTATTTTTCTTACCTCTCGTAGTTCATCAGGATATGTAGCCCCAACCACCAACAGACAGTTTTTGTTAGCGTTCCATTTATTAACAACGTTCTCTGCAATGATTTGATAAAGTAGTTTTCTATCTTGTAGACGGCCGTCGCTAAGATAGAGATCTTGGAATTCGCCAGCTCCGGGATTTGAAGTCCGGCAAAGAATAATAATCCCCTTGTCTTTACATTGTAAAAATGGTCTTATAGCCTCTTCTCCTAAGTAGGGATGAACTGTCACAGCGTCGGCTCCAAGATATGTAAAAACAAATTGAACATAACCATTATTTGTATTGCCAATATCAGCTCGCTTGGCATCGATGATAATGGGAATTTCCGGATATTTCTTTATTAAATAATCACAAGTGTCTTTTAATGCTTTTATTCCTTCATGTCCTATAGACTCATAGAGGGCAGTGTTCAACTTGTAAGAGCAAACCAGGTCATGGGTGGCTTCAATTATTGTCTTATTGAACAAAAATTGCTTTGCCTCGCCGAAGTCTTGACGGAGGCGGGCTACATCACTATCTAATCCAACACAAACAAGCGATTTATTCTTTTTGACAATCTTATCCAGTTTTTCTTGAAAGGTCATAGTTAATTAAATTGCAGGATTAATTCTTTTCACTTCCTTTATTTTATCAAAATCGCGGTCAAATGAATAAACTCCAATTTTATTTTCTAAAGCAAAAGCGGCCGCATAAGCATCAATAAAATCGATATTCTTTTCTTGATAAAACATAATCGCTCTAAGAAGAATATTCTTTTCTAAAATTTCGAGGCCCTCAAAAAACATGATTGCATGTATTTTTTCTATGATATCTTGTTTGGATAGTTTATAGAAGGAATCAAGAGTAAAAATGATTTCCGCTATAATTAAACTATTAGTCACTAAGGATATTTTTCCTTTACTCGCTTCTTGAAATAGTTTCTTTACTGCAGGTGAATGAGTCTTATTATCATTAAGAAAAAAGCGTAAAAATACATTTGTGTCAACAAATAATGTCATATTTATAATCCTTCTTGGGCGGCATTCTCTCCAATTTTTTTCCTAACTATCTGGCGAATTTTTTTGAGATTAGCTGGTTTTTTATATTTAGTTTTAAGAGAACCGTATAATGAGAGTAAATCTGCTTTGACCGGTTGAGCCACAATATTTTCTCTATCAATCGAAAATATTAGCTTACTCGAAGCTTGAAGTCCTAAATAATTACGAATGGCCACCGGAATCGTTACCTGGCCTTTTTGAGTAATCGTTGCTATGTATGTCATATTCCTACAATATACTTTACTCCTTACTTTTTGTCAAGAGTAAGAATAAAAGGAAAAATATGGAGTTCAAAAATACGAAGCGATTTTTTTGGATTTAAAGTTGCTATTTAAAAATTTCGATTTTAAATTTTTTCGCTTCTTTTAGGAAATACTTAATAACGGTATTCATCTCAATTTTTTTTATCATTATTGGCATGTCAATTTGTTTTCTAACTTCCAATAAATTTTGCCCCACTTGGAGGGCATCAGCTTGCATCTCAAACTTTTCGAAACTTTTTTTTAATAAATTCTGAAATGTCCAATTTGACTCTTGTTGAAGTATAAAATACATGTCAACAAAGTCCCGAAGTCTTGGACGGGAAGCAATCGTCTGAGCTTTATTAACAGCAATGTCAAAAAAACTCTCAATTTGTAGACCGTCAAAATTTTTAAGCTGTTCTATAGGGCCAAAAGGATATTGACCGAAGTCAATTTTGTGTTTTTCTCCTATCTTTGTGATTAGGAAAAAAGTAAAAAGTCCGTACCCGCGTTGATATTCAATTTTTTTGACGTTATTTTCTTTTGCAATATGGTTAATAAATTTCTTCAGCTCATCCAGATTAAGTTCCTGTTGTGTAAAAAAATCTAGATCCTCGGATAAACGATGATGAAGATAAAATTCCGAAAGGGCCGTTCCGCCGCTTAAATAAAATTTCCTGGAAAGATTTGATCTTTTGAAATCAGACAAAACATTTGTTTGGAATTGATTCAAAATTGTTTTGGCCATAACAAAAATTCGAGAAATTTTCGGCGATCCGAGTCAAGACGTTTTGCCAAATATGACCAATTAGCGATGATTTCTTTTTTATCCAATTTTTCACCGTCTAAACCGTAAGAAATCATTTGCTCGAGCTTCCAAAGGCGATATTTCTTGGGGAATTTTTTCATATATTCTTCATCCACTGACCAGTTGTACATATAAAAGTATTATATCAAATACGAAGCGATTTTTTTATTTCAACCTTTTTGCCTCTAAGTATTTTTTTCCGTGGCCGACGTCGGTGTTGATTGGAACATTTTCTTTACATAAAGGACATACAGCTTCGTCAAAGGCTGAAGCTTTTAAAACTCCTAAAGCACTAAAGGGTCCACCAACGACTTCCGAGGTCACGTGTTCCGGGTCTCGATTAACCATCACACAAACGGCTACCACTTTACCACCAGCCGCTTTAACGCTGTCAACTACTTTGCGAACCGACCCGCCGGTTGTAGTTAAATCTTCAATGACCAAGACATTTTTTCCTTTGACTAATTTGTCATAACCCCGAGTAAAAACCTGATTTTTTTCCGGTGTTTTTTCGGTATAAACTCCCAAGACTTCTTTGCCTTTTAATTTTGACAAATGATAAGCGGTCCACTGGGATAAAATAATTCCGCCTAAAGCCGGCCCGGTCACAACGTCAATATCCATATTCTTAAACTTTTCAGCAAACAACTGCCCTATCTTTGAAGTCTCTTCAGTGTGAGGATAGACGGCGTCTTTATTAATATAGACGCTTCCGTGCTTTCCGGAAGTGTAAACGAAATGACTATCGGTGATAACGGCCCCGACTTTTTTTAAGATATCAACAGCATTGTCCATAGGAATAAAAATAAATTTATAATTTGGAAATAATACTATCAAACTCATCCTTTTTTAGCAATTTTTTCTCCAAAACAATTTCTCTCATTGTTCGTCCAGTTGCTACTGACTTTTTGACGACTTTAGAGACGACGTCATAACCAAGGCGAGGTGTCAGTAAAGTTGAGTAAGCAGTTGATTTTTCCAGATGTTCCAGACATCTTTCGCGATTTACAACAATGTTTTTGATACCCTGATCAGCAAATAACTTCAGGGCCGTTTCAACTATCTTTAAAATTGTAATCAACGAATCGGCAATGATGGGCAACATGACCCCTAATTCCAATTGGCTGGCTTCGGCCGCCTGATGGATACTCAGATTTTTTCCGGAAACTAAATAATATGTTTGATTCATTGTCTCAGCAACGATTGGGTTCACTTTTCCCGGCATAATTGAAGAGCCGGGTTGCAATTCCTTAAAAGAAATTTCCCCAATCCCCCCTTTTGGCCCGCTACTCATAAATCGGAAATCGACGGCCATTTTTGAAATATCCAAACAGAGAATATTGACAGCGGTGCTCAAAAAACAAAAGTCCGTATCACTCGAAGTCTGGGACATTAAATTATCAGCAGGAACAAGATTATTAATGCCGGTCACTTTTTGCAGTTCAGAATAAACATTTTTAATATATTCTTTCGGAGCATTAATACTATTACCAATTGCGGTTCCACCTAAATTGAGTTCATAAAAATAAGTTAAAGCGTCTTCTATCCGCTTTTTATCCCGTTTTAAAATATCACGGTATGATCCGAATTCCGCCCCAAGTGTCGTTGGCACGGCATCTTGAATATGAGTTCTCCCTAATTTTCTGACATCCTGATACTCTTTAGATTTTTCGTCCATAACTGAAATTAAATAATTAAGACTTTTCAGTAATTTTTCCGTTAATTTTATTGAGGCGATTTTCAAAGCCGATGGGTTGACGTCATTGGTCGATTGGCTGGCGTTGACGTGATCGTTTGGGTGGACTCCGGCTAAAGTGCCGATGACTTCATTAACATTCATATTAACGGAAGTCCCGGCTCCTCCGTGATGGGCGGAGACAACAAATTGATCATCATATTTGCCTTTTAAAATTCCGTCACAGGCGGCAACAATTTTATCGGATAATTTTTTCTCCAATTTTTCTGCTTTAAAGTTAGCAACAGCCGCCGCTTTTTTTATCATGACCATCGCATAGACAAATTCCAACATCACCCGATGATAATTAAAAGGGAAATTTTCCAGCGATGCTTTAGTTTGCGGACCATAAAGAATTTTGTTGCTCATAATGAATTTTTAATTTCCTGCGCTAAATACGGATTCCACATCGAACCGGTCGCGCTCATTACAGCATCGGCCCCGGCTTCTCTATATTTTTTATAATCACTTACATTCATTACTCCACCTACTCCGATTATTTTGTAACTTAATTTCATTTTTTTTCGAAGGTCAGACAGTCTCTTTACCATATCAAGTCCTGCCCACCTGATGACCGTTCCGCAAACACCTGACTTTAATCTCATCGGACTTCCCGGTAGTGCTTGATTTCCTTTTTTGTCAACGACCGGAGCGGAAATGGTGTTAATCGCCGAAACAGCTTGGGCATATTTATCAACAATTTCTGCAAATTTTTTTAATTCTTCGTCTTTTTCAAAATAACCGGTTTTAACAATCAAGGGTATTCTGCCGATTACTTTTCGTATTGCTTTTAAAGCTTTTTCTGTTACTCCCAAGTTATAACAAACCAATCCTTCATTTCCTATATTCGGACAAGACAAATTTACTTCTAATATTTTTGCACCGGTTTGAAGAGCATATTTTGCCGAAATGGCAAAATCTTCCACAAATTCTTTTTCTGTTTGATTTTTTTTGACCGTACCCATAAAACTTAAAACCATAATTTGGCCATTACCCGCATAAGAAATTGCTTTCTTCGCATCTTTTTGCCAATCTTTTGGTGACTTGGATGGAACCCCAAAAGAATTAGTGATTGAAAGCGGCTCACTATATTTTGTGCTCGTTGTAATTGGTTTTTGGGCTCGTTTTAATGTTAAATCACCTTTTAAGTCAACCTTAAGGACGTTGGGAAATGGATGACAAGGAAAAACATCACTTCTGACAGTTTTATAGACAACTAAATCAAATCCTTTATCTATCGCACCTTTAACAAACCTACTGTTAAGAACCGGTCCGGCCGGAATTCCAAAAGGCAGATAAACTTTTTGTCCCAAAAATTTGTATTGAGGTTCTCCCTTGTCCTTATAAATTTTTTTATCAATAAAAGCACCGAAGGGTCCTTTCTCGAAATTTTCTTCATAACTTTTTTTAGGATCATAATATGGTGTATGTAACA
>CAYWJV010000008.1:0-28067 GCA_964458735.1 uncultured Gammaproteobacteria bacterium | reverse complement strand
AAACTTTTTATTTTTCCGGCAATATCATCGACGTCATTCGGATTAAAAGATAAATAATTGTTTCCTAATAGTTCTTTAAAAACTTCAATATCTGACGCAATGATTGGACAGTTAAAATAGGCGGCTTCAATCAAAGGTAGTCCAAAACCCTCTGATAGTGACGGGTGGATTAAGGCTTGAGCATTTTTATAAAAAAATACTAAATCTGAAATTGAAGGGTTATTAAAAAATAATATTCTTTTTTCCTGTTTCAATCTATTGATTAATTGAAGCAAACGTTCTTTAAAATAATCGTTTGGACCTAAAAGAATTAATTTATGAGAAGTTTGCGCCTTAGAGAAGGCTTGAATTAATTTCTCAACGTTTTTATGGGGGTAAAAATTTCCAACGTAAATAAAAAAACTGTCAAACTTATTCGATAATGATTCGTTTTCTTTCGCTTCTTTTATCTGGTAACTAATACCTTCATAAATAGGAATTATTTTCTGTGATATTTTTTCGCCATATAAACTTATTAATTGTTTTTTTACAGTATATGTAGGGGTAATAATTTTTATCGCCCTCTCAATTTGACAGCGAAGAATAATCCGAAAAAATAAATGTTTGATATTATAAATTAATTGATTTTTGGTTGATGCTTTTCCCGTTTTGAATAATAATGGAGTAGTGTCGTGAACAGTTGCTATAAATTTTTTAAGATAAAAAATCGGGTAACTAAAATAAGTAAAATGCATTAAATCAAGATTGTCAAAATAAAGTTTTATAGCAAAACCAAACTGCTCGTCAACACTATGCCAACTATAGTTAACCATCCTTTTGACAATGTTCTTGTTTTTTAAAAAAAGATTATTGTAATCGTTAGGCATCATATAAACATAATAAAGTTCTTCTGTTAATTCTTTTTTTTCCAAATAATAAAGTAGGTTTTTTAAGTAGGTACCTACTCCAGTTTGAGAATATAATCTGGCATCAATCCCGATTTTTTTCATTTGGCAAAGTTTTTTTTAATATTAATGATTAAATAAACTAATTGATTGATTAACCAATTATGATTTTTAGCATAATGTTTTTTATAAAAAATTTTCATCGAATCATAAAAATAATAATTGGTTTTTTTTCGAATATTATTGTCTTTTTTTTTCAATCCTGATACTGATTTTAAATGAAGAACCTTCCATAAGGGATAATAAATAATTTTATACCCTAATCCTTTTATCTGAAAAGCCATTTCTATATCTTCTCCATAAGCAAAATAGTCTTTATCAAAACCTCCAAATATATTAATGATTTCTCGTTTTGTAAACAAAAAGGCGCCTGTTAGAACGTCGATTTCATGAATCTCGTTTAAATTCAAATTAACCAGATGATATCCGCCAAATAATTTGTTTAACATCGGTATGTTTTTAGAAAATTTTTCTAGTCCTGAAAAATAAGTAAAAGATTTCCAAAGAGTAGGAAATCCTCGGTGTGAAGCCGGATCAATCTCCCCAGTTGGTAGAACTACTTTGACTGTTAAGGCGCCAATATTTTTTTGTATTTCCATTAACTTTATTAAATCACGGAAATCAATATCAGCAACAATAAGATCTGAATTAAGATATAAGATATATTTACCTTTGCTTTTCTCTACCCCAAAATTATTAGCTTTACCAAAACCAAGATTCTTTCTACTCAAAAAAACATGAAGATTCTTCCATCCTTTTTCTAAATTTAAAAGTAACTCTGAACTACCGTCTTGAGAATTATTGTCAACAATAATGATTTCATAATCTAGCGGGTAGCCAATAAAGTTTTTTTTTAAAGCAAGAAGGCACCTTTTTGTTATCTCTTTAGTGTTAAAAGAAACAATGATAATTGAAAGAGAGATCATAAAGATTTATTATTAATTATCGTTTAGGTGATTGTTTCATTCGTCTGGCCTTTCCTCCGGTTCCTACCTTTCTTGTTTCTTTCTTCCTTGGATCTCTTGTCAACAAGCCGTTAGCTTTAAGTGTAGGTCGATAGGCTTCTTTATCTACTATTTCTAGTGCTCGAGCTACCCCATGGACCATCGCATCCAGTTGACCGGTTGTTCCTCCACCTGATACGAGTATCGAAATCGCAAATCTATCTTGATTTTTTGTTAATGTTAAAGGAAGAGATAAAAAGTTTTTTTCATAGGATTTCAGGGCGCTTTTTTCTAAAGATTTTCCATTAATATAAATTTCTCCAGCCTTTATATTCAGTTTATTAACCAAGACTTCCCCTTTTTTTTTGGGAAGATAAAGTCGGACACGCGCCACTGATTGTTTTCTCCGGCCCACTGCCTCATAATAATTAATGTCTTTTGTTTTTTTAGCCATATTATTTATTTATAAATTTGTCTTTAAAAGAATGATCTGAGTTTGGAAATACATGAACTCGATTTAACCTATCGCTGCGAAATTTATTTTTTGGTAACATTCCCGATACCGCCCTTTTAATAATCTCTCGTGAATCTTTTTTTAATAGATCGGCAAAATTAATCTTTCTTAATCCACCCGGATAACCAGAATAATTCGTGTACTCTTTTGAGAAGGCTTTTTTTCCGGTCACTCTAACTTTAGAAGCATTAGTGACAACTACATAATCACCAATATCAAGATTTGGGACATAATCTGTTTTATTTTTCCCGCTGACAATCCTGACAATTTGAGGAGCCATTCGTCCTAAAACTTTGCCGGACACATCAATCAAATACCAATTTCTATTAATTTGTTTTTCTTTAGTAGGTTTTGTTGAATGTGTTAATTTATTCATAATTTTTTTTGTTTTATAATCGGATATACCCACTCAATCTTACCCATTTCTGCACCGTCTGAATTTCTTTTTCCCAATTTAATAATTCTTATATAACCGCCATTTATCTTGGCAATAACCGGACTAATGTCCTTATAAGCAATATCAATTACTTCATTACTATTCAATTTTTGTTTTAAATAGTTTAGGTTCGCTTCCGATTTTACCTTCATCTTTTCAATTAATTTTTCGATTACCGGTTTCATCGCTTTTGCTTTAGCCAAAATGGTCGTTAGCTTACCTTTTAAAAAGAAATTAACGGCTAATTTTCTGACCAGTGCACGATTTGCATCGTAACCATCACTAAATTTTATTTTTTTGACTCGATGTCTCATACTTTAAAAACTTTATTAACTCAATTCTATCTCCATTTTTTTTAATTCTTCTTCTATTAACTCAATTGACTTTTTTCCAACCCCTTTCATTCCCGTCAATTTATCTTTTCCTGTTTTCACTAAATCAGCCACTGTCTCTATTTTTTCTCTAAGCAGAGCATTAATCACTCTTGAAGGCAGATTTAATTCATCGATAATAATTTCAAATAATTTTTTATCAATTGCTTCTTTTTTCTCATCAGCTTCACTGGTTTGCTTTTTTAGTTCCGGAGCATCTTTACCTGAAAGAAGATAATTAAAATATTCTGATAATAGTTGAGTCGCTTCTTTAATTGCTTCCGTTGGTTTGATGCTCCCATCAGTTTCAACTTCTATAATTAATCTATCGAAATTGCCTTTTCTTCCTACTCTAGCTTCCTCAACCTTGACGTTAACTTTCTTTATTGGTGAGAAAAAAGCATCAACTGGAATATACCCGGTCTTTTTTTCCTCTCGATCTTCAACAGTGGAATAACCAACTCCAACTTCAACAATCGCTTCAAAAGAAAGCTTAGCTTTATCATCGGTCATCTCGGCAATATATAAATCTTCATTAACCGGTTTAACTTCCCCTTCAATATCTTTGGCTAATATTTTTTTTACTCCTTTCCCTTCAAAGCTGACTTTATAAGGTCCGCCTTCTTTAACATCAAATTTAAGTTGTTTTAAATTTAACATCATCTCTAAGACCGATTCTTTTACTCCTGGAATAACCGAGAAAAGATGAGGAGAATCATTAAATTTAATATTAGTGACGGCTACTCCTTTTAATGAAGAAAGAAGCGTTCTTCTCAGAGCATGACCCATACTTTGACCAAAACCTTGTGGTAAAGGTTCAATAACAAACTTACCATAATTACCCTCTTCTGTCTTTTGGGTGAAAAAAATTGGACTAAACATATATATATTTATAAAATTTATAATTTTTATAACCGTTATATTATCTAGAATAATATTCAATAATTAATCTCAGATTTATCAATTTTTCAATTACCTCTTGAGTTGGCTCCATAATCAATTTTCCAACAATCGCTTTTTTTTCCAACCAAATTGGCAAAATAATGTCTTTATTATTTAAACTATTTTCGATATATGGAATCTTAGTCGTTTTATCATCAATAAAACCAACTTCCTCACCAACTCTTACCTGATAAGAAGGAATCGAAACTTTTTTCTTGTTGATAGCGATATGTCCATGATTGACTAATTGACGGGCTGCGGCTCGTGTTGGAGCAAAACCCAGGTGAAAAATAATATTATCTAATCTTCTTTCCAGATACTGAGATAGATATAAAGCCGTATTGCCTTTTTTTAAACTGGCTTTCTTAAAATACGTTTTTAATTGTTTTTCAGTAATTCCAAACATGAACTTTAATTTCTGTTTTTCTCGCAGTTGAGTACCTCTTTCCGAAACTTTTTTCCTTTTTCGCAGTCCATGTTGACCGGGAGGAACATTAAGTTTTTTTAGTAATCGGGCATGAGATTTAGAACCAACGGTTTTTAACTCTAAATCCACCCCTTCGCGCCGAGAAATTCTATTTTTTGGACCTAAGTAACGCATTTATATAATTTTTATAATATTTATAATGATTATAACTGTTATACCCTTCTTATCTTCGGCGGTCTCACCCCATTGTGAGGAACCGGTGTAATGTCAATAATTCTATTAATGTCAACTTTTGATGCTTTAACAGCTCTTAAAGATGCCTCTCGTCCGGGACCAATTCCTTTGACGTAAACATCGGCGGTTTGAAATCCAAATTTTTCACCGGCTTTTTTTAAGGCAGTCTCTGTTGTTACGGTTGCCGCATAAGGAGTTGATTTTCTGGTTCCGGAAAATCCATGCATTCCACAAGACCCGATTACAATCGGGTTACCTTTTTCATCGGTAATTGTCACTATAGTATTGTTAAAAGTCGAGGTAATGTAAATTATACCTTTAATAACATTTTTTTTAGTTTGTTTTTGTATCATAGTTAAATTTAACTTTTATTTGTTGTTTTCTCCTTTACCGCTTCAGACGTTTTATTTTGTTCTAATTTAGCCCACATCTCTTTTTTTAGGGCTCCAACAGTCTTTCTCTTCCCTCGTTTGGTTCGGGCATTGGATTTAGTTCTCTGACCGTGGACAGGTAAACCTCTTATATGTCTAATCCCCCGGTAACTACCAACTTCTCTTAATCTTTTAATGTTTTCATTAATCGCTTCTCGCAAATAACCCTCAACCTTATAATTCTTTTCAATTACTTCAATAATCTTTTTGAACTCTTCCTCAGTTATTTCTTTAACTTTTTTACTGGCTTCTATTCCTGTTTGAGATAAAATAGTTTTTACATTGTTCCAACCAATACCATATAAAATCGTCAAAGCATAGTCAATTCTTTTCTCATCCGGTAATGTCACTCCTAACATTCGTGCCATAGCTTTACTTTATAGACTTTATGAACTTTATAACTTTATAAACTAATTTATCCTTGTTTCTGCTTATGTTTAACATTAGAACAAACAACATAAAGATTGCCTTTTCTTTTAACTATTTTACATTTAGGACAAATCTTTTTTACTGATGATTGAATTTTCATAGTTATTTACGATAAACAATCCTCCCTCGATTCAGATCATAATGGGTTAGTTCTAATTTGACCTTATCACCGGGAAGAATCTTAATATAGTTTTTTCTCATTTTCCCTGACAAATAACACAAAATCACCTTTTCTGAATTCAAAAGTTTCACTTTAAACAAGGTGTTGGGAAGATTTTCGACGACCTCTCCCTCGACCGTAATCACATCATCCTTCATAAAGCCTATATTTTAGCATAAAATTATTTTATATTCATGTCAAAATTATCGGACCCTGACTAGTAACCGCCACTGTATGCTCAAAACAAGCGGACAGGCTCCGATCTTTAGTAATAATTGACCAGTTATCTTCTTCGTAAATCATCTTGTCAGTTCCCATTGCATAAATAATTTCAATGGCTATCACCAAACCTTTTTTTATTAATAGTGACTTGTTAATCGGTCGATCAACAAAACCAAATACATAAGGATCTTCATGTAATTTTTTTCCAATTCCATGGCCGGTTAACTTTTTTATGACAAAATACCCGTTACCGGTGATTTCTTTTTCTATCACCGAAGAAATAGACCCAAGTCTATTGCCTATTCTCGCCTCTTTAATCGCGAGGGTAAGAGTCTCTTCGCCTATTTTTAAAAATTTATTAATTTTTGCATCTTTATTTTCTCCGACTACTTTGGTAATCGCATAATCAGTATGTAAACCCTGATATAACATTCCTATATCCAACGTTAAAACATCCCCTTCTTTTAAAATACGATTGCTAGGTTTGGTATGAACGATCTGTTCATTAATCGGTGAGCAAATCGTCCATGAATAACCGGAAACAGTTTTGAAAGACGACTTTCCTCCTTGTTTTTTTATTAACTCTTCAGCCCTACTATCAATCTCTTTAGTGGTAATACCTTTTCTAATTAAATGTAATAATTCTTTAACAACCGCTTTTAATTTTTTACCACCTTCAGTCATGATCTTAATCTCTTGATCGGATTTTAAGTTCACCATTTATGAAAAATAAATTGTTCGATATGTTAACTCTAATTTGTCATAAAAATCTTTTAAAGAATAGTTATTCTTGATCAAATAGTCAGCAAAAGCAATTGTTGGCCCCATATTTATTCCAATTATTTCATTAATGTCCCTTTCTTCGCCATAAAGCTCAGATCGGTTATTTCTTTTTGAAATTCTTTTATAACGAATATCCTTATCGGTAAAAAGACAAACGATCACTAATTTAATTTTTGGAAACTCTTTTTTTAAATACAAATATTCTTCCCAAGAACGCATTCCTTCAACAATAATTATTGAATTATTTTCTAATGCCTGTTTTATCTTTTTAACATTTAAAACTGCCAGCGCCTCTTTTCCGTATTTTTTTCTTATTTCTTCTCTAACTTTTTTGTGTGTTTTTTCATCATGGGACAAATTTTTTTGATTGATGTAATCGTTAACGATTTTTCCAAAAGAAATAGTCGGTAAGTTTTTTTTCTGAAAAAAATCAGCCGCCTCTGTTTTACCGGTTCCCGGTAGACCAACAATGGCAATAATGGTTTTTTGTTTTCTTTTCCAGCTAATCACTTGATTTTTTATAAGTTGCTTGCCTAAACCTTTGAGGATTTCTTCATTGACTTCCTCTATTTTCATTGTTCCGTCAATATCAATTAATTTATTTTCCTTTTTGTAATAATTAATCACCGGTTCAGTAAATTTATAAAATAAAGTAATTCTTTTTTTCAAGGCAGGCAAAGTTTCATCGCTTCTCGTGTTGTCATCACGATGAAGCAACCTCCAAATGGCTTCTTTTTGAGAAATGTCAAGATAGATCACTTTATCAACATTGTTTTTAAATTCTTTTACTTGCTTTAATGTTCTTGGAAATCCGTCCAATATATAACCTTTTTTATATTCTGGACGAGACAGGTAAGAATTAACGATTTCAATAGTTTTTTCGTCCGGAATAAGAAGGCCAGCGTTAAGGATCTCCTTAATATATCTTCCCAATTGCGTCTTTTCTTTAGCAATTTCTCTAAAAATATGACCGGTTGATAAATAAGGAATCTTTAATTGCTTGGATAATAAATTACCCTGAGTTGATTTACCTGACCCCTGGATTCCGATTAAAACTAATTTCATATATAAAATTAATCTAATTTTTTAGTTTCTTTATGGACCGTATGCTTTCGACATTTCTGACAAAACTTATTTAATTTCAAACTACCGGTCGTATTGACTTTGTTTTTATCAACCACATAATTAACTGCCTGACATATTTCACAAACTAAACCAACATCAATTCTTGAACTTTTTTTAGCCATAATTTTAATTTAATAAATTTATAACTTTTTGTACGGAACAGGCATGCCTGTTCCCTACTTCACAAACCTGTCATAATTACGCATCATTAATTGAGATTCTACCTTCTTGAAAGTTTCCAAAATAACGGAAACAACGATTAAAATACCCGTACCACCAATCACTAAATTAGTTAGTCCGGTGATTTTTGAAAATAAAACCGGCATTACGGCAACAATGCCTAAAAAAATAGCTCCGGCGGTCGTAATTCGATAAAGGATTTTCTCTAAATATTCTTTGGTGGCTATACCGGGACGAATTCCGGGAATAAATCCACCTTGTTTTTGAATTTCTTCAGAAATTTTTTGCGGATTAAAAACAATGATCGTGTAAAAATAAGTAAAGCCTATCACAAGAAAAAAGTAGAAAAAATTATAGAAAAAACCGGTTGGGGAAAAAACCGTCGAAAGAAAATTGCCGACACCGGCTAAAGCTGGATTTTTTACATATCTTAAAAAATTACCAATTAATTGAGGAAAGAGAACAAAAGAAACGGCAAATATAATTGGAATAACGCCGGCCTGATTTAGTTTCAAAGGCAGAAAATTTGTCGCTCCCTGATACATGCGGTTACCCTTAATTCTTTTGGCATACAAGACCGGAATTCTTCTGGTTGCTTCATTAATAAAAACAATTGAAGCTATAACAAATAAAGAAAGAGCTAGAAAAATAGTCACATTAAAAATAATCTCTTGATTAAATACGGAGGCAGTTCGTCCAAGTAATATTGGTAATCGACTGACGATTCCCACAAAGATCAAAAGAGATATTCCGTTACCCAGACCGAATTCGGAAATTAACTCGCCAAACCAAACTAAAACAAATGTTCCGGCTACCATAGTCAGAATAAAGGAAAAGAATTCTAAAGGAGTTAAAACTCCAATTACCTTTTGATTTTTAAGAAGCATAAAAATTCCAATCGCCTGAACGATAGTCAAAGGGACTGTCAGCATTCGGGTGTACTGATTTATTTTTGCCCGTCCATACTCACCTTCTTTGGATAAATTTTCCAAATAAGGAATCATCATTGTCAACATTTGTAAAATGATTGAAGCATTGATATAAGGATTAAGACCTAAAGCCATGACAGAGAAATTTATCAAAGTACCGCCGGAAAATATGTCTAGTAAAGAGAGAAACTGATTTTGAGAGAATAAAGCACGTAATTTCACTAAATCAATCACCGGCACCGGTAAAAAAGCAAAGATTCGAAAAGCTAAAAAAATAAATAAAGTAAACAAAAACTTTCTTTTTAATTCAGGATCTTTGAGAAGAATATTGATTTTTTCAATTATTTTTTTAATCATTTTTATGATTCGACCTGACCGCCTAGTTTTTCAACGGCTTCTTTAACTTTTTTAGAAACAGGCAGTTTAATAACTAGCTTCTTTTTTAACTGACCGTTAGCTAAGATCTTTATCGGTAAGTTTTCTTTTCCATTGGTGATAATATTTTCTTTGATTAAAGTCGCTCGGTCTACCTTGCCATTATCAGGCAAGATATTTAGTTTTTCCAAATCAATAATAAAAGATTTTTCTATTATGGAATTATTTTTTCTTTTTCCGCGAAGAAGGGGAAATTTTTTGACGATTCTTCCTTGTCCGCCTTCAAAATGAAGAGGAATACTTTCCCTGGCTTTTTGATGCCTGGTTGTTCCCCGGCCTGATTTAGATCCTTTGCCACTACCAAGTCCGCGACCAAGTCGTTTTTTCTTTTTAATATTTATTTTCGGTAAATTAGATAGAAAGTTGCTCATATAATAATTAAAATTTAGTACGCAATAAGCTTAAAGCTTTCATAATTGCATAAGTATTAACGATTTGATTTCTTGAACCGATGATTTTTCCTGAAGCATTTTCAATACCGGCTAAGTCCAAAATAACTCGAGTGACGCTACCAACTTTTAATCCGGTTCCTTCCGGGGCCGGTTTTAATAATATTCTAGCGGCTTTAAACTTAACTCTCACTTCGTGAGGAATGGTTTTATTTCTAATTGGAACATTAATCATGTGTTTTTTTGCATAACTAATTGCTTTTTGAATCGCCGGTGGCACCTCTAGCGACCGACCCAAACCGATACCGACTTTACCTTTTCGGTCCCCTACGACAACTAGTGCAGAAAAAGTCACATAATTACCACCGGTAGTCTTTTTAGAAACCCTTTTTATCTTGACAACTTTTTCCTGGTATTGTTTATCTTCTTGTCTATATTGATTCATATTTTTAACCCTCCTTCTCGTAAACCTTCAGCTAAAGCTTTGACTCTTCCATTATAAGCATAGCTGCCTCGATCAAATACTCCGGCCTTTATTTTATTTTCAATAAGTTTTTTTGCTAATCCTATACCGATTTTTTTTGAATCATCTCTTTTTTTACCTTTTTTAAAATCAGTGTCTTTTTTAAGATCTGAGTTAGAAAAAGAGGAAATAGTTTTTCTTGTTTCATCATCAATTGCCTGAGCATAAATATAGCGACTAGAACGAAAAATAGATATTCTTGGTCTATTACTTGTACCACGAATGTTTGAACTAACTCTTCTTTTTCTTCTTAATTTGCGATCTAAATTTATATTTGTCATATTTTTTTCTTAAGCTACTGCTCCGGCGGCTTTGGCTTTTTTACCCGGTTTAATTCTTAATTTTTCCCCTAAATATCTAATCCCTTTTCCCTTATAGACATCAGGTCTTCTAATCATCTTCATTTGATAGGCTACTTGACCGACTAACTGTTTGTCGTGCCCGGCAACAGTTACTTTATTATTTCCTTCTACTTGATATTTTATTCCCGGTTGTTTTTTAAAAACTACCTGATGAGAATAGCCGACTTTAAATACTAAATCTTCACCTTGTAACTTGACCGTAAAACCGGTTCCAACTACTTCTAATTTTTTCTCCCAAACTTTTTCCACTCCAGAAACCGCGTTACTGATTAACTGTCGATATAAACCATGGATTGATCTGATTTTTTTTTCATTATTTTTTCTTTTAAAAATTAAGTTGTTTTCTTCCCTAATCAGAGTCAACTCTTTTGGAACAATAAAAGACATCTCACCTTGAGGACCTTTAATAGTGACATTATTATCCTCGATTTTTAGACTAACTGCCGGTGATAAAGTTATTGGTTTTTCGCCGATTTTAGACATAAAATTACCAAAAACTAAATAATAATTCTCCTCCTAATTTCGCTTTTTTTGCCTCTTGATCAGTCATAATCCCACTTGACGTGGAAAGAATTGAGTAACCAAATCCACTCAAAACTGGTTTCAAATTTTTATAAGAAATATAAAGTCTCATCCCTGGTTTTGAATAAATTTTCACATCGCTAATGGCGGGCTTATCATCTTCATAAGCTAAATCAATCGTCATGCTTTTTTTAATCTCTCCTTTAACTTTATAACTCTTAATAAATTTTAAACTAACTAATTTCTTCAAAACAGCTTCTTTATATTTCGAACAAGGTGACTCAATAGTCTCTTTTTTCGCCATATATCCATTTTTTATTCTGATGATTAGATCAATAATTGAATTTTCCATATGTTTTATGTTGCCTCGACAACTTTTTTAGTAACTTTACCATGACTTCTAAAAGTTCGGGTTAGTGAGAATTCGCCTAAACGATGACCAACCATGGCTTCGGTTACAGAAACTTCTATAAACTTTCTCCCATTATGAACTCCAAATTTATGACTAATAAAATCCGGAGGAATTTGACAAGCACGCGACCAAGTTTTGATAACGGTATTATCATTGGTTTCTTTTTGTTTTAAGACTTTTTTTAATAATCTTTCATCAATATATGGTCCTTTTTTTCTTGATCTACTCATAGTGAAATTTTTTTAACTCCGGGAATATCTCCCTGTAATGCTTTTTCTCTGAAACAAATCCGGCATAAGCCAAACCGGCGCATATAACTTCGTGCCCGTCCACAGATGGAACAACGATTATGAAAACGAACTTGAAATTTCTGTTTTTTTAAAAACTTAACTACATCAGAGGTTTTAGCCATAATTATTTCTTAAACGGAATTCCTAACATTTCAAATAATTTTTTTCCTTTTTCTTTGTTTCTGGCATTAGTGACTACGGTCACTTGCAAACCCCTTATTTTATCAATTTTGTCAAAATCTATCTCGGGAAAAATTATTTGTTCTGGAAAGCCAATATTAAGGTTACCATTCTGATCAATATTGCTATCTGAAACACCGCGAAAATCTTTCAATCGAGGAATCACTATTCTAATCAATTTTTCCAAAAAATGATACATTCTTTTTCCTCGTAAAGTCACCTTAACTCCAATTGCCAATCCTTTCCTAATCTTGAAAGTGGAAACCGAAATTCTTGCTTTGGTAATCATTGATTTTTGTCCAGTAATCGTCATTAACTGTTCTTGAATTTTTTCAATAACATTTTTATTAGTCACAGCTTCACCCGCTCCAACATTAATGGCGATTTTAATTACTTTAGGCACAGCCATAACGTTTTTAAGGTTTAAGTCTTTTTTAAGTTTTTCGACTACTTCCTGATTGTAATAATCTTTGAATGTCATATTTATTCTTTAAATTTGTATGGAACAAAAATTTTTGTTCCCTACCTATATCTTGCTATCACATTTCTTACATACTCTATATTTTTTATTTTTTTCAGTTTTAAAACCAATTCTCGTCATTTTTCCACATTTCGGACAAACAAAAGTCAACTTTGAAACATCAATCGCTCTTGGTAAATCAACAATTCCACCTTGAGGCATTTTTTCATTTTTCTTTATATGTTTTTTATAAAGATTCATTCCCGTAACTATAACTTTATTGGCATTTTTATAGACTTTTTCCACCACACCATCCTTACCTTTATCTTTTCCGACTGTCATTTTTACTTTATCTCCTTTTTTGATTTTCATATTAATATATCTCCTCTGCCAAACTAGCTATTTTGGCAAAACCATTTTCTTTGACTTCTTTTCCTATCGGTCCAAAAATTCGTGTTCCTTTAGGATCTTTCACCTCTTTACTGGCTAATATCACACAAGCATTCTCATCAAATCTAATATAACTACCGTCCTTTCTTCTCTTTTCTTTTCTGGTTCTGACAATAACTGCTGATAAGACTTCGCCTTGTTTCACTAGAGAAAAAGGTAGAGCTTCCTTAACGGTGATATTTATCACTTCACCTAAATAAGCGAGTTTTCTATTACCTTTTTTAGCCATACCAATCATAGAAACTTTTTTGGCTCCGGTGTTATCCGCTACATTTAAAATTGATCTAAGCTGAAGCATAGGTTTATAATCGTTATAATTTTTATAATAGTTATAATACTTATAATTTCTCAACAACTACAAAGTGTTTATCTTTTGAAATAGGTTTTGTTTCTTCAATCTTAACGATATCTCCTAATTTCAAATCTAATTTTTCATTATGCGCTTTATATTTTTTATGTCGAACAATGACCTTGTGATAAACCGGATGTCTGAATTTTCTTTCAACCATCACTACGACGGTTTTTATCATTTTCATCGAAACCACTTTACCGGTTAAAATTTTTTTCATATAATTATTTTGTACGGGCGGGGTTACTCCGCCCCTACTTCCTCTTTTTCGCCAAGGACTGTTAATAAAACTGCTAATTGTTTTCTTTTTTTCATTAACAAATTTGTATCCTTTGGTGGATTGCTTTTAAAAGACAACTGTAATTTTGCCATTTCTTCTCTTAATGACTGAGTTTCTTTTATTAATTCTTTGCTGGTTTTTTCCCGATATGTTTTAGTAATTTTTTTCATATTTCTCGACTAACAACTTTTGTTTTTACCGATAATTTCGAAGCAACGTTATTTAAAACTTTAATTGATTCTTCCTTTGATAATCCATTAATCTCAAACAATATTTTTCCCGGAGTTACACTGGCAACAAAATATGCAACATCTCCTTTACCTGATCCCATCGTTACTTCTGGTGGTTTTTTCGTAAACGGTTTATCAGGAAATATTCTAAACCAGTATTTACCACTTTTTCTTGTTCCCCGGGCAAAAATTACCCGAGCCGACTCAATTTCCCGATCTTTTATCCAAGCACTTTTCATGGCTTTTAAACCAAAAGCTCCAAAATTAAGCTTTTCACCCTTAACGGCAATTTTCCTAAAACTACCTCTAAATTGTTTTCGATATTTCTGTCTTTTTGGTGATAACATATTTATTTACATAACCACACTTTTACTCCCACATACCCTGACCTAGTTAAGGCCGGATATCGAGCAAAATCCACTTCTTCTCTAATCGTTGATGTGGGAATCGTTCCTAGAAAATATTTTTCTCTTCTTGATATCTCAGCCCCACCAACTCTCCCACCTAACTGTATTTTAACTCCTTTAGCACCAGCCTCCATCACTTTATTCATGGCATTATGGACAGTAGAACGATGGGGAAAATTCCTTACCAATTTTTCTGCTACTAGTTGGGAAACATAATAAGCATTTAAAAATGGTTCCTTGACCGGTTCGATTTTAATATCAATCTTTAATTCTTTAATTTTTTCCCCTTTTTTCAGATTGTCAATAACAAATTGTTTTATTTCTTCCAACCCTTTTCCACCCCGACCAATAATCATTCCTACCTTAACCGCATAGATAATCAAAGTAATTCTGTTAATCGCTCTTTCAATATCAATTTGAGTCACCGAAGAAAAAGCCAGTTTGTTCATTAAAGCTTTTCTTATTTTCAAATCTGATATCAATGAATCCCTGAAGGATCTTTTATTAGAAAAAAACCAGCGGGAATTCCAATTATAAACTATTCCAAGACGCAAGCCTCTTGGATGAACCTTTTGTCCCATAATTTTCTAAAATTCGAAATTCTAAATTCGAAACTCGAAACAAATTTTAATTTTCAAAATTTAAATTATTTTTTTTCTGTTTTTGTAATTTTAGATTTTATTTTTGTTTCGGATTTCGTGCTTCGGATTTCGGGTTTTTGTGCTATCTTTTTCGCTTCCAAGATTATCTTAATGTGGCTCATTCTTCTATTGATTGGCTTGGCATTTCCACGGGAACCTGAACGAAAGCGTTTTAGTTTTTGACCTTGTTCAACGGTAAGAAGTTTAAAGTTTAACAGATTATCTTCTACTTTCAATAACTGTCGAGCATTACTAATAGCTGACTTAATGGCTTTATATAGAATAACGGCCGCATCAGTCCTTTCATAAAAAAGATAGTCTAAGCTATCGATTGGTTTTAATTTTTTTATGGCTGGCAAATAAAAACGGGCTTTCTTTGGTGAAACCGGTAAATTGATGAAATAGGCTTTTGATTCCATAATAATTATTTGCGTCTTTTAATTCTTAATCCCTTACTCCATTTATTTTTATTTCTCGTTCTTTTCCCTCGAGCCGGTTTACCCCAAGGAGTTTTCGGATGCATACCTTCGCCTGATCTACCTTCTCCCCCGCCATGAGGATGACTGCGTGGATTTTGAGCAGTCCCTCGAACCGTTGGTCTAATTCCCATCAGTCTCTTTCTTCCGGCGCTACCTATAATTTCATCTTTAAATTTTATATTGCCTAACTGTCCTACGGTTGCCCAACAATCTTTAAAAAAACGTTGCACCGTACCCGATGGTAATTTAAGATGAATAAATTTATCTTCTTTAGCGATGACTGACGCAGCTGTACCAGCGCTCTTTATCATCTGACCACCTTTACCAATATAAAGTTCCACATTATGGACCAATGTTCCAATGGGAATATTTTTTAATGGCAAAGCGTTACCGGTTTTAATATCAGCTTTTTCACTGGCAATAATTTTGTCGCCAATCTTAAGATTGTGCGGATAAAGAATATACCTAAACTCACCGTCTCGATACTTAACTAAAGCAATAAAAGAATTTCTATTGGGATCTCTTTCAATCCTGACTACTTCCGCTTCTATATCACGTTTATCTCTTTTGAAATCAATAATTCGATAGAATCTTTTTTGCCTCCCACCCTGATGACGAACTGAAATTTGACCACTATTATCTCGGCCGGAATTTTTTTTCAAAATCTTCATTAATCTTTTCACCGGTTTGACTTTTATTGATAACGTTTTTCTATCCATATTTATTTTTGCGGAAAGAGATCAATCTTTCCTTCAATTAATTTAACAAAAGCAATTTTTCTATCGGCTGTTTTTTTGAGCAATCCTTTTTTTCCAACTTTTTTTTCTTTTCCTTTTCTTATCATCATTTTTACTTCTCCTGTTTTCACTTTGTAAAGTTTTTCCAAAGCTTGCTTTACTTGATGTTTATTAGCTCTTTTATCAACTTCAAACATATAAACTTGATTTTGGACTAAATTCGTGGCCTTTTCGGTCAATATCGGTTTAATCAATACTTCATTTATTAACATGTTTCGGTTTGCTTTTAAAAACTTCTAAAGAGTTCTCAATAAAAATTATGTTACTACTTTTTAATACTAAATAAGGATTCAAGGACCTGGCGTCAATAAAAGATATCCCGGGAATATTTCTCATCGCTAAAATCAAATTATTTTTTTCCATCTTAAGCAAAACTATTAGATTGTTTTTATCTAATAATAAAAGCTTTTCAAGAAAATTAACAAATATTTTTGTCTTTGGTTCAATCGTCAAAGCTTTATTTTCTAAACCAAATATTTTTTTTTCTTTTAATTTTTCTGATAGGGCCGCAAACAAGGCAATTTTTTTTTCTTTTTTATTAAACTTTAAGTTATAATCTTTTTGTTTTGGACCATGAGCAACGCCACCACCAACAAAAATTGGGGCTTTAATGGCACCATGCCTGGCTTTTCCAGTTCCTTTTTGTCGATAAATTTTTCTGGTTGAGCCTATTACTTCACTTCGTGTTTTTACTTTAACATTGCCTTGCCTTTGATTGACTAAATAGATTCTTACCGCTAGGGCTAATAGTTTTGGATTAGCGGAAACAGAAAAAATTTCTTTGGATAGTTCGACAGTTTTTTCTTCTTTACCTTCAATGTTATAAATCACGAGTGACGGATTAGTTTTTTTGACGGTAGTTGTTTTTTTTATTGTAACCATATTTATTATTTTTAACCCCTAACTTCTATTAACCCACCTTTTGCACCTGGAATTAAACCTTTTATTACTAAACCATTTTCTTTTACTTCAATTACTTCTAGATTCTTGATCGTTACTCTTTCTCCACCCATCCGGCCGGCCATTCTTTTTCCTTTAAAAACTCTTCCTGGAGTGGTAGACATTCCAATTGATCCTGGAGCTCGCTCGTCTCGAGACGCTCCATGAGTGTGTGATCTTCCTTTAAAGCCGTGACGCTTAACTCCTCCTTGAAAACCTTTTCCTTTGGATATCCCCGAAACAGTAATTAAATCGCCACTTTTTATAAAAATATTAGGGTTAATGACATCTCCGGAAAAAATCTTTACTTCACCAATTTGGACACCTTTTTTTTTGCCGTCTTCAATTAATTTAACTTGATCGTTTAATCTGAACTCTCTTAAAAAACGAAGCGGGGTTTTTATCCCCGCTTTTTCTAATTCTTTTTGGACTGGTTTTTTAATATTTTTGGTTTGACCAAATCCAAGTTTGACTGAAAAATAACCCCGCTTGTCCGGGGTAATGATATCAATAAGGTGACATCGGGAGGTATTAATAAAAGTCGTCGGAATCCTTTCTCCATTTTTATCAAACTGTTGAGTTTGAATTGATTTTTTTCCTAAAATAAAACTTGGCATAAAAAATAGCCCCAGATTGGGGCTAAGATTCCAATCCGGAAAATATTAATCCTTAGTTCCCGAACAAAGGATAAATAACATGTAAAAAGAATTATATAATAATAATTTAGAATGTTCAAATGGATTTTTACCCTACTTGGGTTACATTTTTACTTCAACCTCAACACCGGCAGGAAGTTCTAGATGCATTAAAGAATCAATGGTTTGATTAGTGGGATTAATAATATCAATCATTCTTTTATGAGTTTTTAAACCGAAATGCTCCCGCGCGTCCTTATCAATAAAAGAAGCTTTATTAACAACAAACATTTCATTTTTTGTTGGCAAGGGAATTGGACCTATCACATTAGCTCCTGTTCTGATTGTTGTATCGACAATTTTTTGACAGGTCTCATCGATTAATCGATGATCATACGACTTAAGTCTAATCCTAATTCTTCCTTTCGGCATATTAAAGTGCAATGTATAAACTCGAAATTCGAATATCGAAACTCGAAACAAATTTTAATTTTAAAATTCGAATTTTTAGAATTGTTTCGGATTTTGGATTTCGTGCTTCGGATTTTATTTAATTATCTTCGTAACCGCTCCTGCTCCGACTGTGTGTCCACCTTCTCGAATAGCAAATTTCAACCCTTCCTCCATGGCGACCGGGTAAATTAATTTACCCTTAATCTTAACATTGTCTCCCGGCATAACCATTTCCACACCAGCTGGTAACTCTACCTCACCGGTAATATCAGTGGTTTTTATATAAAACTGAGGTCGATAACCTTTAAAAAATGGTGTATGTCGACCGCCTTCATCTTTAGTAAGAATATAAATTTCTGCGTCAAACTCTGTGTGCGGTTTAATTGATCCTGGTTTGGCAATTACCTGGCCACGTATTACATCGTCTTTTTCCACTCCTCGGAGTAACAAACCAACATTATCACCGGCCCGAGCTTCATCTAAGGTTTTTTTGAACATCTCAACTCCGGTAATAACTGTCTTTTTTGTATCTTTAATACCAACAATCTCCATCTCTTCATTTACTTTGGCGACTCCTCTTTCAACTCGTCCTGTAACGACAGTTCCCCGACCGGAAATAGTAAAGACATCTTCAACCGGCATTAAGAATGGTTTATCAATCTGTCTAACCGGATCTGGAATATATTCATCAACCTGTTTCATTAATTCATTAATTGATTTGAGGCCCTCTGGATCATCAGCTAACGCTTTCAAAGCTGAACCGCGAATAACCGGAACTTTATCACCAGGAAATCCATATTTAGTCAAAAGCTCTCTTACTTCCATTTCTACCAAATCAAGAATTTCTTTATCCGCCACCATGTCAACTTTATTTAAGAAAACAATTATGGCCGGAACATTAACCTGTCGAGCCAGTAAAATATGCTCTCGAGTTTGAGGCATTGGACCATCTGGAGCCGAAACAACTAGGATAGCACCATCCATCTGGGCCGCACCGGTAATCATATTTTTAATATAATCAGCATGACCTGGAGCGTCGATATGAGCATAATGACGTTTATCCGTCTCATATTCTGAGTGATGAAGGTTGATAGTCACTCCACGAGCTCTTTCTTCAGGTGCTTTATCAATATCTTCGTATTTTAAGAATTTCGCCTGGCCTTTTTTTGACAGGACATAATGAATTGCTGAAGTAAGAGTGGTCTTTCCATGATCAACGTGACCAATCGTACCAATATTTAAATGAGGTTTATTCCTCTTAAAAACGCCGTCTGCCATATGATTATAAAATTAAATTAATAACAAAAATAACAAAGCCATTCTTATTATAACTAAAAAATTTAAAAAAACAAGAAGGCTTTTCAAGCTTTAGAATTTATCTTAAGTGTTAATGTCCAAAAAGTCAAGGCCTTTTTTGCTAAACTTGTTGACATGAGCGACTACATTTTGAATAAAGAACAGCAACAGGCGGTTGAATATAATAAAGGACCGCTTTTAATTATTGCCGGAGCCGGAACCGGAAAAACTTCTGTAATTATCGAAAAAATAAAATACCTGGTGAAAAAAAAATTGGCAAAACCGGAACAAATTCTTGCTCTTACTTTCACAGAAAAAGCCGCCGCCGAAATGGAAGAACGAGTTGACCGGGCCATGCCCTATGGATATTTTCAAATGTCAATCTCCACTTTTCACGCCTTTGCTGATCAAGTATTAAAAGAAAACGGCTATCAAATTGGCCTATCTCTAAACTTTCGTTTAATGACCGAAGCGGAAACAATAATTTTTTTAAAACAAAACCTATTTCTTTTTAAACTTAAGTATTTCCGACCGCTGGGAAACCCAAATAAATTTTTAGAAGCCTTGTTACAACACTTTTCTCGTTTACGAGATGAAGATGTATCTCCTGATGATTATTCAAAATGGACAAAAATTCTAGAAGAAAAAATTGAAAAAGAAAAATACCAGGAACTTGCTCAAGCCTACCAAACATATCAAAAACTGAAACTTAAAGACGGACTGATGGACTTTGCTGATTTAGTTTATTATTTATTACAACTATTTCGTCGGCGTACCGATGTTTTGAAACAATATCAACAACAATATCCTTTTGTTTTAGTTGATGAATTTCAGGATACCAATATTGCTCAATATCAATTAATTAAATTTCTTTGCCCGACTAAAAAAAATCCTCATTTAACTATCGTTGCTGATGATTCCCAAGCGATTTATAAATTCCGCGGCGCTTCGGTCTCTAATATTATTTCTTTCATGAAAGACTATAAAAAAGCCAAACAAATTACTCTTAAAAAAAATTATCGTTCCAATCAAACTATCCTTGATAACGCTTATCAACTGATTAAAAACAATAATCCCGATACTTTGGAAGTTCAACTGGGAATTTCAAAAAATTTAACTGCCAACAAACCCGATGATAAAGACGCTCTTAATTTTTATCTGGCGGAAAAGATTGAGGAAGAGTCAGAGTTTGTTGCTAAAAAAATCTTAGAATTAAAAGATCAATGTCGTTTTTCCGACTTTGCCATTTTAATTCGGGCTAATAACCACTCGGAGCCTTTTGTCAAGTCTCTGGCTCGTGCTGGAATTCCCTATCAATTCTTAGGACCTGGAACGTTGTATAAACAACCGGAAGTTAAGGATCTAATTGCTTATCTCAAAATTCTTTATGACTTAGAAGACTCCCCTTCTTTATTTCGCGTCCTATATATGGATATATATAGTATCGATAAAAAAGACGTTTCTTTACTTCTCTCTTTTTCCAAAAAAATTAATCAATCTTTTTTCCAAGCAATGGAAATTTATCTTTCAAATCGAAGTGAGTTTGAGATCTATAAGCCCTATTTGCCGTTATTGAAATCCGAGACAAAACAAAAGTTACTAAAAATTTACCAAATGATTGTCAAACACCTTGCACTTTTGAAAACAAACACAGCCGGGCAGATTCTTTATTATTTTTTGGAAGAATCCGGTTTGTTGTTGACATTGACAAATTATAAAACTGAATCTCAGGAAAAAATTGCTGTAAACATCTCTAATTTTTTCAATAAATTAAAAATGTTTGAGTCGGAACACGAGGATACATCCGTCTTTGCCGTTGTCGATTTTATAAATATGAGTATGGAGTTGGGCGAATCACCAATTGTTTCTAAGACCGATATTTCATCCTTCAATGCTGTTAATATCTTAACTGTTCATTCGGCTAAAGGTTTAGAATTCCCAATAGTTTTTTTGGTTAATTTAACTGAAGAACGTTTTCCCACCCGCCATAAAAAAGAAACCATTAGTATCCCTCAAGAACTAATCAAAGAAATTTTACCAACCGGTGATTATCATATTGAAGAAGAACGCCGGCTTTTTTACGTTGGTTTAACCCGAGCCAAAGATAAAGTATTTTTGTCTGCTTCTAAGTTTTATGGAGAAGGAAAGCGACCGCGAAAAATTTCCCGGTTTGTCATCGAAACTTTAGGCGAAAAATTAATAAACAAACTGACCGCCATCAAAAAAGAGGAAAAATCCCAACTATCTATTTTTGACTTTAAACCGCCCAAACAAACTCGTTTGGGCGTCCTGAGCGAACACAGTGAGTCGAAGGACCTTAATAAAAACTTCTCTTTCTCCCAACTTAACAGTTTTAAAACTTGTCCATTACAATATAAATATCAACATATTTTTAAAATTCCAACGATACCATCGGCGGCTGAATCTTTTGGAATTACTATTCATCAAACTCTGCAAAAATTCTATACCGAGTTTTTAAAAAACAAAAAAATCAATCAAAAAAATCTGTTAATTATTTATGAAAGAACTTGGGTTCCGATTGGCTATGTTTCTCTGACTCATCAAACTCGGATGAAAGAAGAAGGTAAAAAAATGTTAGTTAATTTTTATAAAAAATTTCACTCATCTAATTTGAAGATTATTGCTCTAGAAAGATTATTCAAAATAAAAATCGCCAATGATATATTTTTAACCGGGAAGATCGATCGAATCGATGAAATAAATAAAAATGAAATAGAAATCATTGATTATAAGACCGGTAAAAAGCCAAATGAACGTGAGCTCTCCAAAAGTCTTCAGTTAACAATTTATGCGTTGGCAGCCAACGATAAAAATTTGTTTAACAAAAAATTAGAAAGTATTAACCTGACTTTCTATTATCTTCAGACGCCGGAAAAGATCTCCTTAAAAAGAAATGAAGAGAATTTAATAAAGACTAAGGAAGAAATAATAAACATGGTTGCTGAAATAAGAAAAAATGAATTTCCAGCTAATCCGGGCAAACACTGTGATTTCTGTTCCTTTAAAATCATCTGTGAAGCCTGGCAATAACTGACTGTTGTATAATAGGGTAAAGTTAAGTTTTAGCCACTAAATTTAACTTTACCCTATTATATGCCCTATGTCTAATAGATTTATTAAGACAAGACTTTTCCAAAGACTTTTGGAAATTATTGTTCCGATTAGCTCTTGGTTTTTGATTACTCTGCCCTTATGGCTTTCCCCTTTTCACCCGGCCATTGTTGCTTACTTTATCATTGCTTTTGACCTTTATTTTTTTTCCAAGTGTTTATCAACCGCCTACTCTTCAGTTGTTTCTTATAACGAAATTCTCTTTCATAGTCAAATAAGATACTATAAAAAACTAAAAAATCTTAAGAATTTTAATGTTTTAAAACATTTTATTATTATCCCAAACTATAAGGAGCCAATTTATAAACTTAACGAAACAATCAAGACATTAATAGATAACGACTATCCGGATAAAGATAACATTTACCTTGTTCTAGCCTTTGAGAAACGTGAATTTGAATCTACTCAAAAAAACCAAATAATTATTAATCAATATCAAAAATATTTCAAAAAAATTATCTCTTGTTATCATCCGTTAAAAAAAAATGAAGAACCGGGTAAAGCCAGTAATCAAACTTATGCGGCAAAAATTATTGATGATTATGTCGTAAAAAACAATATTGACAGAAAAAATACCCTTATCACTATCTGTGACTCCGACAGCAAACTGCCAAAAAATTATTTTTCCTATCTTAGTTTTGAATATCTCAAAGATAAGGGTAGACTTTTCTATTTTTACTGGGCACCGGTCCTTTTATATAATAATTTTTGGCAACTACCTTTTTTAGTTAGAATTCAGGCAACTCTTTCATCAATTATCAGATTGGCTTTTTTATCTCAAAAAGAAAATCTAATTCAAGTATCGACTTATTCAACAAATCTCTGGATGCTTAAACAAATAAATTTTTGGGATATTGATATTATTCCGGAAGACTGGCATGTATTTTTTCAGGCTTTCTTCACTTTTGGAGAAAAAGTAAAAACCATACCACTTTTTACCATCGTTAATGGAGATGCGGTCTATTCCGGTGGAACAATAAAAACTTTAGCTAATCGATATGAACAGGAAAAACGTTGGGCCTGGGGAGTAACTGATGTTGGTTATGTCTTAAAAAGATTCTTTCAAACTCCTCATATTGATTTTTGGCAAAAACTAAAAAAAATTATTTTTATCATTGAGACCCATCTTTTCTGGCCGGTATCATTCTTTATTTTAACAATTAGCGCTTCAATTCCACCTTTAATTAATCCCTCTTTCAAAAGAACTGTCCTTGGTTTATTATTACCTAAACTGTCAGCTTTAATCTTGACCTTGTCATCGGTCATGTTAATATTGTATATTTATTTAGATATTAAACTTAGACAAAAAGTTAATATGAAAACTGGAATAACAAATTTACCACTTCTTATTATCCAATGGTATTTTCTACCGGTGGTTTCTTTTTTCTTCTCTTCTCTACCAGCCCTTGATGCACACACTAGAATTTTGCTGGGAAAAAAGTTAAAATATAAAGTGACAGAAAAGGTGTAAAATAGTTCGTAAAGTTATAAAGTTTGTAAAGTTTTTAAAGGAAAGCCTCTTTATGAACTTTATGAACATTATAAACTTTATAAACTAAATATGTTAACTTGGTTATTTACAAAGACTCCTCTTTTTTTTCTTACCCAGTCTTTCTGGAGGGATGAAGCTTTTTCTTATTTTATGGCTAAAAAAAATATCTTCGAGATTATTTTTTTAACCGCCAAAGATTTTAACCCGCCTCTATATTATTTGATTTTGCATTTTTGGATAAAGATTTTTGGCGGATCAGAAATTGCTCTAAGAAGTTTGTCAATAATTTTTTTCTGGGCCACTATCTATATCGCTTTTTTATTTTTAAACGATGTTTTTAAAATAAAACCGAGAAAGTCTTTTTTTTATTTAATTTTCTTCATCCTTAGTCCGCTGCTGTTGTATTTTGCCTTTGAAGCTCGAATGTACTCGATGTTAGCTTTCTTTGCCAGTCTTTCTTACTATACTTTTTATAAAAAAAACTATCGATTTTATCTTTTATCAACAGTTGCTGGGCTTTTTATTAATTATTTCATGATTTTTGTCGTTTTTAGTCAATTATTGTTTTTATTGATTAATAAAAAAAGTGGCTTGAATTTTAAAAAGTCAGTAATTTATTTATCTTTGTTAACCTTTCTTCCTTGGTTGATTTTTTTCCTTAATCAAAACAGTTTTCCTAATTCTTTTTGGTTAATCAAACCACAGTTCAACCACCTATTCAATTTACTGGGGATCATCTATACCGGTCATGAGTCAAAACTCTATCCAAATTCACTTATAGTAAACGCCATGGAAAAAAACGTTTTTTTCTTCTCCATATTATTAATTTTTATTGTAATTATAGGATTTTTATATTTCCGGAAAAAAACGCTATTTCATCTTCTTCTCATCTGGGGAATTGGTATACCTCTTTTTGCTTTAATATTTTCATTTATTAGACCGATTTTCATCCCCCGATATTTTATCTTTACTGCTGTTGGATTAATATTGTTAGTAATATTAATTCTAGAAAAAATGCCTTTTTTACTACGAACTGTTTTTATCATTTTACTTCTTCTTTTATCTTTTAATTATCAGGTACTGCAGCTGAAATATCGACAAAAGTATGATTTGAGAAAAAGTCTTCGTGAGATTAAAGTGATTGCCAATAGAAATGATCTAGTATATGTAACCGACTATCTGGATTTTTTTACGGCTCAATATTATCTTAATGACAATAAAGTTTATATATACGGAAAAAGCTATAAGGAAATTCCTGCTTACAGTGGAAAGGTCTTTATTCCTAAAGAAAAAATCGCCTCTACTCTTCCCTTTTATCCACAAAAAGCTTTTATCTTGAACTCTGACGGTAAGTATACTATTCAAGCGATGTATTAGATTCTAAATCTCTTAATATCTCCTGAGGATGAATCAATGGATTAACATTTTCGTAAACTTTAATAATATTGCCTTTTTTATCTATTAAATAAGTTTTTCTTAAAGTTCCCTCAAATATGCGACCCATAAAACTTTTTTTACCCCAAGCTTTATATTCTTTAATGACTTTTTTATCAACATCTGAAAAAATCGCAAATCTTAAATTATATTTTTGGGCAAATTTTTTGTGAGAAGCTACCGTATCCTTTGATATGCCAAGAATAACAGTATCTTTTTTTTGAAAGAACTTTAAATTATCTCGAAAACCGCAAGCTTCTTTTGTGCATCCAGGAGTATCGTCTTTCGGATAAAAATATAGAACAACAAACTGTCCTCTGTAATCCGAAAGTTTATGAACTTTTCCTTTTTGATCTGGCAGCGAAAAATCAAATGCTTTCATATTCAAATTAGGGTATATTTTCAAAAGAAAATTTAGCAAATTTTGCTTTATCTCCTAATTCTCGCTCTATTCTCATTAGTTGATTATATTTTGTCGTTCTTTCACCTCGGGCCGGGGCTCCGGTTTTAATCTGCCCTGTTCCCATGGCCACGACAAAATCAGCAATAAACGGATCTTCTGTTTCTCCGGATCGATGAGATACTACTGCAGTCATACCATTTTTTCGGGCAAGAAGAATGGCTTTAACTGTCTCGGTAATCGTTCCAACTTGGTTTAATTTGATAAGAATTGAATTACAGGTTTTTTCATCAATTCCTTTTTGTAATCTTTTAACGTTGGTGACAAAAAGATCATCGCCCATTACTTGCATTTTCCCTTCAGTTTTTTGATAAAGTTTTTTAAAGCCATCCCAATCGTCTTGATCAAAAATATCTTCCATGGAAACAATCGGATACTTCTTCCAAAGATTTAAATAGAATTCCACTAGTTCATCTGTTGATAAAACCAATCCTTCTTTTTTTAATTGATACCTGCCGTCTTTATAAAACTCTGAGGCAGCCGGATCAATTCCATAACAAATATCTTTGCCCAGAATATATCCTGCTTTTTCAATTGCCTCGCTCATAAGCTGAAAAGGTTCTTCATTACTTTTTACTGCTGGAGCAAATCCCCCCTCATCTCCAACGGAAAGCATATAACCTTTTGATTTGAGATTTTTTTTTAGTTGTTGATATATTTCTGTATTCATTCTTACTGCTTCAATCACCGATGGAGCACCAATAGGAAATAACATATATTCCTGAATATCCGTTGCCCAATTAGCATGCTTTCCACCATTCATCACATTCATTTCTGGAATCGGCATAATGTAAGTTCCGTCAAAGTCAGGATTGAATTTTGTTAAATATTCATAGAGAGGTTTTTTTTCGCTGACAGCTTCCGCTCTTGTAACACTTAATGAAACTGAAAGAATCGCATTAGCTCCCAATTTAGCTTTATTTTCTGTCCCGTCAAGTTCTATCATTGTCTTATCTAATTTTTCTTGGCTAGCCGCATCGATTCCCTTTACGGCCGATTGAATAGTCGTATTGACATTTTCAATGGCTTTCAAGGTCCCGGCTCCGCCGTATCGTTTTGGATCATTATCTCGTAGCTCAACTGCCTCATATTTTCCGGTTGAAGCACCTGATGGAACGGCCGCCCAACCGGTTGAACCATCTTCCAAAGCAGTTACACATTCAATCGTCGGATTACCACGGCTATCCAAAATTTCCTGAGCTAAAAGAGACTTGATTTTCATAATTAATATTCTATCATTTTTCTATCATTTTTTATATATTTCGTGAGTTCCTATATTTACAAAAGCCACTTTATTCTTACTTAAGAATTCAAAAATAATCCTGTATGAATGAGTTATTGAAAAAGAATAATATTGATTCAGTTTTCCTGTTAGTTTATGAGTTCTTAGAGTCGAATGAAATGGATTAATGACAAATAGTGACTGCTTGATTGTTAAAGCCTGAATTACTTCTAAAGGTATTTTGCTAATTGATTTTTGAAATCGTGGAGAAAAATATATTTCAGTCATCATTTTCTTCTTTTAATGTTTTCCAAAGATCATAAAAAGATCCCTCTAATTTTATTAGATTACCTTCTTTTTTTGATTTTTCGGTATCTTTGATTGCTCCAACAGTATCTGCCCATTCCCATTCTGTTTGAATTTTCTTTAACCTTTCATATTCGTTGATCCCAACTATTACTCCGGTCGGTTTGTTGTTTTTAACAATAAAATATGGTTGAGTAGAATCTTTAAGCATCCGTAGAATTTTTCCAGACTTTCTTTGTAAATCTGAGGCAGAAATTAATTCCGGAACCAATGAATAGGTAAACTCTTTAATTTTTTTAGTAATTTTTTTCATATGGTGAAATAATAACATATGTATAATTATATGTCAAATCTTACATATTCTATAGAAGTTTAAGTGTCAATACGTGTGTCTAGAAACGATAAATTTTGTTTTTTAAAC
>CAYWJV010000007.1:0-29583 GCA_964458735.1 uncultured Gammaproteobacteria bacterium | reverse complement strand
AACTTTATTGCAAAAATTAAACGTTACGTACTAATATGGGAAACTCGGGAAATTAGTCTTTTCGATTGTTACAGCGCTATTTTTTTGATGATAGATATCATCCCCTTGGAGGAAGGATTCCAAGCAAAAATCACTTCTTAAAATGTAATAATGGTCTGGATCCCCGTCTTCACGGGGATGACAAACAGGGTCAAAGCAAAATATTCAGATTAATTATTAGATATGCAATTTAGCAAGAAGTTTTTTGAATGTAAAGTTTGACAAAAATCTATATCCATAGAAAAAAGAAAAAGTATAAAATAAATCAGAAATCAGGGTGTTTCTAAAGAAAGGAATACCAAAAGCATAACTTTGCATCAAACCGTTTAAATTTTTTTGATACATCGTTCCGGTTGCCCAAACGCCAAAGTTAGTGATGACAAAAAACAAGACGGAGGAAATCAAACTCGCTTTCAATATCGACTGCCATTGATTCTTTTTTATTAACTGGCCGATTAAAAAGATGATAATAAAACTGACGTAAACATACAAAATTGTATTATGAAATCCTAAAAATATATCGGAGATAAACATGGCGGCTAGTGGAATTAATAAAGCTGATTTTTTCTTGAAGTTAGCTCCGGAAAAAAGAGCTAAGCCTCCAATTGGAGCAAAGTTGGGGGCATGCGGAATTAGTCGGGCAACAACGGCCAATAAAATAATAGCGGTATAAGAAATAACTTTTTGATATTTTTTCATTTATTTATTTATTCATTCATTTATTTGATTATTTGTAGTATTTGCTTATTTGATCATTTGGTATTTCTCTATCTTCCATTCGATTTTATCCCCATCTTTTAATTGATAACTTCCTGCTCCCACTTCGGCCATTTTTCCATTAACATAAAACGCCCAATATTCTTTTTTAGAATTCAGCGTTTCCTGACGGTTAATTTCTGTAACATAAGCATTAACCCCTTCTCCTTTTATTTTAACACTGGCTTTTTCTTTGGTCAGATCCAAGGCAGTTTTACCGGAAATAATCTCTTGCTTGATAAAATCTTTTTGACCAGAGATTTTTAAATAAACCGTAAGAGTTTGTTGAGCAATGGATTTTTTAGTTGACAATAATTTGGTTTGATAAAAAGAATAGCTGGTAAAAATTGTCAAAAAAAATAAAACAAACAAAAATATTTTTTTCATAGAACTTAGTTATTATAAAACAACTTCATTATTTTTCCCATACTTCCGAGCTAAATCAAAAAATAGATCAGACAAACGATTGAGATATTTGATAATTATTAATTGCTTACTGTTGATTGTTGTTTTATTAAAGAAGTCGATGTTTTTTCTTTCGGCTTTTCGGCAAAGAACTCGAAGTATTTGAAATAGGGAAGAAATTTCATTACCGCCTGGGATAATAAATTTAGTTAATTTTGGTAGTTTTTCTTCTATCAGATCAATATTTTTTTCAAAAGTTAAAACTCTGTTTTCCAAAAATAACAAATCAGTTTTTGCTCCGGACAAAAATCCCATTATCTGATAAAGGTCTTTTTGAATTTCTACTAACAAATCAGTTTCTTTTTTATTTTTCAATTTAACAACCACAAGACCGATGTAGGAGGTTAACTCGTCAATTGATCCATAGGTCTCAATCTGACAGTCGGCTTTTGAAATTCTTTTCCCACCATAAAGACTGGTTGTTCCTGAGTCTCCGGTGCGAGTGTAGATAGGCATATTAGCATTCGCTGTATCCACATCCGTAACATTTTTTACAGCCCTCTTCGTGAACTAAAGTTACCTCACCGCATGAAGGGCAAATATCAAACGATCCATTGTGATGAGCGGAAGCTTGGGGTTGGATAAGAGATGGTTGAGTTGTGGCTGTTACTAATTTTGGGGCCTCCTTAACAACTCCATTAGTTTCTTTCTCACCATTCAATCCGTAATGCATTGATAATACTTTGGCGACCGCGTCAGGCAGGCTTCTTATTCTATCTTTACCAAAACCCATCGTTCTGGCGCCACCTATACCCTGTAACTGGGTAATGATTTCATTAACCCTCTTCGTAACTGATAAATGAGAAGAAAATCGCAAAGCCACCGAAATCATTCTTCCTAGACCTTCCGCCATTGCATAAACATCGCTACCGGCTTTTCCAACATTAATAAAGATTTCCAAAGGTTCAGGAGGATTACCACCATTAGTATTCAAAGTAATAAAAGCAATTCCAACTGGAGTATTAATTCTATAAGTTGCTCCATGGACAACCATTGGTCTTGGTTTAATTGTATACTGAAGAGCTTTTTTTTCCTCGTCCGCCGTAGCCTTGGCGGAGGCGGATTCCTTGCGCTCTAACACACCTGGCCGTGATCCGTCTCTCATATAAGCAATGCCTTTACAGCCCAGTTTATAAGCTAGATTATAAAGTTTTTTAACATCTTCAACTGTATGATTTTTCGGCGCATTGACCGTCTTTGAAATTGAAGCATCAACATATTTTTGAATCACTCCCTGAACTTTTACATGATCTTCCGGAGTTAGTTCATTGGCCGAAACAAACCATTCTGGTTTTTTTACTTTACCTTCCTTAACTTCTTTTTCATGTTTTTTATACCAAGCATCATAAAGATCGTGACGAATAATATGGGTTCCTATCCTGTCTTTTCTGATAAATTCAAACTCATAAACAGGTTCGATTCCACTGGTTGTGCCAGCCATCAATGAAGTCGATCCGGTTGGAGCCTGCATCAAAAGTAATGAATTTCTTATCCCATTTTTTTTAATAGATTTTTTGACATCATCTGTTAACTCACTAACAAATTTTCCTTCGAGATATAGTTTCCGATCATATTTGGCAAAACTTCCCTTTTCATGAGCAATTTCAGATGAAGATCTATAAGCTTCATCTCTAATTAGTTTGTAAACTTTATCGATAAATTCTATTGACTCAGGTGAACCATAACGAAGATGTAATTTGATTAAAACATCACCCAATCCCATTGTCCCCAGCCCAATTCTCCGCTCTCCCTCAAGTTGAGTTTTACGAATGCCGTCAAAAATATAGGGATCCATATCAACTACATTGTCCTGAAAACGAACTGCTGTCCTGACGATCTTTTTCAAAGCCACAAAATCAAACTGGCCTTTTTTATCAATATCTTTTCCTTTAACTAAAGCCGATAAATTTATTGATCCAAGATTACAGACACCCCAAGGCGGAAGTCCTTCTTCTCCACAGTCCAAACTAACGTAGCCATTTGTTACCCAAGTGAGAGTTTCTGGCTCATGAACATCAAAAACATCTTCAAATGTATTTGTGTCGACGATTTCTTTTACTTGAGCTAAATTCGTACCGCTCATAAAGTAATATTCATCAGCAATTTTTTTTAATTTTGCTTTTTTATCAGGATGAGTAATATTAACCTCACGATAAAATTTTGCTATTCCTTCATTCATGATTAATAATTCGTATTTTATTCCCGTTCCTGTCATGTCTTTTCCATCGTAGATAGTTTTTTTCCTTTCCGACGCGTAAATTCGACCATGAATTCCAAAATTCAGCAACAGAAGACGTACCTGCTGTAATAATTTAAGGGATGCCGATGAAAGCCGTAAAAGAGGATCATAGGATTTTAAGCTTACTGATCCGTCGGTTGAAAACAAACCATCAAGCAATCCTCTTTGAAAATCAAGCCCAAGATTGAATAATATTTCCGGAATTTCTTTTTGGGGAGCTCTTTTATCTGGTAATCCTAAAAGGCCTAAAATATTAGCAAATTTATAAAACAATAATTGATCCGAACCATGTGTCACTACGGTTCCATCCACATGAATAAGTTTGTGTTCATATCGTACGTAACTAGGAATAACACCTAATGTTTTAAATTTCTCTTCTAAGATATGTTTCCATTCCACCTCTTTTCTTCCTAAAGCTATCTTTAATGAATACCCATATTTTTTCCCCATTTGTCTGAAATAACCATCTCCTATTGCGACGCCAAAAATAAAACCAAAATCTCTATCGTTGGCTTTATCTAAATAAATATTATGAATCTTTGCGTATTGGGCTACTTCAGAAGAAATATTAATATGTTTATCTCCTTGAAAATAAGATCTATCGGCAACTATTACTTTATTTCCCGTTTTTAAATCTGAAATTTTAATCCATTCAAATTTCTTATTTCTTACAACCTTTAACTTATGGTCAGCTGTTGCTTTTAATTCTCCTCCGTCAGAAAATCGCACCTTAAATATTTTTTGTTTTCCGTTGTTATAAACTTTATCAATTGTTTTAAGGCCATTAGGTGTAGCAATTTTTATTCCCGGCTTTAATTCTTTTGCGGGTAACCAGCCAAGTTCTGTTGCAATTAGGGTATCTCCGGTGACACACGGATTTACACAGATAATCTTATTCCAGTAATAATTGTTATAAAGTTTATTATATCTCTCCATGAAGACCACTCCGGGCTCAGCCGATTTCCAGGCGGCAGTCGCCACCAAATCCCAAATTTTCCTTGCCTTAACGATCTTATGAACAATGACTTTTTTTCCTAATTGCTTCCAAGCTTCAAGATCACCTGTCCATTTTTGATCATATTCCGGATCTTTAATATCGGGAAAAACTAATGGCCAATCTTTATCTTTTTCAACCGCTTCCATAAAAGTATCGGAGATACAAAGGGAAAGATTGGCTCCATTAATTTTATTTAAATCCTGCTTCACGGTAATAAACTCTTCGATATCAGGGTGCCAGTCCCAAAGCATGAGCATCAGGGCACCGCGGCGGGAATTAGAAGTATAAAAACCATTTCCTGAAAGAAGGTGTAGGTCATCTACCTCAAGATCATATACTTGTTGTTTACCAACATAAGTAATAGATTTAATCTTATCTGTTATGGTGGTCGTTAGTATTTCTCCATCCCTAATATCTTGTTTTTTAAGATTTGTAAAATCTTTTTCAATAAATCTAAGGGTTTTATATGAAGTAGTAGGGTTAGCATACGCAATCGTTCTTTGAATTCCAGATAAATATACGAAACGCTCTAATATATTAAATGGGAAATTATAGAATCCATCTCTTTGAGAAAAGGCCCTATCATAAGCCTTCTCTGTGTAATTTTGAATGACATCAAAGAATCTCTTCATGTATTTATTGCCGTTTATGTTGAGTGTATAAAGCGTCTGCCAAACGGTTCTTATCTGACTTGTTAATTTTGATGCGATTCCGAGATTAAGAAGAAGCAGACTAATATCTTCTAAAAATCTTTTGTTTACCGAAGAGATTCTAAAACCTCCTTTACCTCCCTGATTACTACCATCACCGAAAAAGACCCCGGCCACAAATGCTTCAACAACTGATTTTGGAGAAGTAAAAATTTGTTCTGGGACGAATACGGTATTTGAATTGTCTTTTATCAGACGATTAAGCCTTAGAAACTCTACTAAATTTCTAGAGTAGATGGATACATTAAAGACATTCCCGTCACCTCTTCGTATTTTCGGATCAATATCAAACGTTCCTTGTAAGATGTTGGTAAGCAGTAATAAATCTTTTTTTCTTGATCCGTCAACGGCGAATCTTATGCCTTTTGCGAACGCATACGTATCTTTTATACGCGAGCCGTCTGAAGCATAGACGCCCAAAAGAAAAGCCAACTTTTTATCTAGTGTTTGCGGTAATACAATCTTTTGTCTTCCAAAGGAAAACTTTGAGGGAGTAGGAATTTTCGTGTTCAAAATTGCTTCTGGTATTTCGTTGGAAAAAGTCGTAGGAAGGAGAACTACGTGGTCGCCTGTTTTAAAAGAAGAGAGTGCTTGAAGGTAAAAGTGTCCGTTTCTATCAAATGTCAAAAATTTGTGTTCCGCCGTTGTTTTTACTTTATAGCCTCCCTCAGTCTCAACCTCAAACACATCTTTTATACCGTTATCAAATCTATAAGAAATCTTTCGTCGCCCTTGGTGTGTATGAGTATAATAATTTTTCTTACTTTCCTCTATGATCTCATTTATTTTTATAAGCCCTAAGTGAGTCATAATGCGAGTGTCGCCAGTGAAACATCCCCCTTGTTGAATAATGTCTTTGGTCGCCACCGAGAAAAGTTCGGCCCAGTTTATGGGGCCGGATGAAAAACCATTAACTTTATTGACTCTCGCTCCTCGAGGACGAAGAGAGGAAAGGTTAATACCAACGCCACCACCGCGAGCCATAATCTCAACCATCTGTCCCAAAGTCTTCAAGATCCCTCCTCTTGAATCGGAGGGAGACGGGATAACAAAACAGTTATAAAAAGAAACCGCAAAACCGGTTCCAGCCCCGGATAAAATTCTTCCTCCGGGAACATATTTAAAGTCTTTCAAAACTGAATAAAATTCTTTTTCCCACTTGTCCGCCGAAGCTTTTTTTTTCTCCACCTGAGCAACTGCTTTTGCTATCCGTCTCCACATCTCTTCAGGTCGTTTTTCCATTGACTTACCGGCTTTATCTTTTAATGAATAACGATCCAAGAAAACCTTTTCCGAGAGTCCGGTTAATTTCATATTGTTTCACCGATTTAATCGGGATTAATTTTTTTTAACTCTTCCTCAAAGTCATCTAGATCAACAAACCGTCTAAAAACTGAGGAAAATCTAATATAAGCTATTTTGTCAATTTTTTTCAAGCGTTTGGCCGCTAAACTTCCAATTATCTTACTTTCTATTTCTGTCGTATCTTTTTCTTTTAACTCTCCTTCTACTTCGTTGATTATTTTATCAATTTTTTCCGCCGTTACGGTTGTTTTTTCACAAGACTTAATAATACCACTTCGTAATTTTTCTCTGTCAAATCGTTCCCTAGTTTTGTCTCTTTTAATAACCATTATTGGTAATTCTTCTACCCGTTCATAAGTGGTAAATCTCTTATCACAACTCGGACACGATCTTCTTCTTCTTACCGTTACGCCATCTTCAGATACTCTTGTTTCAATTACCTCAGTACCCTTGTTCTGACAAAAAATACAAAACATATAGTGTCGTATAAAATTTAAAACACTACCTGGCCGTTTTCAAGAGGTCTAAACATATCAAAACAATACTAATCCGCCAGCTGGCGGATTTTAGCTTCAAAATGTTTTTTCTTTTTAAAGTAGATGAATATTCTCTTAAATTTGTGAACAAAATATCAGAGTTATTGCTGTTATAATCGTTATAAGCCCTCCAATTCGGAGGGTAAGTCCTATGTTTCTCATCGATCTCCTTTTCCCAAAATTCTGTCTTGGTTGTGGCTACATTGGTGTCTACCTTTGCCTCTCCTGTCAAAATAAATTAAAACCAATTAAACAAGATGTTTGTTTATATTGTAAAGAGCCCTCTCTCTTCGGCCTAACTCATCCAAGTTGTCAAAAAAAGTTGAACATTGATGGATTATTGACTTTATATTATTATGGTCCAATATTAAAAAAAATTATCAAAAATATTAAATACCGCCTGGCCGTGCAAGTCTGGCAAGAGTTCTACCGAATCATCAAGCCTGAAGTAATTGAAAAGTTAGGTTTCTATAAGAAGCTATCTTCTGATTTTATCATTCAACCGATTCCGCTGACAAAAAATAAATATAATGGACGGGGCTTTAATCAGGCAAAAATTATTAGTGTATTTTTTCAAAAATTTATTAATTACCCAATCGTAGATTTATTAGCTAGAAAAAAAGAAACGCTTGCTCAAGCCCAACTAGGGTCTCTGAAAAAAAGATATCAGAATGTTAGAGGTGTTTTTCAGGTTATCGACAAAAAATACTTTAATAATAAAAAAGTAATCTTGGTTGATGATATTGTGACAACCGGTTCAACCGTTAAAGAAGCGGCTAAAATTTTAAAGGAAGCTGGGGCGAAAAAGGTTTATGTTTTAGCCTTGGCAAAAGGATAATGTTTCGTTATAATTAATCACATATGCCACAAAAGATTGAGATTTCTTCAAAAACAATTATTTTTACGGTTGGTTTTATTTTAATGTTGGGTGTCATCTGGTTAATAAAAGATTTGATCTTTTCTCTTTTTATCGCTTTTATTATTGCCGGGGCTTTACGCCGTCCTGTTGATTTTTTGGAAAAGAAAAAAATTCCCCGATCCATTGGTTCTTTTACTGTTTATTTTATCTTTGTTTCTATCATTTTTTATTTATTTGCCTTAATTATTCCCCCTTTAGCCAGTGAGATTATTATTCTCTTTAAAAACTTGCCTCATATTGTTATTAAAGTCTTTCCGACTTTATCCTCTAATTTTAATCTGAGTTTTCTTTCCAATAATATTCCCAGTTTAGCTAATGAGACTATTCGTCTTATAAAAACTGCTTTTTCTAACGTTATTTTTGTCACCACAATTTTATTTTTTGGTTTCTATTTTCTTCTAGAAAAAAATCTCGTTCAAAGATTGTTAGGAAATTTTTTTGATGATAAGGAATTAAATAAAATTAATTTAATATCAGAACGGGCTCAAAAAAGAACCAGTGGTTGGTTTTGGGGAGAAACAATTTTAATGATCGTCGTCGGACTATTGACTTATGTTGGACTAAGTTTAATGGGAATAAAATATGCTCTGGCCTTAGCGGTTTTGTCAGGTCTGCTTGAAGTTGTCCCCAGTCTCGGCCCGATTACCGCCACTATTCCGGCTTTCTTTATTGGTTTATCTCAATCTTATGTTTCGGGATTATTAATGATCGCCCTTTATTTTACTGTTCAGCAACTGGAAAATAATTTAATTGTTCCTTTTGTTATGAAAAAAGCGGTTGGTATCCACCCGATTACTACTTTAATCGCTCTTATTATTGGCGGAAAATTAGCTGGAATTATGGGTGTTATTTTAGCCATTCCTACAACAATTTTTTTAGAAACAATATTAATTGAGGTGAATAAATTCGATAAGCGGTAATCCATTACATTGGAGGAGTATTATTCTGACCCTTCTTTATCAAGTAAACCCCTAAAATTCCCACTATTGCAAGCAAAATAACAATAAAAAGAACTATTCCAAGAAAGGCAAGATTTTTCGAAGCTGGTTGATTAGTTGTGGAACCAGATCGACTCGGACTACTGCCTGAACCCTCTCCTTGATTACCGCCGGTTTTACTACCATTACCACCATTCAGCTGATCATTATAAGCCGCAATTGACTTTTTAATACTTTCATTGATTTTGGGATTACTATATTGAGGATAAAAAAGATCTGTTTTTTTACTTTTTATGTCGGCAGAGTTATCCGTTATAAACCTTGATGTCGTTACGCTCGCTACCACGCCACCCGAGGAATATCGTAGTTTATAAGGCATAAAAGGTATATAGTCTGATGGAACTTTAAAATACCCTTGACTGTCAGCTACGGTTTCATAATAAGGTTTAGTTGAAGAATTAAGTAGAAGCTCAACTTTTGCTCCAGGTAATACCTGACCTTTATAAGAGGCGCTACCTTCTATATATGTAGGAATCGGATTTAATTTCAAAATGGCCGGGGTTGAATTAGTATCGGTTAGGCCACCACTAAAGCTTGTTTTGATAACTTCAATTTCCCCAAGCATTTCACTTTTAGTTTTGTCAAAAGTTGACTGATTGACTATTATGGAAAAACGACCGACTTTATCAGCTTGAACCGTTTTAATAAGTTTATAACGAATCTTTGCTTCAGGATTGTTCGGATCAGGAATAACCGAGTAGGTATTGATTGTTGACAAAGGATGACTGACCCGACCATCAATAAAGACACTGCTTATCCTGTCTGATTGATAACTGTATTCAATTATTTTGATTGGAAAATAGGTCGGCTGTCCCGAAACTGAGTCAACTGGAATATCTCGATGTTGAGGGCCACCTTTTTCGACAATCTCAACTCCGGTTGTCAAAGGGTAGATATTAGAATAAACTTTTGCATAATTGGAGTTCAGAGTCAAAGAGCCGGGAAAGTTATAACCGGCAATCTGAGGTGTTAATTTATATGTGCCATCGGGAACAAAAAAATTAAAACCACCGTCCTCTATGGTTAAATAAGGATTAGTCAATATGCCAGATGGAACATCATTAGGATCAAATTTATTAACAAAAGTAAAAGCTCCATTAGCTCTTTTTTTCAGAAGAGTGACTGAGGCTCCAGGGATCGGCTCTAAACTTTGGCTATCAAACACCGTTCCGTCCGGATCCCAGGCCAGGGAAAGACAGTTTTGTAAGGCGGTTGCCAAATCTGATTTTGGTATTTCTGCTTGTTGTTGTGCCCCCAGCCCAAGACCTGGATTAATGGTTGGTTGAGGTTGTTCTTCACTAATACCGAGGAATCTTCTTTCAGGAGCTTGGGTAGTATAATCCTGCCATTCCATGGCTGAAACGGACAAATCTCCTGAAGCATTAGATGTTAAAGTATTGGTTAAAGTTTGATTAATTGGAGTCGTTCCATCTTCTCCATATAAACCTTCAAATCGATAACCAAGATTAGCTGGCATGGGAGGATAGGTAAGATACGCATCAATACCGGCATTTCCTGAAGTGTAGTGTTGTCCGTCGGCAGCGGCAACAGCAACTACCACGTATACTTTGCTATTAGGTTGGGGTCCTTTTCCAGGCTCAACTGTCAGTCTGACTCTATGACGGCGGTCACCGCCATGAGAACATCCTGATCCTGCCGCGCTACAAATCTTACTAACAAAACAAAACGGAGTAAAAATAGGGGTTGCACTTTGAGCAGACACACTAACAGGTAGAGTGGAAAAAGTAAATAAGACTAAAAATAAAGTAAGAAACTTTTTAAACATATTATTTATATAATATACATTATTTTGTTATTAATGTCAAATGAAAATTGCTATTCTTGGAGGAGGCTTTACTGGCTTAACGGCTGCTTACTATCTCGCTAAAAAAAATCATCAAGTGACTCTTTTTGAAAAAGAAAAAATCCTTGGTGGACTAGCCGCCGGATTTAAAACTGATAATTGGGATTGGTATTTGGAACGGGCTTACCATCATTTGTTTGCTAATGACTATGATATTTTGAACTTTGCTAAAGAGATTGGATTCAACAAAATATTTTTCAAGTCTCCAACCACATCTTCTTTATTTCGGATTTCGAATTTCGGATTTCGGATTTTGCCCTTAGACACCCCCATTGACCTTCTCAAATTCCCCTATTTAAATATTGTTGATAAACTCCGGGCCGGAATTGTGATCGTTTTTCTTAAACTATCTCCTTTTTTATCTATTTATGAGAAACAAACGAGTCAAGAGTTTTTGAAGAAAACCATGGGAGAAAAAGTTTGGAATATCTTATGGCAGCAACTCTTTCGGGGAAAGTACGGTGATTATGCGGGAAATATTATGGCTAGTTTTATCTGGACTAGGATTAAAAAAAGAACCAAAAATCTAGGCTATGTTGAAGGGGGATTTCAAATATTTATCAATTACGTTGCAAACAAGTTGAAGAGTTTACGCGTTAACGTGTTAACGGATTATCAAATTGAAGAGATAAAAAAGAGGGGAGACAAATTTATTATTAATAATACATCACATGATGTAGTTGTTTCGACCTTGCCAACTCCGGTATTAACAAAAATTTCTCAAACAATTTTACCGAAAAGTTATCTTAACCGATTGTCAAAAATTGAATATCTTCATGCTTTGACATTAATCTTAGAAACAGAAAAACCAATTCTTGACAAAATTTACTGGTTAAATATTTCCACGCCAAAAATTCCGATCATGGGCATTGTCCAACATACTAACTTTATGGATAAAAAAAATTATGGAAATAAACATATTTCATATTTAGGTTGGTATTTGAAGAGGGAGGATAAGCTAATGAATATGAATAACCAAGAATTGATTAACTTAGTTTTACCTTATCTCAACAAAATAACCAATAACCAAATCCCAAGAAACAAACAAATTCAAAATTCTAAATTCAAAATTCTAAATTCCTATATTTTTCATGGACCTTTTGCCCAGCCAATATTTGATAAAAACTTTGTCAAAAACAAACCGGATTTTATTACCCCGATAAAAAACTTTTTTATTGCCAATCTCGATATGACTTATCCTTACGACCGGGGAACTAACTATGCCGTTAAATTAGGTAAACAGGTAGCGAGGTTGATATAATTATTTAATAATGAGAAATATATTTATCATTCATGGCAGTTATGGATCACCTCAAGAGAATTGGTTTCCTTGGTTAAAAAAAGAGCTATCAAAATTAGGACATAAAGTTTTTGTTCCCCAATTCCCAATTCCAGTGCTAAACAAAAGGTTGGAAAAAAATTGATTCCTTTCATAGGAAACCATTCAATTGGAATAAAATAAAAAAAGCAGCTAAATATTTTGAGGTTTTTCAATCAGACAATGATCCGGTGGGGATACCTGTTGGCGAAGGCAAAGAAATTGCCAAAAATTTAAATGCTAAATTTATACTTGTAAAAGACGCTGGGCATTTTAGTGCTTACTATGACAAAAAATTTGTTGAATTTCCTTTACTACTAAAAACTGTTTCTGATCATATTAGAAAATAAATTAATCTCTTGACATTCTTTCCTTACTTATTTATAATTTCCTTACTATGTTACAAACTGTAAAGATATCCAGTAAAAGACAGATTACTATTCCCGTTATTATTTTTAATAGTCTTGGTTTGAATGAAGGGGATAGACTAGTTGTTAATATCGACGAAGGAAAAATAATTATGGAAAAATCCCAGAAAATTCTTGATGAAATTGCAGGGTCACTGACTCTTCCTAAAAAATATAAGAATAAACCTCTTGATTTTATTATAAGAGATTCAAGGCGGGAGTATTTTGCTGTAAAAAAATGAAGTCTTATTTTATTGATACTAATTATTTTTTGAGACTGCTTCTTAAAGACGACAAAAAACAGTTTGATGCAGTTTACTCTCTTTTCCAACGGGCCGTTAACCAGGAGATAAAAATTATTACTTCAATAATAGTTTTTTTTGAAATTTATTGGGTATTATCAAGTTTCTATAAAAAGAATAAGCTAAAAATTGTTGAGTATTTGAAAAAGATTCTTAAGATGGATTTCTTAGAGATAGAGAACCGCCATGTTCTTCAGGAAACTTTAATTTTATTTGAAAATCACGCTCTTGATTTAGAAGATTGTTACAACATTGCCTATGCAAAAAACCTTGTCACAGATGAATTCTCTACTTTTGACCAAAAAATTAATAGATTATTAAAAACAAATTCTTAAATATTAAGCCTCATCCAACCTGCCTGCCGGCAGGCAGGCCTACGCGGTTGTACGGGTTTAATTGCAATTAAATTGAAAGCCGCAGCAGTTACATTTTTTTACCCAAGTCGACGGATCACTGCCTTTAATTTCTCCTCTTATTTCCGTATTACATTTTGGGCAATGATAATTTTTGTAACGATCTTCGCTACCCTTTCCCTTTAAAATATCTTTAATCGATGGTCTTGATAGTCGGTAATTTGTTGATAACGGATTAGTTTGTTTAAATTCTTTCAGTGGATTAAATTCATTTGTATCAACGTCATTTCCGCCGCAACCTCCACCCAAAGGCATAACTCCATTTTTACTATAGAGAGGAAAATAATTTTGTAACTGATTTAAGTAAGCGCCTCTGACACTACCTCCTTGAACCATATTGAACAATTGCTGATAATCTGTTGTTATTTTTGGTTTTATTTTTCCTATCCAACCTCGTCTTAAATCGGAAAGAACGTCTGATAATTTAAATTCCTCTTTATGAACATTTTTATAAACGGAAAAATCATCCAAGTAAGAAATTCCTTCTAAATAAACCAAAAAATCATCAATATTCCAATTTGTGATTATTGGATGAGTTAAAAAATATTTAATTTTCTCAATTTCATCATCAAATCCCACTTTACTATTTTCGCTTCCTAAAAATGTAGAAAGTGTTTTCTCCTCTTCTTCTTTTGAAACCGAAATTGCCAAAGTATCCACACGGTTATTGTCTGTACCAACCAATAAATAAAGTTGGCCAGCCGGATATGGTTTCATTTTGTCATATCTTGTTCCCGAACTAAAAACCACCGGTCCCGGCGGACTATACAAAAATACAATTTGTCCGGGATAAAATAAAACCTTTTTAACCGCCTCTTCTACTCCTAAAAGCGAAAGCCTGTCCCTCTCTTGGGGATCAACAAAAAGTTTTGTTTCTTTTTTTTCATCAATGTAAATTTGTCCTCTATCAATAAAATATGAATAAGCATTAGAAACCGGCCTGTCCTCAATAACGTGCAATGCGTGAAATTCCATTTGATGAGAAAAGTCTTTTAACGAAGAAACTTGCTCTCGAGGGTTAAAGCCATATTTTGCTAAAGATGCTTTCTCGTTGCTAAAACAATATTCTTTTAATAAAACCATAATCGTCCCTGCTCGGGGTCACCCTGTAAATTGATATTAGAATTTACAGGGTAAAGGCTTTGAATGGTCTCGGACTATAACCGTTGCGGCACAGTGGCTGAATTCCTCGCCTCGCCGAAGTTAACGACGAAGGCGGGTCACAACCTTCCCATGATCAAAGCCAAATAATAAAACTACTTTTCGATAATTTCCAAACCTCCTAAATCTTGTTTTTTTATTTCTTTATAAAGTTTATTTTTTACTAAAGCTGGTTTTCCTTGATATTCAACTACGTAATAAGCAAAACCTTTCATTTGTTTAACCAGTTGATAATCAGCATGACCGGGTAAAGACACCGGATCTTTTTCTTCAAAGTCAACCGGACTATCATCGGCAGTGACAAAATAAGTAATTCCGGTATTTACAACTAAATGCCCATAACCTGCTGGCATATAAACTTCGTCACCTTGTTTAACTGAAATTGCTTTAAATTCTTCGACAACATTAGCAATCATCTGTCCTTTTCCGTCAACTGCTAATTTTTGAAGAAGAGCTATTCCGGTTCCAAAAATAATCCAATAGGTTTCATCAAGTTTTCCTACATGGTAATGTCCATAGGTTTTTATGTATTCACCGGAAATCGTTCCCGGTTCCCAGACAGTAATATTTTTTTGTTCTTTTCCACCCCGAATCATATAGTAATGAACTGCCGGTCCAATTCCGTCCGGATCCATTAAGACTTCCTGCATTTTTTCGTGAGACCTACCTGCATAATGTTTTCCAACATTTTTGAAATTAATATTCATATGCTTTCAAAATTAACTATTAATAACTTTTCTATTCTTTCTTAATTCTTCAGTTTCATCAGGACGCTTAAAATCGTCTTCTAATCTATAGGTTGTTCCAATTTCTGGAGTCGAGACTTCAACAATATCAGAGTCAGTAATCCCAACTAATCGATGACGTTGACCAATGCAGCAAGTATATCCTTTTCCGTATTCTAATTCTGTCTCGATAAGTTCACCTTTCTCATTATCCCAAACAATTTTAGCCTGTCCGCTCATAATGTACCATGTCTCTTGTTTTTTATCATGAAATTGCAAAGACAACCTTTTATTAGCATTAACGTGTAAAACTTTACCCATATAAGGAAGATCTGAAGGAGTCCAATGGATTTCCCAACCCCATGGCTTTTCAATTCTTTTTTGGTAAGGCAAATTAGAAAATTTCTTAGGGTCTACTTTATTTTGCATAGGATATACTATCATAAATAAAAATATTGTATAATTCAAGAGATGAAAAATAATAAACTGCGAACTTATTTTTACGCTCTCCGTATCAATCAATGGGTCAAGAATTTTGTGATTTTTACGGCAATAATTTTTTCCGGAAAACTTTTTAATCCTGATCTTCTTTTAAAATCATTTAATGCTTTTTTTATCTTCTGCTTACTTTCTTCAACCTCTTATGTCTTAAACGATATTATTGATTATCCTTATGATCGAAAGCACCCGATAAAAAAATTTAGGCCGATTGCCTCCGGTGATCTCTCGATGCCTGAAGCAACTTTTATCGTCTTTGTTTTAAGCTTGATTTCTTTAATTCTTGCCTTGTTTTTTTCCTTACCGTTTTTTTTCTTGAGTTTATTTTTTATTCTTCTCCATTTTTTTTACTCGTTTATCTTAAAAAAACAACCGGTTATTGATATCTTTACCATCTCTTTTTCTTTCATGATTAGAACTTTTGCCGGTGAGGTGGCGACCGGATTTCATATTCCGATCTGGCTTTTGTTAACCATATTTTTTGGTTCACTTTTTATGGCCTCAGTTAAACGCCATGCCGAACTGGTCGCTCATGGTATCAAAACTCGTTTATCTCTTTACCGTTATAAGGAACATTTTTTGGATTTTCTTACCTATACTTTTGGAACGGCTACAATCATTGCTTATTCCACATATACTTATGTTGAAAGACCTCCCCAAATAGAAACAGAAGTTTCTAAATTTTTTAATCAAACATTCCCTGGATTTGAGGCAAGAAAATGGTTGATGATTACTATTCCCTTAGTTGTTTATGGAATTTCCCGTTATGCTCAACTTTTATATGAAAAAGCCGAAGGGGAAAGCCCGGAAAGAACTATTACCACTGATGTTCCATTGATGGTAGCGATTGCTCTTTGGGGTGTAATCATGGTCAGTTTAATTTATTTATTGTAGGTTTTTTGCCCTAAACCACTTTGGGTTTAGGGCAACCCTGAACCGTTTTATCGAAGATAAATCTGGTTCATGGGTTGTAGGTTATAAACAGTTGACAAACGCCGGCAAAACATAATAATTATAACAATTATAATTTTTATAATATTTATATGAACACTCAGGATTTACAGAAAAAACAGGCAGTGACGGCGGCGATTGATCAGATTCAAAAACAGTTCGGCCGGGGTTCAATTATGAGACTGGGACAATCTTCAGTCGTTCCGGTCGATGTAATTTCCACCGGCATTCCGACTTTAGATACGGCTCTTGGAGTCGGTGGAATTCCAAGAGGACGGATTGTTGAAATTTTTGGTCCTGAGGCAGCCGGAAAAACCACTGTTTGTCTGTCTCTTATTGCCGAAGCGCAAAAAGCCGGTGGAGTGGCGGCGTTTATTGATGCCGAACATGCCCTTGATCCGGCTTGGGCAAAAATTTTAGGAGTCAAATTAGACGATCTTTTAGTTTCCCAACCCGATACCGGTGAACAGGCTTTAGAGATTGCGGAAACTTTAATCAGATCCGGTGGAGTTGATTTAATAGTGGTTGACTCTGTAGCGGCTCTGGTCCCCAGAGCCGAAATAGAGGGCGAAATGGGAGATGCGCAGATGGGCCTTCAGGCTCGTTTAATGTCTCAAGCCTTACGAAAACTAACTGGAATTGTTTCTAAATCAAAAACAACAATTATTTTTACCAATCAGTTGAGATTAAAAATCGGAGTCTTCTTTGGTAATCCGGAAACAACGCCAGGTGGATTAGCTCTTAAATTTTATTCGAGCGTCCGGATGGACGTCAGAAAGATCGAAACTTTAAAAAAGAATAATATGGTTTACGGAGCTAGAATCAGAGTTAAGGTAATAAAAAATAAAGTGGCTCCTCCTTTTAAAGAAGCCGAAGTGGTTATTGTTGCCACCGGCATAGATAAAGAAGAGGGGATAATTGACGCCGCCATTAACGCCGGATTATTAATAAAAAGCGGTTCGTTTATCAAATACGGTGAAAAAGTTTTAGGTCATGGAAAAGAAGAGGTAAAGGAAATTTTGATGAAAGACAGCAAGGTGAGGGAGCAGATACTTAAACAGCTAATGAAAAAATAATCAAATAAGCAAATAAAGAAATAAATGTTTAAATGATTGAATGTATAAATTTTGACATTTGTTTATTTTTGTCATTTATTTGATAATTTTATTATTTCTTTATTTAGTCATTCATGAATAGTGACTTAATTCCTCTTCTCAATATTGCTTTTTTCTATCTCAAATTCCGTCCTCGGACTGTCAAAGAAGTCCGTGATTATCTTTATAAAAAAGTCAGGACTACTCATTGGTCTCATGAAGCAGCTGATAAAGTGATTGATCATTTAATCGAACAAAAATTTTTAGATGACAAAGAGTTTATTGATTACTTGGTTACCTTAAGAACTAGAACGAAAGTTAAGGGAGTGTTTGCCATTAAACAAGAACTAAATAGATTTGGAGTCGATAAAGAATCGATTGATGAATATTTTTCCAACACTGAAATTAATGAGGAAGCTTTGGCGGAAAAAATTCTTGGTCATCGCTGGCCCCGATTAAAAACTCTGCCGAAACAAAAACGTTTTGAAAAAGCCATTTCTTTTTTACTAAGGCGTGGGTTTAATTTTGAGACAAGTAAAAAAACATTTGAAGATTTAATAAATAAAGAGTAAAATGTCTTCATTAGAAATTGCTTGGAAGGTAGTTTATAGTAATTAAAGATTTAAATTAATGTTAAACTTAATGACAGTTCTAACGGCTAACCGACTCGATTGTCACGGATTATTGACTGATTTTCACAGATCAGTATCCGTGTTAATCCGCTAAAAATCAGCGAAAATCCTAAGCGATTAAAGAACTGCCGAAGAAATCTTTCTATAAATATCTTCACTAAGCTTAAAATTTATAAATATGTTAGTAAAATTTTTTAAGAAATTTACCTCGTTAAAAAAAGAAAGAGATGAACTGTTAGCCAAAGCCCGAATTGAGGCGCAAACTATTACCTTTAAAGCCCAGGAAGATGCCAGAAAGATCGCCGCCGACGCCCTTGGAGTAGAGAAGCGATTAGCTCATCGTGAAGATCAGATCGAAGAGAAAGATAATCTTATTAATCGGGAAAGGCGGTCGGTCCAAGGCTTAAAAAATAATATTGAGGCAATCAAAAAAGAACTGGAGACAAAAAAAGATCAATTATTACAAAAGTTGGAAAAGATTTCCGGACTGACAAAAGATCAGGCAAAAGACTTATTGCTGCGCGGTTGGGAAGATAAGCTGAAAGGGGAAGTAGCCAAAAAAATCAAGACGGCTGAAGAAGAAGTTAAAATAACCGCTGATGATAAAGCCAAACAGATATTGGTTGATGCTATAAGGTACGGAGCGATTGACTATGTTTCCGAATATACCTTATCCGTCATTAATCTACCCAGCGAAGATTATAAGGGAAGAATTATTGGTAAAGAAGGTCGTAACATCAGGGCTTTTGAGATTATGACAGGTGTTGATGTTGATCTTGAGGAAGAAAAAGTTATTAGACTGTCTTCATTTGATGCTATCCGCCGGGAAGTGGCCCGAATGTCACTAGAGCGACTAATTAAGGACGGCCGAATTCAACCGGAAAGAATTGAAGAAATTGTTAAAAAAACCCGGGAAGAAGTTGACAAAATTATTTTTAAAGCCGGTGAAGAATTAGCTCATAGCGTTAGTGTTTTCAATCTGCCGACCGAACTAACTCAATTACTGGGCCGATTTAAATACCGTTATTCTTATGGTCAGAATATGATTGCTCATACCTTAGAGGAAACAAGAATTGGAGTCGCGCTTGCCCATGAACTTAAACTTGATGTTAATTTAGTAAAACTCGGTTGTCTTTTCCATGATATCGGTAAAGTGGTTACGGACAAAGAGGGATCCCATATTGATCTTGGGGTTGAAGTGTTGAAAAAAAACCGTTTTCCCCAAAAAGTGATTGACTGTGTTGCCAGTCACCATGAAGATGTCCCTTTTACCTCGCTTGAAGCTGTTGTTGTCTATGTTGCCGATGCCGTTTCCGGCGGTCGACCGGGTGCTAGACATGAAGACTTTGATGAATATCTAAAAAGAATTAAAACTATTGAAGATATTGCCAAAACTAAAAAAGGTGTTAGAGAAGCCTATGCTTTGCAAGCCGGTCGAGAATTAAGAGTTATTGTTAAACCGGATGAAATGACTGATGATGAAGCGATTGTTACCGCCGAAAAAATCAAAGAAGAACTTGAGCAAAAATTTGAAGTCTTTCCTGGACAGATTAAGGTGACAGTTATCAGAGAAACACGGGCTGAAGTAACTACCAAGATCTAACAAGCTAATAAATGTCAAAATAATCAAATAAAAAAATAAGAAAATGAATATTTAAATGATTAAATGTATTAATTAATACATTTGTTTATTCTTTCTTCTCGTTCCAACGCCCTGCATTTGATATAGATTGTTATAATAAGATATTTTAAATATAGATTGACAGAAAGCCAAAAAACTACTAATCTATTAGCGTAATTTATTCTTAATTAAAAATTAAAGTCAAAGAGAGAGTAGGTGATACAAAATGACAAAAGCAGATTTAGTCGCCCAAGTAGCCAAGAAAGCTGGTCTAACCGCTAAAGCCGCCAAAGATTCCGTTAATACCGTTTTTGGCACCATGTCCGACGCTTTGAAAAGAGGTGAGAAAGTAGTTGTGACCGGATTTGGTACTTTTATGGTCAGACGACGGGTCGCCAGAAAAGGACGCAATCCTCAAACTGGGGCCGAAATTCAAATCCCGGCGACAAAAACTCCAGGTTTTACCGCTGGTAAAAGTTTGAAAAGAATGGTTAAGTAAGAGATTTAAATAATCCCTCACCATTTATTGTACTTATGGTGAGGGATTTGTTGTATAATAGTTACATGCTTATGAAGAATTTTGGGCGTTATCTTTTGCTAATTACTTTTATCATCGTTATCCCTTTTGCTACATATTTTGTCCTTGGCGCTTCTGACTCATTAATAAAAACCCCTCAAGAAAAAGTTGCTTATAATTTACCTTATCCAGGGCTTCTTCCAGACAGCCCTCTCTATTTAACCAAAATAGTCAGAGATCGAATTGCTGATTTTTTGACCCGTGATAATCTTAAAAAAGCCGAACTTTACCTTTTATATTCTGACAAAAGAGCCGCTATGTCTTTGGTTTTAGCCCGTAAAGGAAAAAACCAGCTGGCAATTGATACTTTTACTAAAGGAGAAAAATATTTTCTCAAGATTCCCAATTTACTAAAATCAGCCAAAAAACAAGGCGGTCAAGCGCCATCAAATTTTTTTGAAACTTTAAAATTAAGTAATGCCAAACATAAAGAATTGATCGAAGAGTTAATAAAAATCCTTCCTCAAGGTTTGAACCAATCACTGACGCAACTGTCTAATCTTAATCAACAGATAAAGCTTGAGATAGAATCACTCCCATAGACAACCCCGCCAGTAAGAGATTCTGCTGTAACGTTAACCAATAATGATCAAATAACCCAGTTAAAATTAATGCTGAAAAAACATAAAGACTCACTTTAATTAATTGATTAACTTTGACTAATGATAAAAAAAGAATCAAACTCCCAATTACTATTCCCACTTCAGAAAAATATAAAAGAAAAATATTATGAACCGGCTGATTAAAAAACAGATAATATTTGGAAGAAAATTTTGCCTGCTCAACTAAATAGCTACCTAGACCAACTCCGTAAATTGGATAGTGAAGTATAATCGTTATCGAATTTTTCATTAGTTCAATTCTTTTGCTTATAGTCAATGGGTCTGTTGTTGCCTGAAGAAAGATAAGAGAAACCACTACGATCATAAACAGTCTGGCGAAAACACATAAGCGGCATTTTATTTTGATAGAAGATTTTAAATAATAGATGATAGATAAAAACAAATAAGTCAAAATGGCTATTTTTGAAAAAGAAAGAAAGATTAGAAGACTTGAAACTAATAAAAATAAATATTTTAATACTAAATAACGGTTAAACTTTTTATTGGTTAAAACTAAAAAATATAAAATAAGAAAAAAACCGGCTAAAGAATTTGGATGGGAAAATGTCCCATACGGTCTTAAAAATTCAACTCCTTGAAAAGAGGCTTTGGCCACCCCGGGCATTGAAAGAGAAATCAGTCTCTCACCAAAATAATAAAAAATTCCCTGGACTGAATGTTTGTTAATTAACTGGGCAGTCGATAAAAATAATTCAAATAGTCCTGAAAGTAAAAAAGCCGTCAAAATAGATTTTTCTTTTAAAGTTTTTAACATTTTCTTAGCCAGGGAAATGACTGCTAAAAACTCAATAATTTTTATTAACCAATAAAAAGAGATTATTGGAAGACGTGAGAATAAAACATTAATTAATAATAAAAACAGGCCAATAAGAACTTTTTTATTTTGGAAAAATTTAAATACGATTTTAAAATTAAAAATTACCAACAAAAAAATAATAATATCAGTCAGATAAATCGTCGGAGCTAGATAGTCAACCCTGACTCCGGAGAGATAAGAAAAGGGGAGAAAGAAGTGTTTGCCCAGTTGGGTCGGGAGAAAGAGAATAAATAAAAAAAATAATATTTTGTTAATCTTTATATCATTTATAATTTGCATATGCTAATGGTAATAGACTAGATAGCTTAATATAAACGACGAAATTTCTTCAATAAGTATATCAATTCTTTAATTATTTGTGTCTTTGATTTTTTGTACCGCCATTCACATTCTTTCAGGTGATAAAGAAAATGTGGTTTTACTCCATTTGAAAACTGATTAAGTCTTCGTTTGGTAAATGACCAAAAGTTTTCAATACCATTAATATGAACACCATGACCATTGGAAAATGCCTTGGAATGATTAATACGATAATGGGCATCATATCCTACGTCAACCAGTCCATCATATCCTCTCCATTTATCAGTAACGATAATGGTTTGAGGATCTATTCTTCCTCGTATAATAGCCTGTAAAGTAGGTTTCGTGCAGTTGTCAACTATTTCAGTGTACACTTTACCATCTCGTTCAAATATACCAAACACCGGTTGTTTACTGGTACCGCGCCCTCGTTTCCCAGGAACACCTCTTTTTCTCTTACCTCCAAAGTATGCTTCATCGCATTCAACCGTTGTCTTATGGAGCTTTTCTTCAAATAACTGTATTTGTTCTTGGTAAATGACCTGTCTAAAAATATGGTAGAATCTGTTAACCGTATTTCTATTGATACCGGTTAAGAGACTTGTTTTTGAAGCATTAACGTCAATAACAAAATGAGTAATAATTTTTTCAGTTGATAAAAAGACAGTTTAGACCGTTTTATTCTCATATTTGACTAGTATAGCAAATGCTATTCTAGTCTATAACCTGTTAATTATATGAAAAAAAATGATTGGGTCCGAGTATTTTTATTATTAAGTCTTTATTTGCTGGTTCTTTTTATTTTCAAAAGGGATATTTTTTATTTTAAATTTGATAATAAATTAATTGACCGCTATTTTTTATCACAGGATATTACCCACGAAGTCCCGGGAAAAAGATTATTTTTATCTGACGGAGATATATATCTATCAACAGGATATCTATATGTAAATGGGGCCGATCCTTCAGAGTATAACTTTGAGCATCCACCGGTAATAAAATATCTTTTTGGTTTATCAATCTATTTATTTAACAATCCATATGTTGTCCAAGTTATTCTCGGGGGTTTGTTATTAACAACATTTTACTTTATTACCAAAAACATTACCAAAAAATCAACCATTGCTTTTATTGCCTGCTTATTCCTTATCTTCGATCCTTTATTCCTGGATCTTTCTGCTCAACCGTTACTCGATCTCGGTCAAACATTATTTATGCTTTTATATTTTGTTTCAATTTTTTATTTAAGGGAGAATTTTATTCTTCAGGGATTGTTACTGGCTCTTTTTGCCGGAAGTAAATTTTGGATAACCCCGATTTTTTTTGTCACTACTTTTTATGGATATAAAATATATATAAAGCAATTTAATTGGAAATATTTCTTTCTGCAACTACTGTCTGCTTTTATATTTTATTCTTTGTTTTATACTCAAACATTTATATTAAAATCCGGACATTTTAATATCATCTGGCATATTTTAAAAACTTTTAAATACAGAGTCGATCATAATACTTCATCAATATTTGGGGCATCGTTAATACTTTTCTTAACCGGTTATTTTAAATCCTGGTGGGGTAGAGGTGAAATAATTAGGATTTTAACTTGGAGTCTAATGTGGCCTATTGGACTGCTGTCTACATTAATTCGTAGTCTTATAGGTTTGAAAAAAGGGCTTATTTCTTTAAATTTACTAGTAACCGTTATTCCAATCGTATATCTTTTATATTTAGGCGTCCAGGCGCCTTTTCCCAGATATTTTATGATTATATTACCTTTTATTTATTTGGTTTTGGCTGAAAATATTTTTGCCCTGTATAAAAAGATAGATAAACACAAATCAATTGCCGCCTGATAAAAGAAAAACGATTATATCATTCTTTAGTTTTCCAATGAAATCTATATATAGGAAATCGACCGCGAATAATAAAAGTTTAAAAGAAACAAAAAAAATAATATTTTGTTGATCATTGGTTATATTTTAATATATTTGTTACCAAACCCTCCGAGGTAGTAAAAGATATTAACACCCCAGAAGTGTAAAATTAAAATTCATTTGACAGGGATTTTGGAGTTTGTTATATTATAGATATAAAACTGAGGGAAGATTCTAATTTAGGGTCTCCCTCCTTTTTTATGGCCAAAAAATTCAATAAAATATCTCAAACTGCCAAAATCTATATGGTTTTCTCCGGCTATTATTCTAATTTCTTTGGCAGTTCTTCTTGGAGAAGAAATGATTATTATTTGTTTTTTCTTTGATATGAGATAACTAAATAGAGGTGCAAAATCTCCATCTCCTGTCAAAACAATAGCTTTGTCATATTCTTTAATTTTAATTAACATATCCATAGTCAAGTCAACATCACAGTTTGCTTTCATTCTTTTGCCAAATCGTTTTATTTCTTTAACTCTTAAAATATAACCGAACTTTTCTAATTTGTTTAAGAAAGCTTCCTTTTTAGGATTTTTAGAATCTTTACCGTAATAAAAGAATGCTTTTGATACTAAAAACTTATGTTTAAGATATTTTAAAAGTTTATTTTGATCAATAAGCCATCCTTCTGACCGAGCACCATAAATGATATTGGAAGCATCAACAAAAGCATAAGCTTTTTTTACCATAATTGATAATGTACATAAATTTTTATGTTCTGTCAGTCGCTTATAACCTACAAAAGCAATGATTTGAGTTATCCTAGTAAGATAAAGGTGGCAATAGATACCTTATGATTTGTTAAAATAAACTTTGTTGCGAAGCGGGGCTTTCTTTGGGGGTTTCTTTAAAAAATTTTACCTTGCCAAATACTCCGTCATAACCTGGGTCGACAAAAACTTTTCTTTCTCTAATTATTTTTACAGCTTCGGCTAATTTTTCACCGCCAACATTCTTAATTTCCTGATAGGTTTTTTTAAGAAGAATGTCAAACTCGGTAAAAGATGTTGATACTAACTGCTCATATTGACGAAAGCCTTTGATCTGAGAACCGTTATTTAACTCCACTAATACTTCCAACAAAGGTACCATGGAAACAAATGGTGGGCGTTTTTTTTCTTGATCGTAAACAAATGTCAAACCAACATTGTTTTGAATAAAAACCAATTCTTCTTGAGAAATATTTTTATACGATAAATCTAAAACTCTGTTCTCAACCCCAACCGTCAAAGGTTTACCACAAACCGGGCAAATCACTCCATTTTTTTTCGTCTCCAAAGCATTGTAGCGAATATTACAACTGCGATGCCCGGTCCAATGATACTTGCCTTCTTCAGGGAAAAATTCAATTGTATAACCGATTTTTAACCGACCGGAGGAATCCTGTTTAATAGCATTGGTAATATCTTCGTAAGTGATTTGGTTATTAGTTATTGTCCGTCGGCTGACGGATTGGTTATTCTCCACAAATACAGTTGCTTCTCGTCCTAATTTTGGTCCAGAGTGAGCGTCGGAAAAGGAGACAATTGAACGAGTCTCTAACTCTTTTATCTGCCAGTTCATAATCGGGTCTGAAGATAAACCGGTTTCCACCGCATAAATATTATCTGATAACTCACCAAAGCATTCTTCCAGCGAATCAAATCCACTCTTTGAACCAAACACGGAAAACCAGGGAGTCCAAATATGAGCCGGGATAAAAAGAATTTTTTCATTAATTTCCAAAACCATCTGTAATAGATCTTTTGAGGAAATGCCCACAATCGGCCGGCCGTCAGCCATTAAGTTAGCCCCCCGTTTTTTCAGTTCGCTGATGACTTTTTCACAGACTTCAATTGATGGAGAAAAAATCAGATTATGGACCCGTCTGACTTTATCTCCCTGGGAATAGATACTGGAGATTTCAGTCGAAAGAAGGAATTTTGTATTTTGTACGGATAGATCTTGATTTATCCCTGTCAAAGAATAAATTCCTTCTGACGTCTCTCTTAAATTTTCTTTAATTTCTTTAAACCATAAAGGGTGGGTCCAGTCACCGGTCGCCATTAAATTAATACCTTTTTTAGCGGCCCATTGAGAAATTTCCGTCAAATTCATTTTTGGAGAAACCGCCCGGGAATATTTAGAGTGGATTTGCAAATCAGCAATAACTTGCATGAAAATATTGTATAATAAATATTATTTTTTCACTATGGCAAACTTGAGGATTCCTGGACCCACTCCATTATCTCCCCAAGTCCTATCTTCCCTCTCGAAACAGTTGATTAGCCACCGAGGTAAAAGTTACGAGAAAGTTCATCAAGAAGTCATTGCTAATCTCCAATATTTTTTTCAAACAAAAAATCCTATCTATCTTTTAACCGCGTCAGGTACTGCCGGATTGGAAACGGCGGTGGTTAATTTTTTTTCTCCCGGCGATCCGGTCGTTTTTTTTACCTGCGGTGAGTTTGGTAATCGCTGGGCCGAGATAGGTAGAAGATATGGCTTAAATGTTAATCAGATTAAATTCCCTGAGGGGACCGCGGTAAAAAAGGAAATAGTTCAACAAATTTTAAAGGAAACAAAAAAACTTGCCGGCGTTTTTATTACCCATAATGAAACGGGGACAGGAGTCTTAAATGATTTATTCGCTATTGCTCCGATTGTAAAAAATCACCCTGACCAACCCCTCCTTTTAGTTGATTCTGTCAGCGCTTTAGGGGCTGTTGATCTGCCGATGGACAAACTGGGGATTGATGTTCTTGTGACTGCCTCGCAAAAAGCCTGGATGTCTTCCCCTGGATTGGCAATGATTGCTGTTTCTCCCTATGCTTGGGAAAAACATCAACTCTCAACTTTTCCGCGTTATTATTTTGATCTAAGTTTATATGAAAAGTTTGGCCAAAAAAATCAAACACCAGCCACTCCGGCTGTTTCCGTCTTATTCAGTCTACAAACTGCTTTAAGACTAATGAAAGAACAGGATCGAGACAAGATATTTAAAAAACACCTTGAGCTAAAAGACTATTTTCGAGAACAGATAAGGAAAATCGGCTTGAAATTAGTTGTTGATGATAAGGAGGCATCTCCAACAGTCACTTCGATCTGGCCGCCCGAGGGAGTTGACGAAGCTTCTTGGAGAAAGCTTTTAAGAGAAAAATATAATACTGTGATTGCCGGAGGCATGGGCGGACTCAAAGGGAAAATCGTTAGGGTTGCTCACATGGGATATGTTTCCAAAAAAGATCTTGGTCAAGTATTGATTGCCTTTAAAAAATCATTAAAAGAAATTACTTAAGTAAATTATGTTTAATATCTTAATTACTGATAAGATAGACAAAAGCGTCATTGACCAAATTAAAAACCCAAATAAATTTTCTTTTGATTACCAACCGGAGATTACTCCTCAAGATTTGATTAAAATAATTACTAACTATCAGGGATTAGTTGTCCGCAGTCGAACTAAAGTCACTCAAGAAGTAATTGACAAAGGCCATAATCTAAAAGTGATTGGCCGGGTTGGTAGCGGCCTTGATAATATTGAGGTCAAAGAAGCAAAAAAAAGAAAAATTATTGTCATCAATTCTCCCGACTCCAATTCTGAAGCTGTAGCTGAACTTACTTTAGGTTTAATTTTGTCTTTACTTCGCAAACTTACCCTTGCATATTCGTCTATGAGTGATGGCCTCTGGCTAAAAAAAGATCTTAAAGGAGAAGAAATTGAAAACAAAAAAGTCGGTGTCATAGGCTACGGACATATAGGAAAAAAGGTAGTAAAAATATTGACCGCTTTTGGAGCCAAGGTTGATTATTACAGCCGGAATAAAAAAACAAATTCTCTAAAATATATTTTTAAACATTCTGATATCATTACCGTTCACCTGCCATTAAATAATCAAACAAAAAACTTCGCTAATAATGATTTACTTTCATTGATGAAGCCGACTGGCTTTTTTATTAATACTTCACGCGGTGGGGTGGTTGAAGAAAAAATTCTTTTTAAAATGCTTCAGGAAAAAAAGATCGCCGGAGCTGCACTGGACGTTTTTTGGCAGGAACCTCTACCGCCTGGCTCTCCTTGGAGAAAATTGCCAAACGTCATTCTAACTCCTCACATAGCCGCTTCAACCAGAGAAGCGTTAAAAAAAGGAACAAAAACCGTTATTGATGAAATTATTAAAATTTTATCGAAAAAATAATATGAAAACCGACCGCTTTCACTTGGAGATTATTCCAATTAAAAATATTTTAGTTCACGAGGAATTTGATCCTTCAAGAAGCGATGATTTAGTTAAAAAATTTATGAAAGGTAATACTCTGACCGATCCGATTATTGTTGCCCCTTTAGGAGATGAAAAATATCTGCAACTGGACGGTATGAATCGGATGCACTGCTTTAAAACTCTGGGAATAAAAACCATTCTCTGCCAAATTGTTGATTACAATAATCAGGAAGTTGTTACACTTTCTTCTTGGGTTCATTTATTTCAAGCTAAAAAAGAAGAGTTTTCCAGGTATGTCCAAAACAATAAAAATCTTAAAATCCAACCGGCTGAAGCTGAAGAGATTGGACCGCGTTATATTAAAGAAAAAGATTTTGGCCGATTGGTCACGGTTGTTGATAAAAAAAAGGGGGCGTTTTTAATTTCAACCGGTGGTAATTTTGTCGAAAAAATAAAGAGATTGAATAGTATCGTTTCTTTTTATCAAGATAATATTACTAGGGAAATTCTTCCTTTTGATTTAACCCGTCGTAATATCCGCTTGTTTTTCTGCGAAAATCCTCACCTTAACTTTTATGAAAACCCCAAAACTAACCTGATGGTCATCTTTCCTAACTTTACTCCCCAACAGGTCATTGAAGTAGTTAGGGCTGGTGGTCTTTTTCCGGCCGGAGTGACTCGCTATTTAATCAATGGCCGATGTTTGGGTATAAATATTTCATTAAGTTTCTTTGATAATTCAAAATCTATTAGTATCCAAAATCAACAGCTTGATAAATTTCTTTCCAAGAAAAAGGCTCGCCTCTATGAGGAACCGACCATTAGTTTTGAATAAAAGATAGAGAAAGGATAGAAAATTAATTAATATTAAAAAGAGTTATATGAAAAAAAATTTAGTCATTTTAATTATAATTGCGGTTTTGGCAACGATTATGTATTTAATTTCCGGTTATCCAAAAGCCGAACCGGGGCCTTGTGGATTTGTTCCTTGTCCAACGACAATAGTTATGCCCTCCGTCGTTACGAATAATAAATATCAATGTCCAAAAACCGAATGGATTGACTGCCTGCCCGGACCGGATAAAATAAAATCAGAGTGTCGTCCTCAATATTTAAAATGGGCGAAAGAAAACTGCCCCAACTTCAAAGGCGTGGCTTATTAAATTAATAGAACATTGCT
>CAYWJV010000006.1:0-31483 GCA_964458735.1 uncultured Gammaproteobacteria bacterium | reverse complement strand
AAACTTTTTAAAATGCCAAGAACATTAAAAACCGAGGCGATTGTTTTAAGAAAAAAGGATCTTTTGAATCGGGACGTTTTAATAAGTTTTTTTAGTCAAAATCTAGGTAGGTTGACGGTTTTTGCTAAAGGAGTCAAAAAGATTACCAGTCGGCGCTCGCCCCATCTTCAGACCGGTAATTTGATTAATGTTTTGTTGAGTCATAAAAGTGACCGGTTTTATCTTCAAGAAAGCCAGCTAATCTCTGGTTTTTCCGAACTTAAAAAAGACGAAGATAAAGTCAGGCAACTGTATTCATTTTTATTTGTTTTGGATCGATTATTACCGGAACAACAAAAAGAAGAACGAGTCTACAATCTGACAAAAAGATTTTTAATTGACTTATCACATCCCTCAAAAACCAATAGGCTTGGGTTATTATATTATTTGAACAAACTGATGAATATTTTAGGTTATCTTCATGAAGATAAAAACTTCAATGAATTAAAATTTTTTATAGAAGAAATTATTAATGAAAAAATTCCCTCGCTTCCGTTATAATAATATTTATGGATAACATCATTGCTTTGGCAAAAAGACGGGGATTTTTTTATCCTTCTTCGGAAATTTACGGAGGATTAGCTAATACCTGGGACTTTGGTCATTATGGCGTGTTACTTAAAAATAATCTTCGTGATCTGTGGCTAAAACGGTTTGTAATAGAGCGAAAAGATATAGTCATGGTTGATGCTTCAGTCATCTTAAATCCCAAAGTCTGGGAAGCCTCCGGTCATGTAACAGGTTTTAATGACGCCTTGGTTGATTGCAAAAACTGTAAATATCGAACTCGTGCCGATCATTTAATCGAAGCTAAATTAAAAAACGTTAAGGTTGAGGGCTTGCCTGTTGAGAAGTTGACAGAAATAATCAAAACTAATAAATTAAAGTGTCCACACTGCGGGTCAAGCGATTTAACCGATGTCAGGAAGTTTAATCTTCTCTTTGAGACAAAAATCGGCATGGTTGAAGATAACAAAGCAAAAGCATATCTAAGAGGAGAATTGGCTCAAGGAATCTTCATGAACTTCAAAAATGTAATAGATTCGATGAGGGTAAAACTACCTTTTGGAATTGCCTCTCAGGGAATTTGTTTTAGAAACGAAATTACTTTGGGTCAGGGAGTTTTTCGGACTCTCCAATTTGATCTAATGGAGTTTGAATATTTTATAAAATCAGAGGACTGGGAAAAAACTTTTGAAACCTGGAAAAAAGAAATGTGGAACTGGGCTTTGGAACTCGGTTTATCAAAGGAAAAGATCCGCTTCCGGGAACACGAAGATTTTGAACGATCCCATTATTCTAAAAAAACCATGGATATTGAATATCAGTTTCCTTTCGGTTGGAAAGAAATGTGGGGATTAGCTTACCGGACTGATTTTGATCTGAAAAATCATATGAAAAACTCCGGAGTTGATTTGAACTATCGCGATCCCAAAACCAATGAAAAATTTATTCCCCACGTAATTGAACCGACTTTTGGACTATCGAGATTATTAATTACAATTCTTATTAATGCCTATCATGAAGAAGAAGTAAATGGTAAAAAAAGAATCGTTTTGAAATTAAAACCTAAGTTATCACCGGTCAAAGTGGCTGTGTTTCCTTTACAAAAGGACGAGAAGTTAAAAAAGAAAGCTTCTGACCTGGTCTCTGATCTGAAAAAAACCTATGTTTGCGAATTTGACGACTCAGGAAATATCGGTCAAATGTACAGGCGTCAGGATGAAATCGGTACACCATTTTGTGTTACAATAGATTATCAGACGGTAGAAGATGAAACGGTAACAATCAGAGACAGAGATACAATGAAACAGGAAAGAATTAATATTAACCAATTAAGAAATTACTTATTAAAATATTTATCAGTTTAGCGGGTTTAGCGAGTTAAATAAATAACTCGTTAACTCGTAATAATAAATAAAGAAATATGAAACTTAATCAAAAAACAATGATGGTTCTTGGTGGTTTTTTTTTAGTGTTATTTATTTTTTCCGGTTATTGGTTATTAATAGGCAGAAAAGCAACTGTTAATAACAAAAATGAACAGATAATTCCAACTGATGCGGTTATTCCAACGATTGACGGTTCAGTTAAGATTAGTCTCACTTCATTAACGGGAAGAAAAGAGGTCATGCTTTCAATAAAGAATATGCCAAAAAACACTGACAGTTTGGAATACATACTGTCTTATGAGACTATAGAAGGTGGATTGCAAGGTGTTAACAGTACGGCGGAAATAACGGATAGTGATTTTGAGAAAAAAATTACTTTAGGAACTTGTTCATCAGGAACGTGTGTTTATCATAATATTAAGGGTAAAATAAAAGTAGAACTTGTTTTCAAAGGAAATAACGGAGACAAATATTTTACGAAGGAATATGTTTTATAAACTATTTAACATTTAATATTTAATATTTTGAGGGGGGTGTTTCTAATTCATGCCAATCATCAAATCAGCTATAAAAAAAGTTCGTAAAGATAAAAAAAGAACTGTAGTTAATAGTCTTTATATCAAGGCTTACCTTGGGACTTTAAAAAAGATTAAAAAGGGGGGTAGTGATGTAAAAAAATTAATTAACTTATTCTACTCTCAGATTGATAAAGCCGTTAAACATAAAGCAATTCATAAAAATAAAGCCATTAGATTAAAATCAAGAGTCAGTAAAAAATTATCAAAAAAGAGATGAAATACAAAATAAATTTACTGGAAAAAAAAGACGCTGGTTTGTTGGATAAATTAACTTTTTTTGGTCTTAATTATTTACGATATATTATTGTCATTACTCAATTGGTGGTTATTGGAGTATTTTTTTATCGGTTTAAGATTGATCAAAGCATTATTGATCTCAAAGAAGGAGTGAATCAAAAAAAAGAAATCGCTCAAATAGTTTTACCACTTCTTAATGAAGCAGTTAAGATTGACAAAAAAACTTTGATCATTGAAAAAACTATTATTAAGCAAAAAAACTTTAGTACGATGTTTGAATATTTTATTTCTTCTTTTCCCGAGACGATTACTTTGACGAATATGGAAATAAAAGGCGAATCAATAAAAGTTACAGGCGATGCTAACAATCCAAAGCATCTTCAGGCTTTTTATCTTCTTTTAAAAAAAGATAAAAAATTTAAAGAAGTAACGTTTCAGAATATAAAAAAGACAGAGACAGGTTACAATTTTATTTTGCTTTTAAATAAGTTTAGCAATACCTAGAAAATCATGGATACAGGCAAAATATCAAAATCAATTTTTGTAAAAAAGACCAGCGATTATATTTTCATAATCTTTTTTCTTCTTATTTTTTCCATTTTTATTATTTTTGCAATAAAACCTTCATTAACAACGGCTTTTTCTTTAAAAAAAGAAGAATTAGATTTAAAAAGAGTTGATAGAATTTATGAAGAGAAAATCAATAGTATTACCTCAATTCAGATGCAGATAGAAGAAAATAGAGACAATTTGCCTTTACTTAGTCAATCAATTTCAGAACATCCGGAGGTAAATAAAATTATTGAAGATATTAAAAAAACGGCTGATAAAAATTCGTTGACTATCAATAAAGCCAGCATTGTTGATATTAACCTCTCTTCGACTAATCAAGAATTACAGGATGTTAAGCTAATAATGGAAGTTGGTGTTAGTTTTGACAACTTAAAACGGTTTATGACTGATCTTTTTTCACAACGCCGTTTAAAAATTATTGATAATGTAATTATTAATCGTGACAAGGAGTCAACTAGTTCCGGTGATCTTAAAGTGGTTTTAACAATTGACGGATTTTATTTATGAATAAAAAAGAAATATTGCTATTATCAATAGGAGTTTTTTTGACAGTAGTTGCCTGGTTGATTACCGATATTTATCATGCATCAACCGAAGATAAAATAAAATCAAAAATTAGTTTGCCTCAAGTCTATCGGTATAAAATTAACAAAGATATTTTGGAAACACTAAAAAATAGAACAGAGTAATTATGATATATTCCGAACTTTATTTGAAACAAAAAATAAAATTACCGACAGTGATTGGTTTTTTATTGGTAATTTTTATTACAGTTGTTTTTTCAAGATTTTTTTTAGGGTCAGCCGGTTCGTCTAAAGCGTCGCTAAAAGTAGCCAAAAGAGTTGAAATAGTCAACTTATCACCGGGGCAGGTCAGTATTTTTTGGCAGACAGACAAAGCAGAGTCCGGTTGGATTGCCTATGGAGAAGGGGAAAGAAATGAGAACAAAATCGTCTTAGATGAAAAAGATCTTAATAATATCGGTCAAAAAAAGGGTAAATATAAAATACATTTGGCAACACTAAAAGAGTTGGCACCAGGCAAAAAATATTTTTTTAAGATGGTCAGTGACAATAATCAAATTATTGTTCAACCAAACGGCAATTCCTTTAGTTTTATCACTCCTCAAAGCAACCTCAACAGTTTACAGAATATTGGCCCGGCTTTTGGTAAAGTATTGCAGTCTAATTCTATTGATCCATTAATTAATTCTTATATTCTTTTAAATGTTCCCGGTGGTTATCCGCTTTTAACCCAAATAAAATCAGAGGGTGATGGTAGCTGGCTTATTCCTTTAAGTCAGATATATAGCAAAGATAGTCAAAGCATTTTAACCATAGCTCTCAAAGACAAAATTATCATAGAAATTATAACAAGTGAAGGTGAAGTATCAACTATTACCACAGTTAAATCAAAAGTTTCTCCTTTACCTCAAACGACTGTTTTTGTAAAAGATAAGAACTTTTCTTTTGTTGAAGAAGAAAATGTTTTATCAGCTTCAACGGATTTAACTACTTCAACCAATAATCAAATAGATATTAAATATCCAGAAGAAGGAAAGCTGATTCCCGGGAAAATTCCTTTAATCAAAGGAGTTGGATTGCCAAAAACGGTAATGGAAATTACGGTTAATTCTAAAAAAACTTATTCGGCGGTTACAACCAGTGACGTCAATGGTAATTGGAGTTATCTTCTTCCGGAAGATCTGGAATTGGGACCACATACAATTGTGATAAAAACAAAAGATAAAGAAGGGAAAGAAGTGACGATAAAAAGAAATTTCACTATTGTTGCTCTGCAAGGCAACGAAGGAAGAGTATTGGGAACAGCTACCGGTGAGCCGACAATTATTTTTACCACCACCCCTATTCCTCCTATTCCTACGACCCCTCTCAACATAACCACGACTCCACCGGTCAGCGGTAATAATTTTTCCTGGACCATTTTTAGCAGTCTGTCGTTAATTATTATTGGTGGGGGAATTCTTCTTGCTTTCTGAAACAAATTTTCGTTAAAATGATTTTATGGATATATTTATTTTGTTGTCCTATATTAACAAAGTTAGTTTATTGGCCTTTTTTGTCACGACCTTAGTGGTTGGCTATCAGATCTATGTTCTAAAAAAAGAAAAGACCAAAGAACAAGCTCCGTCTATCCCGAATTTTAAAGATAAAGTCAAAGCAAATGAAGTTGTTAACTACACTAGTTTACCTGGTTCTTTAATTAAAAAAGACAATAAACAAGCTAATTATTCTAAATTAGTTTTTTTGATTATTTCTTTGTTGACAATAATGGTCATTATTTTTGTTTTAACCTTAATAAAGCAAAATAGTTCTGTACGCAATGAGGCGTCAGTCAGTCCCACTATTATCGTTTCACCAACACCAGCTTTCAAGCCAGCAATTATCTTGCCATCTACAGTGACACCAACCGTTGGGCCAACCGTAGCTTTGTCACCATCGCCAACTGTTTCCCTGTCACCATCACCAACCGCTGTTTTATTAACATCTCCAACTAGGGGACAGATAAATCTGTCCCCTACAGTGTCACCAACCGAAATTATTTTGACACAAGCGCCTAGTCTAACACCAACCAAAAGTTTAAACAACACTTCACCTACTCAAGGAGCTACCAACAGCAAACTGCGGACTCTTCCGGAGACAGGGAGTATTGGAAAAGGTCTTCTTATCATTGGAGTGGCTATTTCAGCGATCTTTTTCTCCTTTTGGTTTTAATGGATCACAGTTTGTTTTTTCGCTTAATCGACAACTGATATAATCCTGGACGAATTTAATGTTGTCACTTTTTGGGATCAAAACCCATTTTCCGTCATATTTTTCCAGATTAATTTCCGGGTTGACAAAAAAGTCTTCGGAAAGAATAATTTTTTCTTGTTTAAGGTTTCTCTTTAAAATAATATTTTTTAGAATAATGGCTACCTGTTGGTTATTAATGTCTCTTTTGACTAATTTATCCAAAAGGTCATAGAGTTTTTGGTAATTATCTAAATGAGGTTTTTTGGCAAAAGCAATTAATTTATTTTTGATGGCTTCGATAGTTTTTTGTTGTCTTTTTTCCCGGGCAAAATCGGTGCCTTCAGAACCTACAGCATGACGGGAACGGACGAATTTTAGAGCGATTTCCCCATCCATATGAGTTAAGCCTTTGGTAAAAGAGATTGTTTCGTAACGGCATTTATAGTCCGGATCGTTATTACAAAGATCATTTTCTTTTCCGGCAATAGGAAATTCTTTATCAACAAATGAATTTTCAACATTAACCTCAACTCCACCAAGGAAGTTAATTAATTCTTCAAACTGGTCAAAATCAATGGCGGCTGCATAATGAATCGGTTGACCGATAATACTTTCCACCTCAGCTTTAGCTAAAATAAATCCACCGACCCCTTTTTTTCTGGCCTCACCATAAGCATAGGCAGAGTTAATTTTATCACGCAAAGCCTCACTCCAAACATCGCGGGGAATAGAAATAGTCGTTAGATGATTAGTTTTCAGGTTATAGCTGACAACGACGATTGAATCGGAAAGATTCGGACCGTCACGGTCTTCTCCGGCAATGCCAAGAAAAAGAATATTAACATGATTGTTATAAGTTTTGAGGCCGTCGATAGAAAATAAAGTTTTAAGAGGGGAGACTTTGAGAGTTTGGGTGACGAAAATATAATAAGGACGGAGAAGAATTACCAGTATTGTTAAAATAACAAAAATAAATATAAAGAGCTTTGTTTTAATAGTCATAAATAATTTATAATTATACTTTATGGATACTGATATTCTTCGACATTTAAATACAAAACAAAAAGAATCGGTGATTAATTATAGCGGTCCGGCCATGATTTTGGCTGGAGCCGGATCTGGCAAAACACGGGTGTTGGTCGCCAAAGTAATTTATTTGATAAAGGAAAAAGACATAAGCCCTTCCTCAATTGTCATGATGACTTTTACCAACAAAGCCGCCGCCGAGATGAAGGAGAGAATCAACCGGCAGCTTGTGGAAATGGTCAAATTGGGATATGTAGGGACTTATCACTCTTTTTGTGTCCGGGTTCTGCGGGTTTTTTGGGAACAGGCCTTACTTGATAAAAATTTTATTATCTACGATGACGATGATCAAAAATCACTGATCAAACAGATAATTCAGGAGAAAAAACTGGAGAAGAAAACTCCCGGTTATTTTTTATACTACATTTCCTTAGCCAAAAACCAAATGATTACTCCGGAAAAATTTTTAGAAAATTTTAAATTTCATCAGGCGGCTTTGGTTGCCGATGTTTACTATCATTACCAGAAAAAACTGGAGAAAAATAAAGGTGTTGATTTTGATGATCTGCTGATAAAAACCGTTTATCTACTGCAAAAAAGTGATGACATCTTAGACTATTACCATAATAGATATAAATATTTTCTTGTTGATGAATTTCAGGACACCAACTATGTTCAGTATCTGTTGACCAAATTACTGGCGGAAAAATCAAAAAATATTACCGTCGTCGGCGATTTTTCCCAAAGTATATATTCGTGGCGGGGAGCCGATATTACCAATCTCAAAAAATTTGAAAATGATTTTAAAGGCACCAGGACTTTTTATCTGGAAGAAAATTACCGGTCTACCCAAAAAATCTTAGACTTTGCCTTCAGTGTCATTTCCAAAAACTCAACTCATCCGATTCTTCATCTTTTTACGGATAACAAGCCAGGCGAAGAAGTGGCTTTTTATCAGGCGGACAATGAACAGGCGGAAGCCGTTTATATTGCAGAAGAAATTACCCGTTTGAATAACGGCAGTAAAGTTGTTGAACCGCCGACCTTTGCCATATTGTACCGGACTAATGCTCAGTCGCGAGTTCTTGAGGAAGTTTTTCTTCACTACGGGATTCCTTATATTTTGGTCGGAGGCACGAGATTTTATGAGCGTAAAGAAATTAAAGACGTTTTAGCCTATTTAAAATTATTAATTAATCCTAATGAGTCGGTGTCGTTGGAAAGGATTAAAAAATTGGGGAAGAATCGCTTTGAGAAATTTAAAAAACTTTATGAGGAAATTAAAGATAGATTGGAAACTTATTCAACCGATGAAATCATTGAAAAACTTTTTAAAAACGTTGACTATTTAAAATTATACGACGTTGAGGATACAGATGATTTCAGTCGATTGGAAAATATTAAAGAATTAAAATCGGTCGCCCTGAGCTTTTCCAAACTGATGGATTTTTTGGAGCAGGTGGCCTTAGTTGAATCAGAGTATTCGCAGCATGAAAAACAGACCAAGGACAACAACAACAACCGCCAGTTGGTTTTGATGACCCTTCACCAGGCCAAGGGGCTGGAATTTGACCATGTTTTCATCGTTGGCGTTGAAGAGGGATTGCTCCCGCATTCAAGGTCAATTGACGATCAGTTCCAACTTGAAGAAGAACGCCGGCTTTTTTACGTGGGCATCACCCGGGCAAAAAAATCTCTTTACATCACCAACACGAGGAAAAGATTCATCTTTGGCCAGCAGGGGTATTCGACTCCTTCAAGGTTTATTTCCGCCCCTGAAGCGTAATCTTCAAGACTTAATCCGTATACGAACCGGGTTGCGGGCAGCGAAAGCAAAGTAGTAAAAATATTTTTCCCAACTTTGGTCGGTTGACCGATAAATATTATCTCCCATAAAGTAATCAACCAAAAATTCTCTGACCCGTAAAATTTCTTTAAGAGAATTTTTGTTTTTTGGATCGTCGACGGTAAAATCAATTAGCTCTAATGCTCGATATAAAGCATTTTTGCTTATATCTTGTTTACCTTTTTTTCGCCAATTAATTGTCCGTCCTACTTCGGCGCCGATATTAGCCATTTGTTCAAAGATAGAAAATTTATTCCAACGAGAAATTAAATCAGTATGATGGAGATTCATTTTTTAACTAATTTATTAACAATAAAAATTATTTTTTTTCTTATCAATTTATCCTCAACTTCCCGAGATAAGTTATTTAGTCTCGGTCTGACGTTGATGATTGAATCATATTCAATAAAGTCTTCGTCTTTTTCATCAGGATAAAGATTAATACCCCATAGATCGTTTTGATTTGATCCCGAGTCTAATAAATGTTTCTCTTCATCAGAATGCAAGGCTCCGTCAACTACCATTATTTCTTTTTTAATATCAATTACAGCTTTTACTATACCTCCAAACATTTTTGAAGACATTTTTTTTAGTTGACTAATTGTGATAATTTTATCGATTAATTTCACAATCAATATTGTATCAAAAAATTAAAATCTAATATCAAGAAGAACTTCTGCCTCAAAGGTGTAATCTTCAAAATTTGACTTCGGGTTTTTAAAACTTTTGCTATAATCAAAACATAATGATAAAAGATAAGAATGGAAAAACGCTGACAATGAATGAGGTTTTCGGAAAAGTTATTAACCGGATAAAAAATCTCTTTCTTGAATTTGAGGTATTTTTACTTCACTTGGTTGGTTTGTTCCCTTCGCATTGTTGTCGTAGATTTTTTTATAGATTAGCCGGCATAAAAATCGGCAAAGGGTCGACGATTCATACTAAAGCACGATTTTATGATCCAAGAAATATTTCGATTGGCGAAGACTCAATCATTGGCGAGGGAATAGTTCTTGATGGACGGGATAAGTTGTCAATAGGCAATCATGTTGACATTGCCTCCGAAGTAATGATCTATAACAGTGAACATGACATTAATAATGAAAGTTTTTCCGCCACAACCGCCCCGGTTAAAATCGAAGACTATGTTTTTATCGGACCAAGAGTCATTATTTTAGCCGGAGTGACCATTGGCAGGGGAGCAATAGTCGCAGCCGCGGCCGTCGTCACTAAAGATGTTCCGCCATATGCAATCGTCGGGGGCGTTCCCGCCAAAATTATCGGGGAAAGACGCAATAAGGATCTTCATTATAAACTGGGAAGGGCGAGATGGTTTAGGTAATTAGTCTGCTGTTCCCACCAAATACACGGCTGCCCAGGGGCGAAAGTTAGAAAAAAATTTATTATCAGTCACAAGCTTTTCTCCTTGAAAAACTTTATAAGTAAAAAAAGCCTTGCTTCCCCAAGCGGAAAAATCAACCTGTTTAACTACCCCTTTTTTAAGGGTAGGATCATCTTGATATTTTGGCTCCAGTGGTGGGACAATGTCATAGACGGTGGCTTTGGAAATTTCTACCCGGCGGCTATCTTTTTTTCCATACAGTCTAAAATACAACAGATTATTTTCCGTATCAATTTCCGTTTCAATTAGAATATGGCCTGGTGTATTGTTTTTTATTTTTAAATCAACTGAAGGAGCGTAGACTGTGGCGTCAAATCCCGGCTGGGAATCATTTTCATAATAACTGACCCGGTAAGCATGGGCAGTCCGTTCAACAATCGGCAGACCGGCATTTAAAGCCGCTCTAAACAAAGTAGTTGAAACCTGACAGACACCGCCGCCGTCGCCCAAGACAGTTTTTCCCTCCTTAATAATATAGGCCGGTTGATATCCGGTTAGTGAGGAAATATCGCCAACAATTTCATTAAAAGAAAACTCTTTTCCCTTAGGAATCAAAACGCCGTTAAATTTAGAGGCGGCTAAAGTTAAATTATGAACTCTTTGGGGAATCGAGTGAGTAAAATCAGATTTACCTTCGGCAATAAACTCTTCAATTCCATAATCATTGATCTCAGATAACTTTATTTCCGGTTTAATAACTTCTGAATTTAAAACGACTTTTTGGTTTACATTATTTAATCTTAAACTCTCAACCGCCTTATCAAATTCTTTTAAAAACTGATCGGAATTGATTTTCAAGCCGTCGGTTTCTTTTCTAAAATCAATCACTTTTCCTTTTTCAAATTTAAACAGGGCATTTTTTGCCGGCAAGTTATATTTTTCTTCGGATAAGGTTAAAAAATCTTTAAGGTCACTATCGTCATATTCAATCTGACTTTTAAAATCGAACCTTTGCAGATTAAAAAGACTGACTAATTTTTGATAATATCGGGAAGGAAGATTACTGGAGCGGCCAATAAGAAAAACTCGCTCAGCCGCTGTCTTACCGTCATATTTTAATTCAAGGGTTTGAGCGGAAAAAGTGGCGATCAGTTCTTGTTTAAAAATAACAGTAAAAGAAATTCTATTTAGCCCAGCTGATTTTTTTTTATAATAATTAATTACGGCTTCTTTACTTTTATTACCGAAATTTTTATTATCCAAGTAGACATTTGGATAAATTCTGTTTTCAATTTTTTTTTCTTTACTGAAAAAAATAAAGACTGTTAATCCGACAAAAATTAGGCCAAATGCGGTCATTAAAATCAAGACGAAATGACTGCCAAAGTTCCTTTTATTTGATATCATAATATTATGGATGATGATAAAATAATTCCCCAAGAAAATCAATCAGAAACAGTTCCTGTCGAAATTCCGGCGGTCGAAGAAGCACCCCAGGACCTAACTACCCCCGAAGTCGAATCATTACCACCTTCGGTCGACGGGCCGCTTCCAATTTATGAAGAAAATAAAAATCAATATGTATTGATCGTGGCAGGTGGGATAGTTTTTTTAATTATTCTGGTGGTTATTTTTAGAGCTTTATTTTTTGGAAAGCCTGCTAATAAGCCGGCTAATTTAATTTACTGGGGTTTATGGGAAGATAAAGAAGTAATTGAGCCTTTGATTGCGGCGTATCAACAAAAAAATCCCCATATCAAGATTACTTATCAAAAAATGAACCCGCAAAGTTACCGGGAAAAATTAGTTAGTCGTAGTAAAAATCGTGAGATTGAAAAACCAGACATCTTCAGATTTCACAATACTTGGTTGCCGGAAATAAAAGATATTGTTTCTCCGCTTCCTCCAACTGTCATGAGCAGCGAGGAGTTTGACAAGACTTTTTACCCGATTCATAAAAAAGACCTTAAAGTGGGTAATTATTATTATGGACTACCTCTTGCGATTGACGGCTTGGTCTTAGTTTATAATCAAAGCCTTTTTAAGAAAGCCGGTATAGCCACGGTTCCGGTCACTTGGGATGATATTACGGAAATAGTGCCAAAACTGACGGTTAAAGATCGATCGGGCCAGTTAATCACTTCAGGAATCGCCATGGGCACCGCTTCCAACGTTGACCATTTTTCTGATATTTTTGGACTACTTTTGCTACAAAATGGCGGATCTCTAAATAAGCTGGATCAGGAAGAAGCGGCCGGAGCTTTAGAAATCTTTAGAAAATTCAGCGAACCACCGCAAGGGTATTGGACTGAAAGTATGACTAATTCGACGACGGCTTTTATTCAAGAGAAAGTGGCTATGATTATTATCCCTTCCTGGGAAGTCTTATCAATCAAATCGGCTAATCCTGATCTCGATATGAAAGTCGTTCCGGTGCCGGTCGTTCCCGGGACAGCTTTGATATCAATTGCTTCTTACTGGGTTGAGGGTGTGTCAAAATTTAGTAATAATCAACTCGAATCTTGGAAATTTTTGAGATTTTTGACCGAGAAAGAAAATATGACTAAACTTTATGAAATTCAAAGCAAAATAAGACCTTTTGGCGAACCTTACTCCAGGGTTGATTTGGCGCCCTTACTAGCTCAAAATCCTTATCTGGGTGCGGTGATTAAACAAGCTAATAATTTTGCGTCTCAACCTTTAGTTTCGCGGACCTTTGATAATGGCTTGAATGATGAGATAATTAAATATTTGGAGAATGCCATTAATAGCACGATTCAAGGAGTATCCTACAAAGAAGCTTTAGGAGAGGCTAAAAAAGGAATTGATCAGGTTTTTACGAAATACAGCATTAATTAAATATGAGAATACCTTTTTTTTCAAAAAAAGAGCAAAAAGAATTTTATTTAGGAATATTTTTAAAAGAAGATCAGGGTGTATTGATGACTTTTTTAAAAGAAAGCGGTAGATTAGAACTGGTTGATCGAAAAAAGTTTACCTACACCAATGGTTGGGAGAATCTAACTGACGATGTTGATGAAACTCTTTATAAATTAGAAAAAAATCTTGAGGTTGAGATAAAAAAGACAATTGTTTTTGTTTATTCGCATTTGATTGATGAAAAAATTGGCGATATTAAACCAGTTTATCTACAAAAAATTAAACAGTTGGTTAAAGCCTTGGAACTGCAGGCAATGGGCTATGTCGAATGTTTTGAGGCGATTAATTTTTACCTGGAAAAAAATGAACAGATTTCTTTAACAGCTATTCTAATAGAGATTGACAAAACTCAGTTAGGAATATTTGTTTACAAAGGCGGCAAGATTGACTCAAAAAAAATCATGGCCAGGACCGATGATATTATTTCCGATTTAAGTGAAGGGTTTGAAGAGATTAAGAAAAAAACGATTTTACCGGCACGGATAATCTTGTATGATTCCGGCAACCTTGATGATACGGCCACAAAAATATTAAGCCATCGCTGGAGTAGTGACTATTTTGTTCAAATTCCCAAGGTGGATATCTTGTCCGAAGACGAAGTAATTAATGGATTAATGGGTATTTTCGGGGAACAGATAAAGAATCAAATTCAGGTAAAGAGAGAAGATAACAAAGAAAGAGAAAAAAGAGAAACTCTTGGCTTTTTTCTTAACGAGGATGTAGGAGAAAAACCAATAGTTGAAGAAAATCGCCCAAGGGACGATCGGCCTCTGGCCGAAAAATCCCAGCCATGGGTTTCTTGGAAAAATAAATTGATCGCCTTTCTTCCTAAAAAAAATCTGCCCAATTTTTCCGGAAAGATCTTTCCAATTATTGGCATTTTGATAATTATTATTAGTTTTTTTATCAATGAGTATTTCTTCCACCTGGCCGAGTTAACGGTTTATTTGCCGACACAAAAATTAGAAAAAACCACCAAGATAGAGATTAATTACCGCGTGTCCAGTGCTTCAGCTGATTTTTCTGAAACTATTAATACTTCAGGTAAGCAAGAGGTGGGTGATAAAGCCCGTGGACAGGTGACTATTTATAACAGCAATCTATCCTCGGCCGAAACTCTTGCCCAAAAGACATTAATTATTTCACCAAATAATCTGAAGTTTGTTTTAGAAAACGAAGTAAAAATTGCTTCTGCTACCGGGGACGCTTCTTCTTCTCAGCCGGCAACAGCTAAGATATCGGTAGTTGCTGAAGGGATTGGTGAAGAATATAATTTGAGCGCAAACACAAAGTTTACCATTGAAGGGAAATCAAAAAATTTATTAGCTAAAAATGAGACCGCTCTAACAGGCGGCAGTAAAAAACAGATTCAGACGGTGGCCAAAAAAGATCAGGAAAATTTAAAAGTAACAATTTTAAATAAAGCCAAAAAAGAAATTCCCTCGATAAAAGTTTCGTCCGCTGAAATAGTCGCCTCATCTTTGTCAAGAGTTGATTTTAGCAAAACGGATTTTTCCAAAGAACTAGGGGAAGAAAGTAACAAATTAAGTCTGAAAGCAACGGTAGCAGCCACCCATTTTTTATATGATAAAAATAGTTTTATTGATAAAGCTTTAGTTTTACTTAAACCGGAAGTGAAAAAAGAGTATCAGTTGGAAAAAGAAAATATTTCTTATACGATAAATAACATTAATAAGAAAGATAATCAGCTAATTATGGAGGCAAAGATTAAAGCGAAGGCAGTTATAAAAGTATCAGGTACGGAAATCAAAAAAGCCGTTCTCGGAAAAAATCAATCAAAATTAAAGGAGATCTTGAAAAGCCAATATGAAATTGACGGATATAATCTAATCATAAAAGAACCTTTACCGTTGCTAAAGAACTATCTGCCTTTTTTCTTAAAAAATATTATTTTGAAAAATTCCAGTTTATAAGTATGTCTATTCATGTTTACTTGAAAAAAAAACACCACACATCCAAAAAAAAAACGATTAATTTTTTCTCTTATATATTTTTGATTGCTGGTTCATTACTTTTATTTTGGTCCTTTTATCCAATTTTATCTTCGATGATTTATTCCAGTTTATTTTTAAAAAATAATATTAATACACCGGTATCGGCACAAATCGGAACGTCAGCCTTGAATGAAGCCAGTTCGATCTTAGGGTCTTTTAGTGTTTTTTCCAATAATCTAAGAGATTATACCCGGGCTAGTATTTGGTTTCCCGCTTCACCAAAACCTAATCAACTTTCTCAATTGACCGTTAAAGAATATAATCTTTCGATTCCTAAACTAAATATTAAAAAAGCGCGGGTGGTGGTTGGCGGAGAAGATCTAACTAAAAGTTTAGTTCATTATTTACCTCAATCATTACCGGGCGAGTATGGTAATGTAGCCATTTTTGGTCATTCGACTTTACCGCAGTTATATAATCCCAAGGACTATAAAACGATTTTTACCTATCTCTCTTCTTTAGACAAAGGCGATAAAATTTATATCAATATTGGAGAGTTAGAATATCAGTACGAAGTAACTACTAGTTTTATTGTTAAACCAAGTGAAATCTCGGTTTTAGAGCAAAAAAAAGACGCTTCTTATTTAACTTTGATAACTTGTACACCACCTGGTACTTACTGGGAAAGATTAGTAGTAACGGCTAAACTAGTATCATTATAGGTAGTATTTATGATTGAATAAACCTATAATATATGGTAGAATTGGCCTCATGAAATTTATATTCAAACAACTATATCATTTAGTTAATTTCTTTATTTTTATTGGTGAAATTGCCCAAAAAATAGTCTTATCCTCAATATTATTTATTGGTAATTTACTAAGAAATTTTTTTTTAGACGCTTATCACCTGATAATTAAGATTAAGTTAAAGCCGATTAAGCTACCAAAAATAAGATTACCTAAGGTAGAAATTTCCTTCGGTTTTATTTCTGAAAAAATTAAATTTTTTTTCCTTGGTGGCTTAATTACCCTTGGGATAGTTTTTACCGTTCAATCATATTTATTTATTAAAGAACTACCTTCACCTTATAGTATTGGAAAGATTAACTATCCATTATCGACTCATATCTATGATAGAAACAATAAATTACTTTATGAAATATATCGAGAACAGAATAGAACGCCGGTGACTTTAAAAGAATTGCCTATTTATGTAACCCAGGCGACGATTGCTATTGAAGATAGAGATTTTTATCGTCATCAGGGGGTAGCTCTTTTTTCTGGAATTATCCGGGCCGTTAAGGAAATGGTTATTAACAAAAATTTGCAAGGTGGATCAACGATTACTCAACAGTTAGTTAAGACGGCATTACTTTCTCCGGAAAGAACAATAACGCGGAAAATTAAAGAAGTGATTTTGGCTTTATGGACAGAAAAAATTTATAGTAAGGATAAAATTCTTGAAATGTATTTAAATCAAGTCCCGTATGGAGGTTCTTCTTACGGGATTGAAGAGGCGGCCAAAACTTATTTTGGAAAGAAAGCTCAACAGCTAACAATTGACGAAGCGGCTTTACTGGCCGGATTACCGCAAGCTCCTTCAATCTATTCGCCTTATAGCAATCCGGAAGCAACTACAGAAAGAAGAAATCAAGTACTGTCAGCGATGAGGCAGCAGGAATTCATTAGCGAAGAGTCGAAAGTGAAAAGTCAAAAGTCAAAAATGGAAGTGTTGCCGCCAAAGACATCTATTCGGGCACCGCACTTTGTTTTTTATACTAAAAATCAACTGGAAGATTATTACGGAATTAAAACTGTTGAAGAAAGCGGTTTAAAAGTAACAACTACTTTAGATAATAATATTCAGCAGGAAGCGGAAAAAATTCTCAAAGAAGAACTGGATAAAATCAGTTATTTAAATGTTAGCAACGGGGCGATATTAGTCACCCGTCCTTCAACCGGTGAGATATTGGCGATGGTGGGTTCATATGATTATTTTACTCAATCGTCTGGGGCTTTTAATGTGACGACAGCTTTACGTCAGCCGGGTTCCTCAATTAAACCAATTATGTATTCTTTAGCCTTACAAAAAGGTTATACGGCCGCCTCAATTCTTGACGATTCGCCGGTTGTTTTCAACATCGCCGGATCAGAGTCCTACCGTCCGGTGAACTATGATGGCCAGTTTCATGGTAAAGTACCTTTGCGCTATGCCCTAGCAAATTCTTATAATATTCCAGCTGTCAAAACTTTAAATAATATTGGTGTCGATAATTTTATTGATTTTGCCACAAAAATGGGCATAAGCACTTGGAAGGATAAGTCTCGATATGGTTTATCTTTAACTTTAGGCGGTGGGGAAGTAACCATGGTTGATATGGCGGAAGCTTTTGGTGCCCTCGCCAATTTAGGGTATAAAATACCGATTAATTATTTTCAAAAAATAAAAGATAGTAATGGTAATGTTTTGCGTGAGATGACACCTTTTAAAATAAAAGAAATAGATCCGGCCATTGCTTTTATTATCAATGATATTCTATCCGATAATTTTGCCCGAACCTCAGCTTTTGGAAACAGGTCATCTTTAGAAATTCCTGGTTATCGAGTTGCCGTAAAAACAGGAACGACCAATGATAAAAAAGATAACTGGACAGTTGGATATACTCCGGAATTTTTAGTGACCGTTTGGGTAGGAAATAATGATAATACGCCAATGAATCCGTACCTAACATCAGGGATTACCGGGGCGGCGCCAATTTGGAATAGGGTAATGACTTATTTATTGAAAAATTATGGAACCGGAAATAGATGGTATGAAAAGCCGTATAATGTCGTGGAAAAAATTTGTTATTACGGACGAAAAGAGTATTTTGTTCGCGGAACAGAAAATAACGCTAACTGTAGTCAGGCGTCGTTGGCCAGTCCAACACCGACGCCATGAAGAAATATCCAAATAAATAAATAATCTAATAATCAAATAAATGTAAAAATGAGAAAATAAAAAAAATTAAATCATTTTATTATTTAATTTATTCATTTGTTTATTTGTAGTATTTGCTTATTTGATTATTTTATCGAATCCTACCAATTGCTGAAGCACGTCCGGCACTTTAATGCTTCCATCTTTTTGTTGATAATTTTCCAAAATGGCAATTAAAATTCTGGGTGAGGCCAAAGCGGTATTGTTTAAAGAAAAACAATATTCGGTTGAACCGTCTTTTTTTCGATACTTAATTTTTAATCTTCTCGTTTGAAAATCGCCCATAATTGAGTTAGACATTGTTTCGCCATAAGCCTGACGGGATGGCATCCAGGTTTCAGTGTCATATTTTTTTATCTGTGGTTCACCCATATCGCCGGTGCACATCAATAAAACTCGATAAGGTAGTTTTAAGTCTTGAAGGATTTCCTCGCAGTTTGTTTGTAGTTCTTCGTGGAGTCTTTTTGCTCCGTCAACATCGTTTTTGCTAATAATGACCTGTTCAACTTTCCAGAATTCGTGGACACGGTACAAACCTTTAGTGTCTTTTCCATAAGCGCCGGCCTCTTTTCTAAAACAAGGAGAAAAAGCGACAAATTTTTTTGGTAAGTCTTTTTCGTTTAAAATTTCTCCTGAATAATAAGCAGTGACTGGTTGTTCAGCTGTTCCAGCCAAATATGCGCCTTCGTCGTTAAGTTTATAAGTGTCTTGTTCGCTCCAGGGAAACTGACCTGACCCAAAGAGGGTAAAACCTTTGACGATTGACGGAGCAATTATTGGTGTATAGCCCTTTTTGATTAACTTTTGAAAGACATAAAAAAGAATTGCAAATTGCAGTTGAGCGGCTTGATTTTTCAAAAAATATCCACGGAAACCGGAAACTTTAGAACCCCGTTCCAGGTCAAAAAGATCAAGCGATAGACCAAGATCAAGATGAGATTTTAGTTCAAAGTCAAATACCGGAATTTTCCCCCATTTTTTGACTTCGAGGTTACCGGTTTCATCTTTTCCGACGGGAACTTCTGGTAATGGAACATTTGGGACGTATGAGACTAATGAGTCTAATTCGATAGTAATTTTTGAAAGATTATCTTCAAGCTTTTTAAGCTCTGTTTTAACTTCCTTGCCCCGGATAATCGTTTTTTTATCAGGTTTTTGGTGAGTAGTCTTGTTTCTCTCTTCTCGAAGAGTTTGAATTTTTTGAATTAACTCCCGTCTTTGATTATCGAGTTTTAAGATCTTATCAATATCAACTTTACGGTTTTTGTTTTTGGCTGCTTCTATTACTTGAGCCTTATTGTTACGAATATAGTCGAGTGATAACATAGTTATTATAATATCAGATTTTTAACTTTTTTTGTTAATCCCCTACTCTTACGTCGTTTAATGTAAGGACTTTAATTTCTTGTTTTTCTAATTCTTGTAGACCAATTTTTATTTCGGTAATTTTACCTGGATTTGTTGACGCAATTAAAATCTTTTTCACTTTCCATATTATATATTTTATTTAATTCCAGAAGAATCACTTTCTTAGAGTTGGATAAAGAATTACTTCTTTTATCGACCAGGTGTTAGTAAAAAACATAGTTAATCTATCCATCCCAATACCAATTCCGCCTAAAGGAGGCATTCCATATTCCATGGCTTCAATGAAATCTTCATCGACTTGTTGAGCTTCTTGTTTGTCTTTTCGAGCCGCTTTTACGTCTTGTGTAAATCTTTTTCTTTGTTCCTGAGGGTCTGTCAGCTCTGACCAACCATCGCAAATTTCTTTACCGCCAATATATCCTTCAAATCGTTCAACCCAACCTTTTTTTGTTGGATGACTTTTTGATAATGGACTGACATCTTCTGGATAGTCAATAATCCAAGTAGGCTCAATTAAAAGCTTTGTAATTTTATGTTCAAAAATCATAAAGATAAGTTGACCTTTAGTTTCACCACCTATTAATCCAATATTTTCTTTTTTGCAATATTTCAAAAGTGATTCTAAAGTTTCTTTTTCTACATCCAAATTAAGTTCTTGTTTTATTATTTTATTCATTTCAATTCTGGGCCATTTACCACCAATATCAATATTCTTATCCTCTATTTTCATTTTGGTATGACCATTTAATTCTTTAGCTAAATGTTTGAAAAGTCCTTCGGTAACATTCATAATTCGATGATAATCAGCATAAGCTTCATAATATTCAATCATGGTAAATTCAGGATTATGTGATCTGTCAATTCCTTCATTACGAAAATCTTTAGCAATTTCATAAACCCGTTCGTAACCACCAATAATTAACCTCTTGAGATAAAGTTCATCGGCAATTCTCAAATACATTTTTTGATCAAGTGCATTGATTTTGGTAATAAAAGGCTTTGCGTTGGCTCCCCCATATAACGGTTGTAAAACAGGCGTTTCTACTTCCCAAAACCCAAGTTCATCCAAATATTTTCTTAAAGATCTTATCAATTTTGTTCTAATATTAAATCTTTGTCTGATTTCTGGATTTAAAAGTAAATCTAAATATCTTTGACGATAACGAATTTCTATATCTTTAACCCCAAACCATTCATGAGGTAGTTGTTTTAATGATTTACTTAAAAGTACAAAATAAGTTGGGACGATAGAAATTTCACCAGCTATAGTCTTTGTGACGAGGCCCTCAACACCTATATAGTCACCGATGTCAAGAAAATCTATGTTTTTATAATTTTCTCCCAATAGTTTTTTTTGAAACAAAATTTGGATTTTTCCAGTTTCATCTTTTAAATTGGCAAAAGCAATATTGCCATGAGTTCGAAAAGAAAATATTTTTCCGGCAGTTTTAACAACTTTTCCTTCATTTTTTGTACATTCATTTATGCTATTTTTTTTATCAAAAGAAGAAGGGTATGGGTTAATCCCCTTTTCATAAATTTTTCTAAGCTTTTCTAATCGATCATTTTTTAAATTATCTGATGTAGGCATAATATATTTTACAACGTAATTAGTGAATTTGTTGGGAGAGATTTAAAACTAAACCCATCAATTACTTCTGAACAAATAATTTTTACATCGGAACTGTCTGAGTATTGGAGAGAATAATAATTTGGGTGTTTTGTATAGTGACAATATGCAGAAATAGTATTTTTTCCGGCTATGCCAATATTCAAAGCCTGAATACTTCGAGAATTTTTTTTCAATATATCGGTTGTTTTATATAAGGCCTGAGTCAGATTCATCTTTTTAAGATAATCATTTAAAAGCAACCATATTTTCTGTGCTCCTATATCCCCAGAAAGAGAAAGAGTGACGCCTCGTAGAAGTCCATTAAATACATAAGAATAAAACTCATTTATATAAGGTTGATTATACTCAATATTATTTTTATGTTGCGGAAAAGAAGCGCTCCGTGCGTGTATGGAAAAAATATAAGACTGGGGAAATTTCAAAAATTTTTCTTTTTCTTCCCAAATAGGTTTTAACGATCGATATTCTTGCCATTTATTATCTTTAAGCCAGGCTATTCCCCAACCGTCACCTTGCCAATCTCCGTCAAAAGCTTTACTATTTTGGGCCATTTTAGCAAATGAACTTAGTATTTTTTTTGGATTTATGAGTTGTTTTGATTTACACAAAAGAAAACGGCACATATTATTTTAAGATAAAATTTGTCTCAATTTATTAACTGTTTCGTCAATATGTTTTTTCCCAACTATAAAAGGTGGTAAAAATCGGACTACCATATCTCCTGCAGGAATGGCTAATATTTTTTCTCCCTGTAATTTTTTTAATAAACCGTTCCGATCTTCTTTTACCTCAACACCAATCATCAAACCCTGACCCCTGACGTCGGCAATAGACGAAGATTTGATTGATTTTAACTTTTTTATAAAATATGAGCCCATTTCTATTATATGTTTGAGTAACTGACTGTCTATTTTATTTAATGTAGCGATGACCCCGGCACAGGCTAAAGGATTCCCTCCAAAAGTTGAGGTATGCAGCCCTTTAAAGATAGCATTTCCGACTTTTTGATTTACTAAAGTAGCTCCAACAGGTACGCCACCAGCCAAGCCTTTTCCTAAAGTTAATATGTCCGCTTCAACACCCGTTTTTTGTATTGATAATAATGATCCAGTCCTTCCCATACCTGTTTGAATTTCATCAACAATGAGGAGGACGCCGTGTTTATTACAAATTTCTCTAACTTTTTTCAAGTAATCTTTATCAGGGACATATATTCCGCCCTCGCCTTGTATAGGCTCAACGATAAAAGCAGCCGTATTTTTGTCGATTGCTTTTTCTAAAACCTGTATGTTGTTATGTTTAATAAATATTATTTCCCACAAAAGAGGAAGAAACGGCTTGCGATATTTTTCGCCGGCGGTGACGGAAAGTGTCCCTAAAGTTTTTCCATGATAGGCATTTTCACAAGCAATAATCTTTTTTTTACCTGTTGTGGTAACGGCGAATTTTAAAGCCGCTTCATTGGCCTCGGTTCCCGAGTTTGACCAATAGACGAATTTATATGATGAACCGCATCTTTTTATAAGAAGTTCTGATGCTTCTGCCCGTTTATCGTTATTAAAACTGCCATGCAAGGTTGTCAGAGTTTTTAATTGTTTGGTTATTTGATCCGTTATTTCTTTATCAACGTGTCCGAAAATATTGACGCCATAATTACTCATCATATCTAAGTATTTTTCACCATTTTCGTCAGAAAGATAGATTCCTTCACCTTTAACAAAAGTGACTCCTCGATTCACATAAGTATTGACAATATATTTTTGTTGGAGAAATTGATAGTTTTTCATAAAATAATTTGAAATTAACTGATAATTGTACCGTGACCGTTAAAAGCTTGTGTAATGGGATTTTTTATTCGTCCATCTGACCAATACATAGTCTTTAGACCTAAACGAAAAGCTTCTTGGGCACCAAATATTTTTTTCTTCATCCGTCCTTGGGTATAGATCAAATATTTATCAAGTTGATTTTTGTCAACGGTTTTTATAAGAGATGATTCATCGCCAAATTTTTTCAAAAGTCCTGACGCTTCAAAAAGAACGACCATTTTTTTTATTTTTAAAGAACCGGTCATAACTGCAGTAGCCCAATCATTATCAGTATTAATAATTTCGTTATCCTCGCTTAGGGCGGGTGGACATATTACAGGAATATATTGATTATTCAGGAGAAGATTTATAAGATCGGTATTTATTTTATTAACTTTTCCCGTCATACTATCGGTGATTAGCTTTGTTTTTTTCCCTTCTTGCGAATAGACTGCTTTTTTACGTTTACCCATCCAAAGCTGCCCATCAATCCCAGATAGACCGATTGCGTTTATTCCATTTTGTTGGAGTTTAGCAACAATGTGTTTATTAACAAGTCCAGCATAGACCATAAGAAAAATGTCGATTGCTTTTGTATCCGTATATACGCTACTGACACCAGAAGGAGAGATAATAGTTTTTGTTGGCATATGAAGCTGTTCTGCAATTTCATCTCTGGTTTGACTGGCTCCATGAACGATAACAACTTTCTCACCTTTTTCGATTAAAGTTCTTACGTCCGCCGCTATATAGTTCCAACTGATTTGTTTTCCACCACCTATTTTAATAAGCATCATAAGTTTTCTATAACTTTATTCGTAAATTCGGAACTTTTTAATTTTCCGCCGAGGTCCTGAGTAGTAAAACCGAGCTTGATTGTTTTGATTATCACTTTTATTATTTTTTTTGCCGCTTTATCTTCTCCTAAAAATTCAAGCATCATGGCCGATGAAAGAAAACTGGCAGTTGGGTTAACAACATTTTTTCCGGCATATTTGGGAGCTGAACCATGGACAGGTTCAAATAACCCTCGGCTTTCTCCCACATTGCCGCTTGCAGCTACTCCTAATCCACCCGTCAAACCAGCTGCCTCATCGGATAAAATATCACCAAACATATTAGTTGTGACGATAACATCAAAGCTTTCCGTTTTTTTTATGAGTTGCATTGCGCAGGAATCGACGAGCATATCTTCCATGACAATATCAGAATAAGATGAAGCGATTTTTTTGGCGATTTCAAGAAATAGGCCATCGGTAATTCTCAAAATATTGGCTTTATGAACCACGGTAACTTTTTTTCTCTTTTGTTTACGGGTTAGGTCAAAAGCAAATCTAACAATTCTTTCGCAGGCTTTTTTTGTGATCACCCGTTCGGCGACTGCTCCCTCTTTGGTCAATCTTTCCTGGCCGACGTATAGATCTTCGGTGTTTTCACGAATAATAACAAAATCTATTCCCTGCTTTTGTTCAGGTATTGGTAATGATTTAAAAGGTCTAACGTTAGCAAAAAGATCGAGAATTTTTCTTAAACGAACGATTGGACTAAAATATCCTTTAATATTTGGTGGAGTAGTAATGGCTCCAAACAATATAGCGTCGCTTTTTTTACAAATATCAACTGTTTTTTCAGGAAGGGGAGTACCGTATTTTTCATAAGCGCCAAATCCGATTTCAGCGGGGACAAAATCAAAACCGATTTCAGTTGCTTGAAGGAGCCTGATCGACTCGTCGGTGACGTCAGGACCAATACCATCTCCTCCCATATAACATATTTGATATTTTTTTTTCATATTTCAAAAAGTTTTTTTAGCGAACCCAACCTATTTTTTTTGAGAAAAAGAATTATGCCACCAGTTTCATAAAGTTTAATCATTAAAGGTGGGATAACCGCTTTTATTTCCTTTTTTTTGGAAATATTGATAACAAGCTGTTTTTTAATATCAATTTTGAGCTTATCGTTTGATTTGATATTTTCAGTATCGGCGATGATTGCTAATAATCCCTGGTTTATACAGTTTCGATAAAAAATACGGGCAAAAGATTTGGCAACAATGGCTTTTATTCCACAAGCACGTAGTGCGGTAACAGCTGTTTCACGGGAAGAACCGCAACCAAAGTTATTTCCGGCTACAATAAAATCACCTTTTTGTACTTTTTTGGCAAACTCTGGCAGGTGCTCAATAAAAGCAATTTTTGCTAGTTCATTAGCATCAGTTGTGATGTTAAAGCGGCCCGGGGTAATCAGATCAGTGTTGATATTGTTTTCGAAAATCCAGTTCATATTTTATAAATATTTTCTCGGGTCGGTAATGTATCCAGTGATTGCCGAGGCGGCCGCCGTGGCCGGGCTGGTCAAATAAATTAACGCTTTCGGACTGCCCATTCTTCCGGTAAAATTGCGGTTGCTGGTTGAGACACAGACTTCGTAATCATATAAAACCCCGCCGTGCCGACCCAAACAGGGCCCACAACCAGGATTAAGGATAATAGCATTTTTTTTTGTAAAAAACTCAATATATCCTTTAGCTAAAGCCTGCAAATAAACGAGTTTAGACGCCGGGGTAATGATGGTTCTAATTTGCGGATTAAGATTATGTTTTTGCCACATTGCGTAGACGACGTCAAGGTCTTCAATTCGGCAATTGGTACAGGACCCAATGAATACTTGGTCAACTTTTATTTTCTTTTTTTCAACTTCTTGTACTGCTTTGACTCGGTCAATGTCTGGCGGTTCGGCGATCTGGGGAGTAAGATCGGAAACATCAAAGTTCATCACTTTTTCGTAAACGGCGTCCCTGTCACTCCACAAGGATTTTTTATCAAATTTATAAGACCTTTGGTTATCCTTAAGGTATAAACTGGTTTTTTCGTCCGGTTCGATGATTGCCGCTTTGGCTCCCATTTCGGCTGACATATTTGTTATTGTTAAACGAGCCGGAACATTAAAATCGCGTATTGTTTCACCGCCGTATTCTAGAATTTTATAATTGCCACCTTCCGGGCCAAACTCTTTGGCAATCATTAAGATAACATCCTTAGAAAACACTCCTTTTTTTAATTTTCCTTCGACGTTGATTCTTATTGTCTGCGGAACTCTGAACCAACAGGTTCCGGTGGCCATGGCAATTGCAGCATCGGTTGAACCAACACCAATTGTTAAAGCGCCTAAACCGCCGCCGGTTGGGGAATGAGAATCGGCACCAAGAATCAAATTCCCCGGATTAATAAACCGTTCAGACATGATCTGGTGACAAACTCCATCGGTTGTAATTGGAATCCCTTGTTCATTGGCAAACTTCCTAATTTTTGCCTGTAATTTAGCTATTTGAACGTTAGGAGCAGGAAAAGCATGATCAAAAGGTATAAAAATTTTCTTTTTATCCCAAACTTTTTTAGCAATTTCGTAAAACGGGTCAATTGCCCAGGCGCAGGTTGTGTCATGGGCCATAACAAGGTCGAGTTTTGCAATAATAAAATCTCCCGCGGATGCTTTTTTTCCAACATGTTGAGAAAATATTTTTTCAGCAATCGTTTGTCCCATAATGTTTAATCCAAATTTTCTACTCTGTTCTTAAGATACTTTTTTTTGATTGAAAGTTTTGGCAAATTATATCGATCAACAATCTTTTTTAATACTGCTTCCGGCTTGTTTTTTTTGTTCATTTCCGCTGATTTTGACTTAAATTCTTTAGCAATTCCAGATGCTTGCTCTTGAGTCAAATCATAATATTCTATTTCTCTCAGATAATAATAGATGAGATTTTTTCCGCTCAATGGACCTAAAAATAATTGTTTTTTATCTACACCGAAGTTTTTCAGATCGTGAGCTTCATAAACGTATGGATTATTAAGAACGGCTTTTTGGTGGACTCCAGCAGTATGAGTACGGTTGGTAATTGAAGTTGGCTCGGTCGGTGATACTTGTAATTTTAAGATAGAACCCATTAATACATTCAATGGATAGCAAAGTTTTAAGTCGTATCCTTGACATAAAGATTTATTCTCGTAAAAAAGATTTAAAAGCAGACCAGTAACAGAGGTAATTCCCGATCGTTCGGCCATTCCCCAAATTGACGTATCTATATATGAAGCACCGTTCAGTACGGCAGTGACGGCATTAATAAGTGAATATCCCCGGTCATTATGAAAATGACATTCAATATCGACATTTTGATATCTTTTTTTTACTGCTAATAATCTTTCTTTGACTATAGTGGGCGTGGCAACGCCAACCGTGTCTAGCATACCAAAAGTATCAACCGATTGATAAACTTCGTCATACATTTTAAAAATATCTTCGAGCGGAGTACGAAAGTTGTCTTCAGCACTGAAACGAAGATAAAGGTTGGGGTAAAATTTTCTGGTAGTTTCAATAATTTTTTTGACATTAGTAATAATTTCGCTAAAATTCATCCCATGACTATAACGTTGAGAGTATTCTGTCATTCCAATATATAAATTCAAGCCGTCAAACCCAGCTTTTATAGCCTCTTCAATATCTCTAGGATGACAACGGCAATGTGCCAGAAATCGTATACCGGGAACTTTCAATGAAGAAACATATTGTTTTAAATTAGCGAAGTCGTTAGCCTCTGATAGACTGACATTAGGTGAAAAGAATTCAAAATTACGTACTCCAAGTTTAATCAAACCATAAATAAGACTTTTTTTATCTTCAATAGTAAAACGGTATTTATACGAATCGAACATCAATGGTGATTGTTGACCGTCACGAAAAGTTGTATCGATAATGCCTTTAAAATTCATATGATTAAATAGGATGAAGTCCGGGAAATTCCAGCCCCGTTTCTTCCGGATATCCATACATTAAATTCATTGCCTGGACAGCTTGTCCTGCCGTACCTTTGACAAGATTGTCAATTGCACCAATAACTACTAATCGTTTTGAAACGGTATCCATTTCAAACCCAATATCACAGAAATTAGTTCCCTGAAGAATTTTTGGCTCAGGAAAACGGTATAAACCTTGATGTTCTTTAACAATGCGGATAAAAGGTTCGTTTCCATATTCGGTCCGGTAAGCCTTCCAGATATCTTTTTCCGTTATTGATTTTTTTGGTGTCGTATGGATTGTTACCAAGAGCCCTCTAACCATATCAATCGCGGTGGCTGAAATTGCCACATCAACTTTTTTTTCATATAGGTATAATTCCTGAAGAATTTCAGCAGTGTGACGATGACCTGACGGCATATATGATCTGACGACGCCAGCCCGTTCAGGGTGATGCGAAGACATAGTCGGTTTTAAGCCGGCTTGAGAGCTGCTCATTTTAGCATCAATAATTATTCTTTCTTCAATAAGACCATGTTTCATAAGAGGATAAAGGGCTAAAATAGAGACGGTGGCTTCGCAGCCTCCACAAGCAACATAGTTTGATTTTTTAATTTGTTCGCGATGAAGTTCAGCTATTCCATAAACAAATTGGGAAAGAAACTCTGGATTTTTATGTTCTTGATGGTACCAATGCTCAAAAACATTTTTATCATGGATACGATAATCGGCTCCAAGATCGATAATTTTTTTTGCTAGATTTTTTAATTTTGGCATAAGTTTCATGGATTCACAATTAGGTAAAGCAACAAAAAGGAGGTCGCATTTTTTCAATTGATCAGGATGGGAAAATATTAAATCAGTTTTTTTCCTTAAATTAGGATTCACCAAAGAAACCGGTTGATCAGCAAACTGTCTTGAAGTTGCTTGCTGAATTTTTACTTTAGGATGATCGGTAAGAATTCGCAATAATTCTCCACCTGCATATCCCGATGCTCCGAATATTGATACGTTTATCATAAATTTTTTGCGGTTTTAATACAGTAATCGACTATGGCTCCAGATATACTAACTCCGGTAGGTTTTTCGGAATTCTTGAATTCGGTCGTATGATTTATTTCATTTATTTGTAATCCGTTTTCTGTTTCGAATACATCCATAGAAAGAATTCCGCCTCCAACAGCATCGGAGGCTTTTTTTGATATGTTCGATAGTTCTTTTGTCACAGGACAGTTAGTAGCAACCCCGCCTCTGGCCGTATTAGTTATCCAATGGGGAGAATCGCGGTAGATGGCGCAAATAGTTTTACCATCAATGACAAAAGTTCTGATATCTCGACCTGGTTTTTTTACGTACTGTTGGATATAAAACGATTTTTGTTGAGGTGATCCCAAAACATCTTTATGCTCCAATATTGCTTCCAAAGCATCAACATCGTTTACTTTAGCCAGTAATCTTCCCCATGATCCAAGAGGTGGTTTTATGACGACCGGAAATCCGCCCATTTCCTCTATGGCCTCGACTGCCTGATTAGCATTAAAAACCATGGCAAAGTCCGGAGTCGGCACATGGGTTTTTTGGAGAATTAGCGAAGTCACAAATTTATCCTCACAGATTGCGGAGACAGAAGAATTATTAATTACTTTGACACCAATGGATTCAAAAAAACGAGTAGCGTGGTTTCCTTTTACAGTTGATACACAACGTTCAAGGGCAACCTCAAAATCACATTGATATGTTTTTCGATTTAGTATTTCCTCCCTGACATCAATCAGTTTTATTTTAATATTTCTTTTTTTGGCCGCTTCAATAATTAGCTTTTCATCACCTCTTATTGTTGTATGCAAAAGTCCAACGGTAACCATAAGTTTATTCTCCCCAATCTTCTTCGACTTTGGGAGCCTCCTCAAGGGTAGCTGAGTTCTTTTCTATTTTGGTGACTACCAGTCGGGTATGACATTCCGGACAACTGACAATTTCAGACTCTTCGGTATTTTTTGGAAGAGTGACCTGAGCGTCACAGATTGGACAATTAGTTTTTAACATGGAAATAATTATATTGTTAATTTACAATTAGTCAATTTTTTGAGCTTTATTGACAAAAAACCTAAAAAATGTTAAAATTTTAACATTTTATGATTACTATATCGGAAATCGTTGAGAGGATTATTAAAAAGTCGCCTTTTCTAGAAGAAGGACTAAATAAAAAAATTATTAACCTTTCCGCTTTATCTCGCATTATTAAACCTGATATTGAAAAAGAACTTTATAAAAAAGTTGAAAACGGGGCTATCATCATGGCTTTGAAAAGGTTGTCTAATAGATTAGACTATAAAAGTAATATTAAAAAAGTATTTATAAACGCTCCGGATATAATAGTCAAATCTAATCTAATTGAATATACTTTCGCTAATTCTCAATCATTAGTTTCTAAACATCAGAAATTACTAGAGATAATTGATAGACAAAAAGAGTTTTTTAGTACGATTACAGAGGGAGTTTTTGAAACAACGTTGATTGTCAGCTTAGAACTTGAAAGTTCAGTTAAAAGAATTTATCAAGGTAAAAAGGTAATTTTTAAAGTTAATAATTTATCTTCTATCACAATCAGATTACCAAAGGAAAATATTGATCTTTCTGGTGTTTACTACTTTATTCTTAAACCTTTGGCTTGGGAGGGAATAAATATCATTGAAGTAGTCTCGACTACTCATGAAATAACTTTAATATTTGGAGAAAAAAATATAGATAGAGCCTTTTTAATTTTAAAAAACTTGTTTAATAGGTAACTTATTTTATTTCAATAATCTTATACTGGACTTTGCCAGCCGGAATATTGACTTCAACTAAATCACCGACTTTTTTATCCATTAAAGCCTGGCCAATTGGAGAATTTTGTGATAGTTTTTTATTCATTGGATCGGCTTCAAATTCACCAACAATCTGAAATAATTCTTTTTTGCCATTAGTTTCAACAATAACAGAAGTACCAATTTCAACCTTATTTCCAGAGGAATGATTTTCAACTACTTCGGCTTGATTCAATATTTCCTCAATCTCTCTCGTTCTTCCTTCAACAAAAGCGAGTTCTTCCTTAGCAGCCGCATATTCGCTGTTTTCGGAAAGATCGCCCATGGCACGCGCTTTTTGTAATCGGTCAACCGCCTGCGGCTTTTTATTTTTTACTAAATCCTGACGCTCTTTTTGCAAATCGTCGTATCCTTGTTTAGTTAATTGAATTTTTGACATATCTTTTTAAAAATAAAATCCCCTCAGAACGCTTTTTAATTTAGGGGATCGGTGGTAAAATAGTACAAGAAAGCACTTTAAAAGTCAAATTTTATTTTGAAGAGAGGTCCCATAGTCTAGCGGTCAGGACATTAGCTTCTCATGCTAAAGACACCGGTTCGAATCCGGTTGGGATCACAGGATGATTTTTTATCGAACTACAACTTTTAGCCTCAAAAAATTGTGGATAACTCCTCAAAATTAAGCCTATAGCCAAGAGACCGCTTAGGATTCGAACTCGTGATTAGGTTGTTAATTCAATCTTTCTTGTTTTCAACACTTAAATCTTTACCATCCTTATCCCAATCATCTCCATAAAAGTACTGTATTACTCCACAACATAATTCATAAACAAACACTTGTATTTTCTTGGCTTAAGTGTCAAAATGTGTGTCTGAATTAACTACTTTAAATTGATATAATGCT
>CAYWJV010000005.1:0-32387 GCA_964458735.1 uncultured Gammaproteobacteria bacterium | reverse complement strand
ATTGCTTGCCAGATTGCAGATTGCTGGCGTAAATTATCTTTGCCGGCTACTTGAACTACTGGCCAAAAGTTTTTAAAGCTTCTTTCGTCTTTAGGCCAACCTAATGTCGAAATATAGTAAATTAATGCATCAAACCAAACATACATAACGTGATCAAGGTCTCCGGGTACATCGATGCCCCAAGGCATTTTTTTCTTAAGACGGGAGACGCTGAAGTCGTCTAAACCTTTTTCGACAAAAGCTTCAATTTCTTTTAACCTAAAACCTGGAAGAACAAAATCGGTTTGTTCTCGGTATAACTGCAAAAGCTTTTTTTGATATTTAGAAAAACGAAAAAAATAATTTTCCTCTTCTATTATTTCAATATTTAGTTTCGGGTGGATTGGACACTTATTATCAACCAGTTCGGAATCAGTTTTTTCCAGTTCACAACCAACGCAATATTTGGTTTTGTAATTTTTTTTATAGATATCTCCGTTTTTAAAACATCTTATCCAGAACTCTTGAGCCGCTTTGATATGTGTGGGATCGGTAGTTCTAATAAAATGAGTGACGCTTAAATTCAGCATCTTTTTCAAATCGTCGAATTTTTTTGCATATTCATCGCAATATTTTAGGGGGTCTTTTTTTTGCTCGAGAGCTTTCTGATAAATTTTTAGACCGTGTTCATCAGTGCCAAAGCCAAAAGCAACTTCATAACCTTGAAGTCTCTTGAATCTTGCGATCGCATCGGCCTGTATAATTTCCAACGCAAATCCTATATGAGGATCGGCATTGACGTAAGGAGCGGTAGTAGTGATATAAAAATACTTTTTTGTCATACAATTAATATCGTATATTATAATTGAAATTTTTTAATGATGATATCTATCGATATTTATTTTCCTTTTCAACAATCTAATCCATTTACTTTGTAGGTTATAAACGGTTGATAAAGATATTGTTCCATTGTTCAATTGTTTCATGGTTATAAAACAACGAAAACAAATACGTTTAAAAAAATATGATTATTCTGACGCTGGTTGGTATTTTGTCACGATTTGTACACAAAACCGCGAATGTTTATTTGGAAAAATAATTGTAAGGGCGACCCGTGGGTCGCCCTCATATATTAAATTAAACGAAACAGGTGGAATTGTTAAAAATATATGGAAATCATTACCCAATCATCATTCCATGGAATTGGATGAATTTGTGGTAATGCCGAATCACATTCATTTTATAATTCGCCTCATCAATAAGGGCGGGTCACGACCCGCCCCTACATTGGGAACGGTTATTGGTTTGTTTAAATCCGAATGTACAAAACAAATACGTACATTCATTAATAATCCACAATTTATTGTTTGGCAACGTTCATATTACGACCATATTATTCGTAATGAAAAAGAATTTTGTCGAATTAGACAATATATTAAAGACAATCCGATGAATTGGGAAGAAGACAGAAACAATTTATCTAATCAGCAATCCAACCGCAATTGATAAACTAATGACTAAAATTAAATTTAACGGATCAAATTGTTTTAGAGACAAAAGAGTAGTAATTAGAAATACAGAAAAGGTTAAAGAAAAAGCCAGCTTTTTTGTTGAAAAAGTCTTGAATAGAAAATAGAAAAAAATACTGATTAGTATATTCATTATCAATATAGCAAAAAGATTTGAGGGAGTTGTTGATAAAGCAAAAGAAATTATCAGACATAATATAAGTAACAAAAAAATCAGTTTTTTCCCTAATTTGCCAGTTGCAAGTCTCATTGGTTTCAATTATAATAGGAAACTATGGTTAAAGTAAAAGAAGATAAAAAGGTAACAAAAGTTGTCAAAGTTGAAAAGATTGCTTTGATTAAAGACGATAAACAAAAGATAATCGAAAAATTTGGTCAGAAAAAAGGTGACACCGGCTCTCCAGAGGTGCAGGTAGCCCTTCTTAGTCATAAGATTGAGAAATTAACAGAGCATTTAGACATTAATAAAAAAGATAATCATTCCCGTCGTGGTTTACTTAAGGTGATTGCTAAAAGGCGAAGAATTCTTAATTATTTACAAAAGTTAGACGAAAAAAGATACAAAAAATTGATCAAGGAAATAAAGCTTAAAAAATAATGAATATTATCGAAAAATCCATTGAAATTGATGGGCAAAAATTAACACTCCAGTTTGGAAAACTTGCCCAAGCAGTTGACTCTTCAGTCTATGCGACGCTCGGAGACACAGCCGTGCTGGTCACCGTAGCAGTAGGGCCTGAAAATCCTAATATTGACTATTTTCCATTATCAGTTGAGTATGCAGAAAAACTTTATGCAGGCGGACTGATTAAAGGATCCCGCTGGGTCAAGCGGGAAGGCCGGCCATCAGACGACGCTGTGTTAAAAGGTCGAATCATTGATAGATCAATCAGACCACTCTTTCCAAAAACATATAAAAAGCAAGTACAGGTTGTTGTGACACTTTTGTCTATTGACGGTGTCAATGATCCGGAAATTCTTTCGGCGATCGCAGTATCTGTGGCGTTGTCCATTTCTTCTATTCCTTGGGCCGGTCCAATTTCAACGGTTCGGGTCGGATATATTACATCGGCTGAAAATAAAGAAAGCGCCTTTATTTTATATCCAACTGAAAATGAACAAGAATTTTCTGATCTTGACTTAGTTGTCTCATCAACAAAAGATAAAGTATTGATGATTGAAACCAAAGCTAACATGATCAAAGACGAAATTATTCAGGAGGGAATAGAAATGGCTAAAATAGAAAACAAAAAAATAATCGATTTTATTGAGAGCATAACTAAAGAAATTGGTAAGAAAAAAGACGTTGCGCCAAGCGAAGCAGATTACTCTGAAATCATTAAACTGGTCAAATCTAAATACGCAAAACCAGTCTCCGACGCTGTAAAACAGGCAGCTGCAACCGCGGGAAGTGAAGACAAAATGATTAAAGAATTGGCAGACATAATTTACGAAGAATTAGAAAAAAAATTTGACACTAGACAGATCTTGGCCGCAATTACAAAATATAATTATTCAAATATAAAATCAGATATTTTGACCAAGAAAATCAGGCCTGACGGAAGAAAATTTAATCAAGTTCGAGACCTCAATGTTGAAGTATCGCTCTTGCCCCGCACTCACGGTTCAGCCTTGTTTCAGAGAGGACAGACCCAGGTACTCTCTATTGCCACCTTAGGTTCAACGACTTTGGAACAGTTGATTGAGGGGCCGGAAGGAATGGAAGTAAAAAGATACATCCATCATTATTCGGATGGACCTTATTCTTATGGACAGACTGGCCGAATGATGGGCCCATCTCGCCGCGCGATTGGTCATGGAGCTCTGGCTGAAAAAGCTATTGAACCGGTACTGCCCTCAACTGAAGATTTTCCTTATGCAATTAGAGTAGTTTCTGAGATTCTTGCCGAAAACGGATCTTCATCAATGGGGAGTGTTTCCGGGTCATCTTTATCTTTAATGGATGCCGGTGTGCCATTAAAACAAGCAGTGGCCGGAGTGGCTATGGGACTTGTTTCAAAATCAGATGATGAGTATGCTGTACTGACAGATATTGTTGGTTTGGAAGATTTTGCCGGAGAGATGGATTTTAAAATTGCCGGAACGGTCGATGGAATTACCGCGATACAACTTGATGTCAAAAATAAAGGTTTGACTTCAAAAATGATTAAAGATATTTTTTTTCAAGGTAAAGAGGCGCGACTCAAAATACTTGACGCAATGAATAAAGTCATTTCTAGTCCCAGAAAAGAAGTTTCGCGTTATGCACCTAAAGTAGTTGTTTTGACTCCTCCTCCTGATAAAATTGGAGAAATTATAGGTCCAGGTGGAAAAAATATTCGAGCTTTAATTGCAAGAACTCAAACGGAGATAAACGTTGATGACGATGGTAAAGTAACAGTTAGCGGATTAGATAGGGCAAAAGTCGATGAAGCCGTAGCTCATATTGGTAACATCACTCGCGAAATTCAGGTCGGCGAAGAATTTACCGGCGAAGTTAAAAGAATTTTGCCTTTTGGCGCTTTTGTTGAAATGGTTCCTGGTAAAGAAGGTTTAGTTCATGTGTCCAAAATGGGGACGGGTTTTGTCAAGCATCCGGAAGACGTCGTCAAATTAGGCCAAAAAGTCAAAGTCAAGGTTTATCAGATCGATAATATGGGACGAGTGAATCTGCAAATGATAAAATAATCCTGTACAATGAAAATTATGGCCAGACGTAAATCTTTAATCCGATTACCGTTTTTTAAATTCAAGATAAATAAGGGAACAATTTTTAATATCTTTGGCTTTATTTTGATCGGTACTTCTTTAGTCTTGATTATTTCCTATGCAAAAAATCTCTCCAATCAAGAAAATGGTCGAATGCTTTATCAATTAAACCAAATTTTAGTTTCTAAATTTGGTGGTCTATCTATCTTTATTCCCTTAATTTTACTTTTAGTGGCTGTTCATTTTTTTAATACCAAGAAACTAAAAGTTATCAAGCCCAATATTACCGGCGGATTAATCATGATCTTCATTGCGCTTCTTGGAGTCTTTCAGTCGGGAGAATTCGGTTTAAGTATATTTGAAAATTTAAAACTAGATTTTTCCGTGATTGGCGCTGTCATTATTATGAGTGTTATCTTTATTATTGGGTTAGTGCTTTTTCTCGATACCTCAATTGATGCTTTTTTGATTTTTATTTTTACGATTTTAAAATCAGCCCTGCTTTTTATTAAAAATTATTTATTTAGATCATTAACAACCAAAGGTTTAGAAAAAGAAAAAATCCCGGAAAAACAGTTTATTTTAGATAATAAAGCCGAAGAAAAATTGCCATCTGGCACTTCACACTCTTTAAAACTAGAAAAAGATGAAATAACTATTAAACCTTTATCTCAATCGCCTAACTCAACTTGGGTCTACCCACCAATCAGTCTACTTGCCGATGTTTCTCAAAAAGAAGCTGACCGCGGGGACGTGAAGTATAATGCCTCAATCATTGAAAAAACTCTTGATTCTTTTGGAATCAGAGCCAGGGTGGCGGAGGTTAATAAAGGGCCGGCGGTCACTCAATATGCTCTAGAAATCACCATGGGGACTAAGTTGTCAAGGATTACTGCTTTATCTAACGATCTGGCTTTAGCATTAGCGGCCACTACCGGTCAGGTGAGAATTGAGGCTCCGATTCCCGGCCGTTCGATGGTTGGAATAGAGATTCCCAACAAAAGGCCGGAAATTGTTACAGAAAAACATTTACTATCTTCTCCTGTCTTTACTTCCAACAATGATCCGTTATTAGTGCCTCTGGGATTGGATGTTTCCGGTCAACCGATAGCTGCCTCGATTGCCAAAATGCCTCATGTTTTGATTGCCGGAGCGACCGGTTCGGGTAAATCGGTGCTTTTAAATGCTTGGATCTCCGCCTTTCTTTTTCGCACCAAACCGGAAGACCTCAGAATGATTTTAGTTGATCCCAAGAGAGTTGAACTTTCGATTTATAATTCCATTCCTCATCTTCTGACCGAAGTAATTGTTGATGCTGAAAAAATTATCTCGGCTTTAAAATGGACGGTTGGCGAAATGCAGCTAAGATATAAACTGTTCGCCAAAGCCGGTGCCCGTAATATAGAGGGTTATAATCATATTCCCGGGATAGAAAAGAGGCCCTATATTATTTTTGTTATTGATGAATTAGCCGATTTGATGACTTTTGCGCCGGGAGAGTCGGAAGAATTGATTACCCGGGTCGCTCAGATGGCGCGTGCAACTGGAATTCATTTAGTTTTAGCAACCCAGAGACCGTCGGTTGATGTGATTACTGGTTTAATGAAGGCTAATATTCCTACCCGGATTGCTTTTAACGTTTCTTCAATGATTGATTCGAGAGTAATTATTGATATGCCGGGAGCTGAAAAACTTCTAGGGAGGGGAGATATGCTATTTTTACCGCCGGATAAAGCTAAACCAGTCCGTATTCAAGGGCCGTTTATTACAGAAAATGAAGTCAATAATTTGGTTAACTTCTTAAAATCTCAAGCTCCTGAAGTTCATTACACTGAAGAAGTGACAGAACAGGCGGTTAATATAAAAACCGCCGGAGGCGCTTCGTTTGCCGTTAACGGTGGAGAAAACGATGTCTATTTTAATCAAGCAATTGAGATTATTATGCAGCAAGATAAAGCGTCAGCTTCATTATTGCAAAGACGTCTTTCCATTGGTTATGCCCGGGCAGCCCGACTTCTTGATCAATTGGAAGCGGCCGGATATGTAGGGCCGGCTGAGGGATCCAAGCCGAGAGCGGTAATAAGAAGGCAGAATATAAATCAGGAATAAAATTAAAAAGTCAAAAGGCAAAATTCAAATTTTACTCATTCCTCTTGACACTTACGTTAATTTATAGTAATTTTATCTTAATTATTTATTATTTTAATATAATTTTATGGATAATAAACCTTTGAGGAGCTTTCTCGAGATTCCTTATGTTGAATTAGAAGAGATGAATCTTCAGGCAAAAAAAAGAAGAAAAGATAATGGCAACGAAAAAGAAATAAAAGAATACTATCTTGATTATTTAAAAAAAGAAAAAAGATTAAAAGCGGTGACGATTGGTTTTTCCGATCTGGAAGGCCGATTTCACATGATTGATTATGACAAAAAATTCTTTCTTGGATCATACGACAACATGACTTTTGACGGTTCTTCAATTCGTGGTTATTCCCGTCAGGCAGAATCTGATCTCAGGCTTAATGTTGATTGGGGAGCTTTTTGGTGGCTGCCCAGTGATGTTTTTGGTCCGGGTAAAGTTTTAGTATTGGGTAGAATTAATGGCCAAGATGGAAAACCTTATGAAATGGATACTAGAGGGGTTCTTAAATCTTATCTAGACTATCTTTATGATCAATTCAAATATAAAGTTTATATTGCCAATGAAGTTGAGGGTTTTTTAGTCAAAGGAATAGATGCAGAAAAAACTTTTAATGAGAAAGTAGGGTTGGAATTGGTATCAATGGGAGGGTACTATCATTCTCTTCCTAATGATGTCTTAAGAAATTTTATTGATCGGGCGGCCGAAGCACAAAGAGCCATGGGATTTGAAAATGAAAAAGATCATCCTGAGGTAGCTCCATCTCAGTTTGAATTAAACTATTCTTATGCCGACGCTCTAATTGCCGCCGATCAAATTCAAATATATAAATTAATCTGCCGTCAGATTGCCCGCAATATGGGAATGACGGCCACATTTTTACCCAAGCCGGTAATGGGTATTAATGGCAGCGGTATGCACACAAACCTTTCAATTTTCAGCAAAAATAAAAATCTTTTTTATGATAAAAAAGGTAAAGGCCAGCTGTCTGATTTTGCCTGGAAGTTTATTGAACGGATCTTGTCAAAAGCCAATGATATCTGTCTGGTTCTTAATAGCAGTGTCAATTCATACCGGCGTTTGGATCCGCATTTCGAAGCTCCCAATGAGATAAAAGTTTCGGAAATTGACCGAGGATCAATGATCAGAGTACCTCTGTTTAACGAAAAATCAGCCAGAATTGAAGTCAGAAGTGTCGCCCCTGATTCCAATCCTTATCTTCTTATATTGACATTGATCAAGACCTGTTTAGAGGCTAAGGTAGAAAAAACCAGTCAAGATAAAAGGCCACGGGTTCGTTTTTTGCCGGGAAACATTAATACGGCGATTAGCCAATTTCGGCAAAGTGATTTTATTGGAAAAATCTTAGGAGAAGAAATGAGAGAAAAATTTACTGATCTGAAGCAGACGGTCGCTAACCGATCACCGTCTGATCTGGGAACAAAAATAAAAAACTCGGAAGTAATCTATCATCACGAAGTCTACAGCCAGATGCTTTGGAATAATTTTTAAAGATTTATTGTAAATACTTGTTTATATTGACCTGATGGTCTTCAAGCGTTACCGCATAGCGCATTATTCCATTTTTGTCAGTCAAATAATACCAATACGGAGTATTTTCATCGGCATTTATGACCGCTTTGATTGAAGATAAACTTGGATTAGAAATCGGTTCCGGAGGTAAGCCTTTATTTTTATAAGTGTTATAAGCTGAATCGATTTTCAGATCGTCTTCGGTCAAATTTTTTTTCCACCAGGATTTTTCATTTGGTTGATAGCCAAGAACATACTGGACTGTTGCGTCAATCTGCAATGGCCAGTCAGCTAAATATCTTTTTAAAATAATGCCGGCGACTTTTTCCCGGCTGGATTGTTGTCTTGCCTCTCTTTCAACCAGTGATGCCAAGATCAATACTTGTTTTTCGGACAGTTTTTTATTTTTTGCTTGTATTTGTAATTCTTCGCTAAATTTATTTTTAAAGTTATTTTTTATTATTAATAAAACAGTTTCTGCCGTGGCTGTTTTCGGTACAAGATATGTATCAGGAAAAAGATAGCCTTCGTTAGCTAATTTGATAAATTCAATTTCCGGAATATCTAAATTTTTAGAAATTATTTGAGCCATTTCTTCTTTGCGGGTACCTTCGATTAAAGTCACCCAAACATCAAGAGTCCCATGAGTTAAGTTTTTAGCTACTTCGACAGCAGACATATTGGCGGATAAGCGAAAGTCGCCAGCTTGAATTTTTCTCTCAATCCCTAATTGTTTAACAATCAAATAGAAAATAATTTTATTGCGGATAAAACCTTCATTAGATAGATTGTTAACGATTATATCAAGAGGCTCACCTTGTTTAATGATGAATATTTTGGAGACTTGATTGTTTTTATTGACAGGAAGGGAGCCCTCTTTGTAGAAAAGGAAAAATGAGATGAAAATTAAGATTAGTAGTATCAATAATATATTTACTTTTTTCATAGATTTATTCTATTTTAAAAATTGGTAAATTTTTTAAGGTTGCTTCGGCCTCCCGTAACCGGTATTTATCATCAGAATATAAAATGAAAATCGATTCGTTTTTGCCGACGGAATGGTCCAATTTCTTTAATAAATAAATACCGGCTTTTTTATCATTAGGCGCGCCTAAGATTTTAGCAATCGTATTAAGATTATAATTATTAATATCTTTAATTTTACCAGATATTGATGAGTGAAATTCAAATTTATTTTTGGCTAATGATAAAGATTGAGAAGAGATTTGAGGATCGCCGCCTTGGGCTCCAACAATCTCCTGAAATTTTTTTAAAGCCTGTCCTGACTCAAGAATTTTTTTTGCCTCATCTTCACCATTCTTATTCATTTTCTTTTCTTTGAAACACAAATCCAAAAGTTTACCGGCCAGACGTAAAGATTTTGCCTCCAGCCGAAGAGGTCGGTCAGTTTTTTGCTCCAGTATATAGAGAACATCACGGACTTCAAGGATTGGACCAATACCGCGGCCGGCCGGCTCTAAAGTTTCGTTAACGTCGCAAATAACTTTAATGCCAAAATGATGAGCTAAATTTTCAAATTTTTTAGCAACATTCTCTCCTTCGGAAAATCGATGAATCTTGGCAGTTTTTCCAATGGGAATGTCTAAAACCAAATGAGTCGTGCCGGCGGCGACTTTTTTGGCCATGACGGAAATAATAATCTTGTCAAAAGATTCAAAAGATAAGGGTTCCTCGACCCGGATAATAATATCGTCAGCCGGAGCAATGCCAAGGCGCCCATTCCAAGCAATGCAACCACCGACTTCATTAACAATTTTTTCGATTTGATGAGGTGTAAACTCAACTGAAGCAATTGCCTCCATGACATCAGCGGTACCGGCCGGAGTTGTAATCGCCCGTGAAGAGATCTTGGGGATTTTAAATCCGGAGGCGGCAATAATCGGGACAATAATCATCGTGGTTCTTGCTCCGGCAATTCCTCCAACCGAATGTTTATCAGCCACAATTCCTTTGAATTTAAGTTTATTTCCGGTTTCAACCATAGCTTTAGTGAAGAAGAAAAGTTCTTGAGGGGTATAACCTTCCTTAAATGATGAGGCAACAAAATAAGTGGTTAAGACGTCGGAAAGTTTTTCGTGAGCAATCTCGTCCATTATTGCGAATATTTCCCGGTAACTTAACTTTTTTCCCAAAAGTTTTTTCTGAATTGATCCAATCGCCATTAATTTTTCTTTATCGTCATTCATATTGAATATAAATTTCCGTAAACTTTTTCCGGTATTCTTTTAATTTTAAGATTAGTGACGTTAGCAAATATATTTCTTTTAAATTGAATAACCAGGATAAGAATAAGTATAGTGCAAAATGAATCAAAGCAACAGAAGATAGAAGGAAAAGAACATTAATAGTCCGGCTGGTATCAAATATTAAGCCATCCAAAAACTTCATGGAAAAATAACTAACAAAAGCGCTCAAAAAAGCGGAAAAAAACATCTTGCCGATATCAACAAAAATTTCTTTTAATCCTAAGCCTTGGAGTTTGGAGGAAATAATGATAAAAAGGAGAGAAGAGTTAATGATCATACTGACGGAAAAAGATAAAGCTAAAGCCCAGACCGGTAAATGAAAAATAAAGATCGATAATAAACTTAAGGCAGTATTAATTAAAATAGAAAAAACACTGATATAAAAAGGAGTGCGACTGTCTTGAATGCTGTAAAAACAGCGGGTTAAGAGATAATAACTGCTGTGAAAAGGAAGAGAAATAGAAAAATAAGACAAGGTAATGGCGGTTAGAACCGTTGCCTCCCAGTCAAATTTTTGTCCACCGAAAAAAAGACGGACCAATGGAGTACGGGCAAAAATAAAAAAGAAAGCAATGGGAATAGTCAGATAAAATAAGTTTAAAAGTGAATCAGTAATAATTTTTTTAAACTCATCCATTCTTTTTTCTTGAAATATTTCCGTCAGATAAGGCAAAGAAGCTTGAGCAAAAGCAATCCCGATTACAGAAACCGGTAAAAGTTGAAGATGTTGAGCCAGATAAAAAACCGCATAAGCACCTGATCCCAATAAGGTGGTCAAGGTCAAGTCAATGGTGGCGTCAATCTGGGCAACGATGACAGTAAAAGCCCGGGGAACAACTAATTTAGTAAATTCTACAAGTCCTTTAGTTTTTTTCAAGACAAATTGATAGGTAAAATCAGAGTTAAAAAGAAGCGGCAGCTGGATGACAAAAAGAAAGAAGGCGCCGATGACTACTCCCCAAATTGGCGCTAAAAGAAACAAAGATTGATATAGAAAAATAGTTGTTAGAATAATTGTCAGGTTATAGATAATCGGAGCTAAAGCGGAAAGAAAAAAAATTTTATTGGCTTGACCGATACCGGTTAAAAAATTGCCTAAGACAAAAAAAGGCAGCTGACCTAAAAGAAGAAGTCGGGAAAGATTGATAATCTTTTCCATTTTGATTAAATCATATCCAGGCATTAAAACCGGAATGAGACGATCAAGAAACACGGAAACAATGACAACGAATACGGTTAAAAGAATAAAAATTAAGTTGATAATTGAGGAAATATTTTCTGATAGTTCTTTTTTATTGTTTTTGTATTTGACATAGATTGGGATAAAAGTAGAGGTGAGAGCTCCGGTAATCAAGATTTCAAAGATTAAATCGGGAATCCGGAAAGAAGCAAAAAAGATATCAAGTTCTTCTTTATTAAAATATCCGGCCAGGATTCGATAACGAAAAAAACCGAAAAGGCTGGTCAAAACAATCATAAAAGACAAAAGGATCGCTGAGGAAAAAATGTTTTTTTGTTTGGCGAAAATGAAGTCTTTGGTATTTTTAAAAAATCTTTCCACAAGTGAATTATACTTCTTTAATTGATAAATATATATCAATTTTTTACCTATTGACGACGGCCGGACAAAATAAGCGAAGCTGAAGTTTCATATAAATTTATACAATCGTTTGGAAGATATGAGCATTATATTGTTTCGAGACTTCTTTTGTAATCTCTCCAACTTTTCTATTCCCAACAGATTTTCCGTTTATCTCAATAACTCCCCTAACTTCACTATTACTGCCTGTTATAAAAACTTCTGTTGCTTTAAGTAATTCATCAAAAGTAAAGTCACGAACTTCAATAGGAATAGGGAACTTGAGTATTTCCAATATGGTATTTCGGGTTATTCCGTATACGATATTCGTTTTGGTTGTTACCAGTTTATTATTAATAACGGCAAATATATTCGTACCCGATCCTTCATACACTTGGGAATCGTCGTAATAAATCACATCCTCAATACCTTCATTTTTTAATTTAGCCAGTTGTTTTATTGCTTCAACATAATGTGTATGTTTGGCTTCAGGGTATTGACGTTTATAATCTACAGCTATTATTTTTATACCTTTTTCATAATCGCTTGCCGGTTTACGAATCCGAGGACTAATAATAATGACTATTGTTGGTGTTTCAGCTTGATGAAGTGAATGAGACACGCCACCTGATAAAACAATTTTGATAGTTTTTTCCGTGTCTTTATTGTTTTTGTTCAGTGTTTCTTTTACCCATGAATTTATTTGTTCTTTACTCCAGGGAATTTTAAGTCCAATTATTTCTGCCGATTTGAAGAGCCTGTCGATATGCTCAGTAAGTTTAAACGGTCTATGGTTATATGTAACTATAAAATCAGCAACAGCGTAACCACGAACAAAACCTAAATCCCTGGGAGAAATAAGCAATCCATCTTCGGATACAAATTTTCCGTTTAAGAAGTGGATTAAACTACTCATATTGAAAGTATATCAGGAATTTGTTTTCCCATGAATAAATTCCTGTTGCAGCCATACCTATTGACGACGGCCGTCACGAATAAGTATATTAAATTATGACTAAGTCGAAGAAGTTTAAAAAAGGAGAGATTGCAAAAATAATAATGGCTACAATTGGAATCGGAGCCATTCTGGGAGGGACAGTGTTGATAACACCTAATTTCCCCATTATCATTGGGTCATTTATTAAACTTATCGAGGAAATTAAGGGAATCAAATTACCAAAACTTAAGGTAAAAAGAACACTGCAACAATTAGAAAAAAGAAGAATTTTAAGTTTGGAAATAAAAAATAATGAAGTCTACGTTGAAGTTGAAGATATTTGGAATAAGGAAATTATTAAATATTCTATACAAAGTCTTCTTGAATTAAAACAAAAATCCAAATGGTCGGGTAAATGGTTTTTAGTGATATTTGACGTACCTGAAGTAGAGAGAAACAAACGGTATTATTTGAGAAATTTTTTAAAAGAAATCGGCTTTTATCAATATCAACAAAGCGTTTATGTATTTCCTTTTGAATGTGAAAAAGAAGTGGTTTTAATTAAAAAAATAATTGAAGGCGGCAAATACTTAAGTTATATCGTCGCAGATAAAATAGAATACGAAAATAAATTAAAAACTTACTTTCATTTACCTATTTAAAACGGCCGTCGGGGATAGGCGAGGCTGAATTACAGTTAGTCAACAAGCGTCAATTGTGCTTGACCACCATGATTAGCGTTATTGGGTACTGAATTGATTTTCTAAAGCGCTCATTAAACTTCTATCTGCAGGTGACTCAGGGACAACACCTGCTGGCACAATTACGGAGAATGTTCGGTCACACATTGAGCATCCCGCTATAAAATTTTTGCTTTCGATTCTTGGTTGTTTAGTTCTTTTTATTTTTAATTTTCTAAGATTTTCCATAAACTCATCATACCCATTCTAATTAAGATTTATAATATGATAGAGGCATTATACTTCTTCTTCTTTGCAAGCGTATTTTTTGACCTGTCAAATTTTCGATCGACCTTTTTATTTTATGGTAATATTAAAGATATGAAAAAAAGTAAAAATAATACAGATAATGATTTAGTTACGAAGAAGTATTTAAATGAAATATTTGATAAGAATACGTCTAAAATAATAAAATACTTCGGTATAAAATTTAATTTTGTGGACGAGAAATTTGAAAAAATTGACAAAAAACTTGAAATGCTTGATAGCATCTTAAAAATTCTTGATTGGTTAGCTAAAGACCATAAAGATTTGAAAGATGATTATACGGTTCAATCGGAACAAAATCGACGAATTGATATTAGAGTTACTGCTTTAGAAAAAAGAGTACTTGCTTCGTAAAAAGATATTTATGGTGTGATAAATCACACCACTACATTAAGAATATATATTAAGGTGGATTGTGGCGAAATACCTATTGACAACCTGCTAAATTTGGTTGATAATGAGAGAATATGGTGTTTTTTGGAGAATATCAAATTAACTTTTCCGGTTCAGGTCGTTTACTCTTGCCAAAAAAAGTCAGAGAACTTCTAAAAGGTAATACTTTTATTTTAACTAAAGGTTTTGGCGTTTGTTTGGCTGGTTATGACAAGGATGATTGGGAAAAAAGGGCTGTTGAACTGTTAAATCCCTCACTTCTTCAACCAACCGATATGGAAAACCGCAGATCAATATTTTCCTCGTTAGTTTACCTGGAAATTGATGAACAAGGCCGGTTCGTGATTCCAAAAAATCTTCTCGAATATAGTCAATTAAAGGAAAAGGCGGTCATTATTGGAGTAGGAGATCATTTTGAGATATGGGAGGCGGAGAAATGGAAGGAATATAGCCAGAAGATTAAGAGTTCATGACGTAGGGAACAAAAATTTTTGTTCCGTACGAAATTATGTAAATAAATGCACACACCAGTATTGCTGGAACAAGTAATCGATGCGCTTGAGATAAAAAAAGACGGTCTTTATGTTGATGCCACCTTTGGGGAAGGTGGATATAGTCATGCAGTTTTGGATAAAGAGGGGAAGGTGTTGGGAATTGATTGGGATTTAGAACAAATCCAAAATCCAAAATCTGAAATCCAAAAATTTAAGAATTTAAAACTAGTTGAGGGAAATTTTGCCGATATTGAAAAGATTGCCAAAGAAAATAATTTTTTTCCTGTTGATGGAGTAGTCTTTGACTTAGGTTTATCAATGAGGCAGATTAGTCAATTGGGACGAGGTTTTAGTTTTAAGAAGCTAAACGAACCTTTGGACATGAGAATGAGTACAGATACAGAAATAACGGCAAAATATTTGTTAAATCATCTTTCTGAATCGGAACTTTTTGATGTTTTTGCCAGGAATTCTGAAGAAATAAATTCTCAGAAGATTGCTCATGAAATTATTATTAAACGTCAATTTAGAAAGTTAGAAATAGTCGGAAACTTGATAAATTGTATCGATAAGGCAATTGGGGAGCAGGACAACAACGCTTATAAAAGAATTTTTCAAGCTTTGCGAATTGAGGTTAATCAGGAGTTTGATAATTTGAAAAAAGGGTTGACTGGTTCAGTAAAAATTATTAAATCCGACGGGAAAATAGCCGTTGTAACTTTTCATTCTTTAGAAGACCGGATTGTTAAAAATTTTTCGAAAACCCAAGGAATAAAACTTTTGAATAAAAAACCAATTATGAATAGATTAGGAAAAAGTTTTGAAAGATCGGCTAAATTACGAGTTTTAGGGCGCACCCAAAATCATCTATGAAAAATTTTATTTTAAGAACCACTTGGTTAGTAGTGTTGATATTAGTCATTACCAATCTCTTTATATTTATTTCCGGAATCGTTTTAAGTGACGAAATCAATAATTTTGAACTAAAAACCGACAGTTTACGTAAAATCAACCTAAGTTTGGAGAAAGAAGTCGCTAATCTTGGCTCGTTAAAATTTGCTACCGAACAAGCAAAAAAACTTGGCTTTACCAGCTTTTCTTCGCCGCAATCTTTTGATCAATTAGGATACGCTTATCATCCCTAAAAATGAAAATCAAACTTGTTTTTCTTTTTTTTAGTCTTTTTTATTTGGCTATTATTATCCGCTTGTTTTTTCTTCAGGTGATCTATTCTCCCGAAAACAAAAGTCCCTATTTAAAAACCAATAAACTGTATTCCGTTAGAGGAAGAATTTACGATAAAAATAATCATCCTTTGGTATTAAATCAAAACGGCTATACGCTTTATCTGGAGCCAAAAAAAATTACTGATAAAGACAAACTAATTAATTTACTAAGTGAGAGTTTAGAAATTTCTGAAGCTTCAATATCCGCCAAGATTGACATGTCTAAGTATTGGATAGCCGTTCAAAGCGGTTTGACTCAAGAACAAAAAGACAAGATTGACAAGCTAAATTTAAAGGGGGTTGGTTTTGATTATCAGACTAAACGTTTTTATCCGGAAGCCTCTCTATCAGCTCATTTATTGGGATTTTTGGGAAAAAATGATCAAAGTGAGGACGTTGGTTATTTAGGGATAGAAGGGTTTTATAATCGAGATCTTAGAGGTTTACCGGGATTTGTTGAAACAGAAAGAGATATTATTGGTCGGCCGATTTTAATTGGTGTTCAGCAAAGAGTGGAACCGGAAAACGGACGCGATCTTATTCTGACGATTGATAAGACGGTTCAAGAAATCAGTAAAAAGAAATTACTGACAGGCTTGGATTTATATAAAGCTAAAAGAGGTTGTGTGATTACGGCTGATCCAAAAACCATGGCCATTTTATCCTTAGTTTGTCTGCCTGACTATGATTTGGAAAAATATTATTTATTTTCCGAAGATTATTATAAAAACTCGGCCATCTCTGATCTTTTTGAACCAGGCTCGGTTTTCAAACCCCTGATTATGGCGGCCGCTTTGGAAGAAAAAAAAATTAAACCAAACGATATTTATAATGAAACTGGACAGGTATCGGTCGGTGAATATAACATAAAAACTTGGAACGATAAATACGAAGGAAAAATCTCTATGACAAGAATTTTGGAAAAGTCATCAAACGTCGGCATGGTTTACGTTGGAGAAAAATTAGGCAATAAGAAAATTTACGATTATCTGGGAAAATACGGGTTTGGTCAAAATACCGGTGTTGATATTGAAGGAGAGGCGTCGGGATATTTAAAACCACAAGCAAATTGGTATCAAATTGATTATTCGACAGTGACTTTTGGACAAGGAATTGCCATTACTCCTATTCAGATGATCAGGGCTTTTGCCTCAATTATCAACGGTGGTTATTTGATGAAACCTTATTTGGTGCAAAAAATCGTATCCGGTAACAAAGTCACAGAAATTAAACCAAAAATTGAAAGAAAAGTAATCTCACCACTAACTTCGGAAATAATAAAAAAAATGTTGGTTTCAACTGCGGAAAACGCTGAAGCTAAATGGGACCGGCCGAAGGGATATAAAATTGGAGGAAAAACAGGTACAGCTCAAGTACCGATCAAAGGTCATTATGATCCGTCTAAGACAATTGCTTCATTTATTGGATTTGCGCCGGCGGCGGATCCTAAATTTCTTACCCTGGTAGTTCTTTATGAACCTAAGACGTCACCTTGGGGATCGGAAACGGCGGCCCCGTTATTTTTTGAAATCGCAAAACAACTTATAGTATATTATAATATAAGCCCAACACAATAAAAATTTTCAATTATGCAGAAACTTAAGAATATTTATCATCTTTTTCAAGCAGTTTTAGCCAATTTATGGTACGGCTTTCCCGGTCGAAACCTTAAAGTAATTGGAGTTACCGGAACTGATGGAAAGACGACGACGACGCATTTAATTGCTCATATATTGAAGACGGCTGAAAAAAAAGTGTCATTTATTTCTTCTGTTTTTGCTTCAATTGGTGGTCAAGAATATGATATTGGTTTTCACGTAACAACGCCCAGTCCTTTTGCATTACAAAAACTACTTAAACAATCAGTCGATAATAACGACGAATATTTTGTTTTGGAGACGACATCACATGCCTTAGACCAGAATCGGGTTTGGGGAATTAATTATGAAATTGGCGTAATTACCAATATTACTCATGAACATTTGGATTATCACAAAACTTATGAAGAATATTTAAAAGCAAAGTTAAAGCTATTATTAAATTCAAAGGTAGCAGTGGTAAATAAAGATGATGAATCGTACGAGCTATTAAGTCAAAAGTTAAAAGTCAAAAGTCAAAAATACAATTCAAAATTCAAAAGTTCAGAACATTTCAAAGAATTAACAAAATTTAATCAATATAATTACTCGGCGGCGTACACAGTTTGTAAAGAATTAAGTTTGTCTGACGAGATGATTTTGAAAGCGATGAAAACATTTCAGCTACCGAAAGGGAGGCTGGATTTAGTTTATGACAAAGATTTTAAAGTGATAATTGATTTTGCCCACACCCCTAATGCTCTCTTGCAGGTACTTCCCGCCATTAGAAAATTGTATTTGAAAAAAAGCGGGCGTCTTATTCATGTTTTTGGATCGGCTGGTCTTCGCGACTTTACCAAAAGACCTTTGATGGGTGCGGCATCGAGTAAATCTGCCGATATTATTTTTATTACAGAAGAAGATTACAGAACTGAAAGTCTGGAAAAAATTTGCCAGCAAATTGCCTCAGGAATAAAGAATAAGAATTATCAGATTATTCCTGATCGTCAACGAGCAATTAATAAAGCAATTGAGACTGTTAAGGAGAATGACGTGGTCGTGATTACTGGTAAAGGCCATGAGAACAGTCTCTGCCGTGGAAAAATAGAATATCCGTGGGATGAATATAAGGCGGTTGATATAGCAATTAAATCTAAAATCCAAAGCTCAAATGACAAATAAAACAAGTTTTTGGATTTTGGATTTTGTCATTTGGATTTAATTTTATGATTATTTACGATTCTAATCTTAAAATTTTTATTTCTACTTTAATCAACAATGAGAGGTTTTTTGGTGGATTTGGAACAAGAGCTCTGGGTGATGGACGAAAAGTGGAAAATATTTTTAATTTTGCTCAAACAGCTATTCCTAATTTTAAAACAATTGTTATTCCGGAACAAATTCACTCAACTAATGTAGCGGTTTTTAATTTTAATTCAATTGATAATTTGGAAAAAATTTCAGAAACCGACGGGGTAATTACTAAAGAAGGCAATTCTATTTTGACTGTCATTACAGCCGATTGTTCGCCAATAATGTTTGTTGAAAAACAGCAAGGGATTATTGGAATTTCTCATCAAGGCTGGAGGGGAAGCATTAATAGATTCGGGCAAAAAATAATCAAAAAAATTGTTGAGTTAGGTGGAAAAAAAGAGAATATATATGTTGCCATTGGACCTTCAATTGGTGAGTGTTGTTACGATATTGATGATGAGCGTTATTATCAATTTGTTTCGGAATTTGATGGTTATTCAAAAAAGATTTTTCACCGTCATCAAGGTAAGCTTCATCTTAATCTATCACTTTTAAACTATTTACAAATAAAAGAAATCGGTATTCCGGAAAAAAATATTGATTATTTTCCCTTTTGTACCCGCTGCGATAAAAAACGCTTTTTTTCCTTCCGGCGCGATAAAAAAGAGGATTATGGAGAGATGATGAGCTTTGTTGTTAAAGGACGGACCTTATCCTAAGGTCCGTCCTTATTGTATAATCTATAGATAGAATGTTAAACCAAGCTAAAAATATATTTTTTTTGGGAATAAAAGGGGTGGCGATGACGAATTTGGCGGTGTTGTTGAAAAAAATGGGCAAGAATATCACCGGCTGCGATTTGAAAGAAGAATTTATCACTGACAAGCTTCTTAAAGAAAATAAAATTAACTGGCAGATTGGATTTGATTTAGATAAACTTCCTGAAAAAACTGACTTAATAGTTTATTCAGCTGCTCATGGCGGAACGAATAATCCACTAATAATTAAAGCGATAAAAAATTTGGAAATTAATATCGTTTCTCAAGCTCAATTACTGGGAGAATTGATGGACCAGTTTAAAAATAAAATCGCCGTCTGTGGTTGTCATGGAAAAACAACAACTTCATCTTTATTAGTTTATGCTTTAAATAAATTAAAAGAAAATCCCAGCTATATTGTTGGTGTGCCGTTTTTTACCAATCATCAAGGTGGCGATTTTCAAGGCAAAAAATATTTTGTTGTTGAAGCTGATGAATACGGAGTCAACCCACCTCAAGATTTAACACCAAAATTTCAACTTTTGAATCCAAACTATATTATTGCCACCAACATCGATTTTGACCACCCCGATGTTTATAAAAATATTGAGGAAACAAAAAAAGCATTTAAAAAATTTTTTGATAGCAAAAAAATTATTGCTAATATAGATGATCCAAATTTACTTCGATGTATCGATACATCGAAGGCAATAACATACGGCGAGTCTGGGAAAGCCAATTATCAGATAGTCAATTACAAAATAAACGAAAATGAATCTACTTTTGAGATAAAGAATGTCGGTCAATTTAAGATTTCGCTTTTTGGAAAACATAATATCTCTAATGCTACAGCCGTTATTGTTCAGCTTTTAAAACTAGGATTTAAAGCAAATGAAATTAAAAAAGCCCTAATTGGTTTTACAGGAGCGGAAAGAAGATTTGAAAAAATTTATTTTAAAAATAATATTTATTTGTTCGATGACTATGCTCATCATCCGGCTGAAATAGCGGCCACGATTAATGCCGCTAAAAGCAGATTAAAAAACAGACGGATAATCGTTATCTTTCAACCTCACACTTATTCGAGGACAAGTAATCTGTTAGGCGAGTTTGCTGAAAGTTTATCGTTAGCTGATATTTGTTTGGTTTTGCCGATTTTTGCGTCCGCCAGAGAAAGTGCAAAAGACTTTAAGGTTTCGTCAAAAGATATCGTAGACAAAATTAAAGACAGTCTTAATAAAGACTGTCTTTATTCAAACTCGAATGTCCAGTTAATTAATCAACTGGACAAAGTTATTAAAACAGGCGATGTAGTTTTTACCATGGGAGCAGGGGACGTGTATAAGCTAAAAAATGAAATTATTAAAATAATTAATAAATTAACGAATTACGGATTACGGATTGAGAGAAATAAAAATTTACTTCAATTTAATACCTTAAAAACAGAGTCTGTAGCTGAGTATTTTTTGGAGGCGAAGACGAGAGAAGATTTAATTGAAGGAAAAAAGTTTACTCTAAAGAATAATCTACCGTTATTCATTTTGGCTGGAGGTTCTAATTTGGCAATCGTAAAGGAAAAGATTAAAGGATTGGTGATTAAGAATAGTTATAAAGAGTTTAAGATAGTTGAAGAAACAGACAAGTACGCTACTATTTCTGTCTCATCCGGTTATCCGGTTTCGCTGTTGGTCAACCAGACGGTCAACAAAGGACTAGAGGGTTTTGAATATCATAAGGGACTGCCGGGTACGGTTGGCGGAGCGATTTATATGAACTCTAAATGGACTAAACCGGAAAGTTATTTCGGAGAGAATCTAATATGTGCTTATCTTGTCAACGGCCGTGGACAAGATAAAAAGGTTGAAAAAGATTATTTTAAGTTTGCTTATGATTACAGTACTTTACAAAAAACTAAAGAAATTCTTTTGGAAGCGGTTTTTCAATTAAAGAAAACCAATCCAGAGATTCTCAAAAAAAGATCAGAATTCGCTTTTGAATACCGAAAAAAAACTCAACCAATGGGGGTAAAAACTTCCGGCTGTTTTTTTAAGAATGTTAGTGGAAAGTCAGCCGGACAGATGATTGATAAAGTGGGTTTAAAGGGATTCTCGGTCGGAGATTTTTTCGTTTCACCCATCCATGCTAACTTTATTATTAATCGAGGTAACGGAAAAACAAAAGATCTATTAGAATTAATTAGGATTATTAAAAACAAGGTAAAAGAAAAATTTGGGGTGGGATTAGAGGAAGAAGTTATCATAATTTAACATTTAGTTATGGCTAATTCTTATCTTATAAAAGGTGGGAAACCACTAAAAGGCGAAGTTGTTTTATCTGGGGCCAAAAACGTGGCCTTAAAAACAATTATTGCCGCTTTAATGTTTAAGGGCGATGTTATTTTGGAAAATATTCCCAAAATTAATGACGTCTTGGATTTAGTTGAATTGATAAAATCTCTTGGTGTAAAAGCTGAATTTAAAGAAAAAAATACTTTAGTAATAAATAGCGATAGTCTAAAAAGTAACCGGGTTGAATTACAGTACGGTTCTAAAATAAGGGTCTCCTTTATGTTGTTTGCTCCTTTGCTTCGTCGCTTTGGGGAATGTTTTGTTCCCAATCCCGGCGGCTGCCGGATTGGGGCCCGGCCGATTGATAGGATTGTAAACGGTTTAAGGGCTTTAGGAATTAAGGTTAATTATGATTCTGAAACAGGATATTATCAAGCAAAAATTATTAATAAGCCAAAAGGAAAATACCGTTTTGAGAAACCAAGTCATACGGGTACCGAGCTTTTAATGATGATAGGATTGATGACTGATGAAAAAGTGGAGATTGATAATATTGCCAATGAACCGGAAATAGACGACCTAATTTTATATTTAACGTCCGCTGGAGCTAATATACAAGAGGAGGGAAAGAAGATTATTATCAGCAAAAGTCCACAGTTAAAACAGAAAGAACCTTTTGTCATCATGTCAGATCGTAATGAGTTAGTTACTTACGCAACATTGGCGGTTGCGAGTCATGGAAACATTATTATTGGTCCGATTAAGGAAGGTTTAATCGCTTCATTTTTAGAAATTATGAAAAAAGTCGGAGCTGGTGTAGAAAAAATCGCGAAAGATAAATTCAGATTTTTTTATCAGGGAAAGATTAAGCCGGTTGATATTGAGACTTCGCCTCATCCGGGGTTTATGACCGATTGGCAGCCAAGTTGGGCAATCTTGATGTTGGCGGCTAAAGGTGAATCGATCATTCATGAAAGGGTTTTCGAGAACCGTTTTTCTTATGTTGAGGAACTTAAAAAATTGGGAGCAAAAATTGATTTTATTGATATAAAAGTAAAAAATCCGGAAAACTTTTACCATTTTAACTATGAAAAAAATAAAGAATATCAGCAGACTATCAAGATTCAGGGCGGAAATGAACTGCATAACGCTATTTTGAATATTTCTGATTTACGGGCCGGGGCGGCTTTAGCTTGTGCGGCTTTGCTTGCTGACGGCGAATCAGTAGTCAACGGCACCTCAATTTTAGAGAGAGGCTATGAAGATTTTGTGGAGAAAGTAAAAAAGTTGGGGGGAGACATTAAGAAAGTTTAATTTGATAAAATAAGCTTATGAGAAAGATAAAAAACATATTACTTTTAGCTGGAGGAGATAGCACGCGATTTTGGCCGCTGGAAAATAAACTTTTCTTTAGTTTTTTGGGTAAACCCTTAATTCTTTTTCAGATAGAGGAATTATTAAAGTATGGCGAGCTGGTAACGGTTGTGGCCAATAAGAGTAATGCAACGACAGTTAAAAGATTGATAGATAATGTCAACATTAAGTCAGTTCAGGTTTTAGTTCAAAAAGAAGATTATACCGGGATGGCTGGCGCGATTTTTTCCGCAAAAAATCATATTAAAAGTGAAGTCTTGATTGTTAACGGTAGTGATTTGATTGATTATTCCATAATTTCAAAATTAAATTTATTGATTAACCAAGAAAATAAATTAATTCTAATGGGTAAAAAATTTAATGAATATTTTCCCGGTGGTTATTTCAAATTTGCTGATAATAAAAAGGTGATAGAAGTAATAGAGAAACCAACTAAAGATAAATTACCTTCCTCAATTGTTAAATTAGTCTTTGATTATTTTGCCGATATTAATATTTTGTTAAATCATTTTTCCCAGATAAAAACAAAGAACGATAATTTTTATGAATTAGCAGTCAATAAATTATTGTCTGACGATTTAAAACAATCATATTTTCTTTATGATTCATACTGGTATGGTCTTAAATATCCTTGGCAGGTTTTGATGATGATGAAAAATTTCTTATTAACAGTAAAAGAAAGTAAGTTTCCAACAACCGCAATAGTTTCTAAAAAAGCTATCATAGTTGGCCCGGTTGTCATTGGCGAGAATGTTAAGATTGGTGATTTTTGTAAAATAGTTGGCCCGACTTTTATCGATGACAATAGTGTGATTGGTGATTATTCTATGGTCAGGGAAAGCCAGATCGGTCAGGATTGTTTGATTGGATCATATACCGAAGTGGCTCGATCATACATTGGCAACAATGTTTTTTTACACCGCAATTATATTGGTGACTCGGTTTTGGATAGTGACGTCATGTTTGGAGCCCAAGCCGTGACAGGAAACTTGAGATTTAACGGAGAAAAAATTTCTTCTTTAGTCAACGAGGAAAAGGTAGATACCAATATGAATAAATTAGGGACGATTGTTGGAAATCTTTCTAAAATAGGCGTTAACGCAACGATCTTGCCAGGAGTAAAAATTGGTAAAAAAACCTGGATTTCACCCGGAGAAGTAGTAAGATATGATGTTGACGATAAAACTTATTTAGCTAATGGAGACGAGAAAATTAATTTAAAGATATGAAAAAAGTCACTGTCATTGGCGGAGGAACGGGAACATTTGTGGTTCTATCAGGATTAAAAAACTATCCATTAGATTTATCAGTCGTGGTTTCAATGATGGATTCCGGTGGTTCAACCGGTAGACTTCGTGATCAGTTGGGAATTTTACCACCAGGTGACTTAAGGCAATGCTTAGTGGCATTATCTGATGCGCCAATTCTTTGGAGAAAACTGTTTCTTTATCGTTTTGAAAAAGGTGATTTGGAAGGACATAACTTTGGTAATATTTTTTTGGCAGCTTTAGAAAAAGTAAGTAATTCTTATGACGAGGCAATTGAAACAGTCTCTTATGTTTTAAAGACTAAGGGCAAAGTCATTCCCGTTACTCATGATAAGTTACATTTGGTAGCTGAATATGAGAATGGGAATAAAGTAACCGGTGAAGGTTTAATTGATGAAAATCACACGGAAAAATCGCGAATAAAGAAAGCTTACTTAAAACCTCAAGGAAAAGCTAATCCTAAGGCGACAAAAAGTATTGAAGACTCCGATTTTATTGTCATTGGGCCGGGTGATTTATATACGAGTATCATTCCCGTACTTCTGGTTAATGGGATTAAAGAGGCAATGAAAAAAAGTAAAGCAAAGATTATTTATATTATGAATTTGATGACTAAATCAGGTCAAACCACGAGTTATAAAGCGACCGACCATCTGAAAGACTTGAAGCTTTATTTGGAACGTCAGCCAGACTATGTTTTGATTAATAATGGTAATATTTCTTCTGATATTTTAGCCAGTTATCAACATTTTAATGAAGTTAAAGTTGAAAATAATTTAAACAAAAACGGTTATAAAATAGTTGAAAAAAGTTTAATAGATGATAAAAAAATTGAAAAAAATACCGCAGATATTTTATATCGGAGTATTTTACGTCATGATTCGGAAAAAGTGGCTAAAACTTTAGTTAAAATTTTTAAATAAGGACTGTCCTTAAAAGGACAGTCCTTTACAATGTATGTTTAAAAAGCACACAATTTCTTTTAAAAATGCCTTTAATGGTTTAGTTTGGTCTTTAAAAACTCAACCTAATTACCGGATTCATCTGTCTTTGTCCCTGTTAGTATTAGGTTTGAGTTTTTGGTTGAAAATTTCTTACACCGAATTTTTAATAATTATTTTTTTAATTACGGTTGGCTTAGTAATCGAAACAATTAATACGGCGATTGAATCAACAACTGACGCGATTGATACAAAAATAAGAGAAGATATCAGAATCAGTAAAGATGTCTCAGCCACAGCGATGTTGATATATGCAACTGGAGCCACTATCATTGCGATGATGATTTTTATACCTAAGTTAATGAAATTATAGACTGGATCTCCGCCTTCGCGGGGATGACAGATAACAATTATGTCAACTTATCTATTTGCCGTATTCGCCTCTTTTCTTTTAAATTTTATTTTGATCGTTCCTTTTATTAACTTTCTTTATCAATTAAAGTTTCAACGACAACAACAGAAAACTAAGGACTTTTTAAATAGACCGACTCCAATTTTTGACAAATTTAATAAGAAAAAAAATGGGACTCCGGTTGGTGGAGGAATTCTTGTTTTATTGACAACAATTTTTGTTTTCTTCTTTTTTATTTTTATGTACTCGATTTTCAAAAAAAATATTTTTAGTAACTATCCGTCGGCAGCAATGGAAATAATGATTATTATTTTTACTTTTCTGTCATTTGGAATCTTGGGATTTTTGGATGATTTTAAAAAAATAGTTTCTTGGAAAGAAACTAAATTCTTTGGGTTAAGATTCAGGCACAAGTTTATTATTGAGCTAATATTATCTTTGATAATTTCATATTTACTATTTTTTAATCTTAAAATTGGTATTATTCATATTCCTTTTTTTGGTGTTTTTAACATTTCTTATTTTTACATTTTGTTTTCTACTTTTGTGATTATGGCTTTTGCCAATGCGGTCAATATTACTGATGGGTTGGATGGTTTAGCTAGTGGAATTTTAATTTTTACTTTAATGGGATTTTGGGTAATTTCCCGTTCGATTCTTGACGTGCCAACCTCATTATTTATTGCCGCTTGGTTGGGTGGGTTAATGGCCTTTTTATACTTTAATATATTTCCGGCAAGAATTTTCTTGGGGGACACCGGATCGTTATCATTTGGAGCCACTTTTGCCGTCATTGGTTTAATCTTAGGTAAGGCATTCGCGTTGCCAATTATTGGAGGAGTTTTTATAATAGAAATAGGCTCTTCATTTATCCAAATCATCGGAAAAAAATATTTTAAAAGAAAAATTTTGCCAGTGGCGCCTTTTCATCTTTATCTTCAATCTAAGGGTTGGCCGGAGCCAAAGATTGTCATGCGCTTGTGGTTAGTCTCGATCATCTTTGTCATCTTCGGTTTAATGATCGCTTTCATGAAGTAATTAAATGATAAAATAGTTTTAATGTTTAAAAAACTATTAATTCGTAATAAATTTTTTTTACCCCTAGTAACCATTCCCATAATCTTGTCCGTTGTTGGTTTAATTTTTATTTTTGAAGCTTCGGCCGTCAATAGCTCCAGGCAATTTGGGGACAGCCTACGTTATTTGAAATTACAAGTAGTTTGGATTTTTCTTGGTCTTGTTATCATGGTAATTTTTTCTTTTATTGACTATCGTAAACTTTATTTTCTTTCATTTGTTTCTCTGATTTTTACCATTATTCTACTCGTGATAGTTCTCATTCCCGGAGTCGGTTTTAAAGCCGGTGGTGCCAGACGCTGGATTGATTTTGGTTTTTTTACTTTGCAACCAACCGAATTAGCCAAGTTTTCAATAATAATTTATTTATCTTCCTGGTTTACCAATAAGGAAAAAAAAAGATTTTTACCTTTTATTACTTTAATCGGTTTTTTAGTTTTTTTAATTATTTTACAGCCGGACATGGGGACGGCAATAATTGTTTTTTTGTTGAGTTTGACAGTCTATTATTTTTCCGGAGCCAATCTGATGGACTTTGTTGTTATTTTCGGAGGCGCATTAGCCAGTTTTTACTTTTTAGTAAAGATATCTCCTTATCGTTTTAACCGCTTATTAGCTTTTTTTAATCCGGCCATTGATCCATTGGGAATTTCTTATCATATCAATCAGATCTTTATTTCCTTGTCTTTCGGCGGTCTTTTTGGCCGGGGATTTGGCGCATCCCGGCAAAAATATTTATTTTTACCGGAAGCTCATACGGACTCAATCTTTGCCATTATCGGCGAAGAATATGGGTTTATCGGCGGTTTAGTTTTGATCAGTCTTTATTTTATTTTTATTTACAAAATTTATCATTTAATAAGGTTGGCGCCCGACCGACTTTCAAAATTAGTGACCATTGGCATCTTTGCTTTTTTTAACCTCCAGTTTATTATTAATTTGGCAGGTATCGTTGGCCTTTTTCCCATTACCGGCGTACCTTTACCATTTCTCTCCTATGGAGGTTCGAATTTGTTGATCTCTTTTGCTTTGATTGGAATAATGCTGAACATAGAAAAGAGAGTGAAAGTATAATTTGAATTATCATATGAAACTTCTAATAACAGGTGGTCATCTCTCACCGGCTTTGGCTTTGATTGAAGAATTACAAAAAACGAAAAAAGAAGTCGATATAGTTTTTGTTGGTCGGAAATACCCACTTGATCGAGAGCGAACTTTGTCATTGGAATATAAAGAAATTAACAAAAAAAATCTTACCTTTATTTCAATCGAGGCCGGTCGACTAACCCGAGCCATATCGGTTTCTTCATTAATCAGCATTGTTAAAATTCCTTTAGGTTTTGTTCAAGCCTTTTTTATTATTAACAAACAACGTCCTGACTTGCTGATGTCCTTCGGCGGTTATCTGGCCTTACCAATCGTCTTTTGGGCCTATGTATTTCGGATTCCGATTTTTACCCATGAACAGACAATCAAACCCGGTTTGGCCAATCGCTTAATTAGTTTTTTTTCCAAAAAAATCTTTGTGGCTTTTGAAGAAGTAAAAAATAATTTTCCAAAAAATAAAACCTATGTTTCCGGCAATCCGGTTAAACCGTCAATTTTTAAGATATCTGGAGAAAAACCTTTTGAGATAAAAAAAGACCGTCCGGTAATTTATGTTACCGGTGGATCGCTCGGATCTCACAGCATTAATCTTCATATAAAGAAGATAATTGTTTCATTGTTAAATTGTTACATTGTTATACATCAGGTTGGAAATACGAAAGAATACCACGATTATGAAGACTTATTAGTTATTAAAAATCAATTACCAGAAAAGTTAAAATCTCGATATCACTTAGTTAGGCATTTTTTTGATGACCAAATTGGTTACGTTTATAGTGTAACGGATTTAGTGGTAGGTCGGGCCGGCGCTAATACTTTTTTTGAGCTTTTAGCTTTAAAAAAACCGGCCTTATTTATCCCTCTACCTTGGTCCTCAGGACGGGAACAGCAACATCACGCGGAAATCTTTACTAAAGCCGGTTGTGGTGAAATCTTTCATCAGATTGCTCCAAGCGAAAAATTATTACGTTTAATTTATCAAATGATAGGTAAAATAGATTATTACCAAAATAATTTTAAACATTTATCCGGACGATATAAAAAAAATGTCTCAAAATATCTTATTAACGAAATTTTTAAATAAACTTAAATTTTTTCTGTTTTTTTCCCTTCTTTGTTTACTATTTTTTTCTATTCTATTTTTTATTAATCAATTTTTTCTGATAAAAAAAGTTGAGCTAATCTCCGATAAAAAATTTTTATTAGCTAATAAAGACGAACTGATAAATAAAAATTTAATTTTCATCAATCAAGATAAAATCGCCAAAAAAATTATCCTGGAAAATTCGCTATTAAAGACGGCGGTCGTAGATAAAGTTTGGCCTGTCACTCTAAAAATAACCGTATATTTTTACGATCCAATGGCCGCCTTAATTGTCAATCAGGGTTTTTTTAATCTATCGGCTGATGGACGAATTCTTTCAAAAATAAAAGATGGTCAACCGTCCTTACCAATTATCAACTATTATCAAAAATTAAACAGTAACTCTTTTCAAACCGGCGATTGGATTGATTATAAAGATATTCAGCAAACGTTATTTTTTATTGATAAATTAGGACAAATAAATTTAATGCCATTGACTATTGATATAAAAGGACAAGATATGTTAGTATTTAATTTGAACGATGATAAAAAAATAGTTTTTAGTAATAAAAAAGAAAAAGAGTTACAAGATTATCAATTAGAATTTATTATCAGGCAGTTTAAAATCGAAGGGAAAGAATTTAAGAAAATTGATTTGAGATTCGATAAACCAGTTATAGCATTTTAATCTTTAACTCGTTAACTTGTTAACCCGTTAACGCGTTAACGGGTTTTAAAACAATGGTAGACAATTTAATTTGCGGAATTGACATAGGTAGTTCAAAGATTGCGACAGTTGTGGGAATGGCATCTGTTGAAATAAACGAACTAAAGATTATTGGTTTTAATGCAACTACGGCCCGGGGGGTGAGAAAAGGATTAGTCGTTGATATTAAAGAAGCGACTGAGGCGGTCGAAGATAGTGTCGAAAAAGCTGAAAGAATGGCCGGTCATAAAATTAATCGAGCTTATGTGGCGGTTGGCGGACCACATATTTCCTCCTTAAACTCGCATGGAATCGTTGCCGTATCTAATCCTCAAGGAGAGATTAACGAAGATGATGTGGCCCGCGTTATTGAAGCGGCCAAAGCAATCTCTCTTTCTTCGACCCGTAGAATCATTGAAGTGATTCCCCGTGATTATATTGTTGATGGCCAGTCAGGAATCAAAAATCCGATTGGGATGAGTGGAGTGCGACTTGAAGTCGAAACCCATATCATTACCGCCTCCTCTACTAATTTAAAAAACCAGGAAAGAATTTTAGGTGATTTGGGAATCGAGAATCAAGGATTTGTTTTTTCCGGATTGGCATCGGCCGAAGCCGTATTGACTAATACGGAAAAAGAATTAGGAATAGTTTTAGTTGATATAGGTGGTGGAAAGATTGATTTATCAATCTATGTTGATGGAGCTTTGTCTTATTCCTCCTCAATCCCGATTGGAGCCCGTCATATTTCCAATGATATTGCCGTAGGCTTGCGAGTTTCTCTTGACTCAGCGGAGAAAATAAAGATTTTTTTAAGCAAAAGTTTAAGCGGCAAGAAAAAAACCTCTCAGATTAATTTAAATGAACTTGATTTGCCAGAAAATCTAACTGAGGTATCTTTAAAAACCTTAGTCGACGGTATCGTTGCTCCTCGACTAGAGGAAATTTTTAAATTAATTTTTGAAGAAATTGAAAAAAGCGGATTAGGTCAGCAAATTCCTTCGGGTCTGGTGATAACCGGAGGCGGCGCATTAACAATTGGAATGTTGGAGACGGGAAAAAGAGTCGTTGGTTTACCAATTAGATTAGGTTTCCCGGAAAAAGTTTCCGGCTTAGTTGACGAAATCATGGATCCTCAATATTCAACGACGGTTGGCTTACTTTTATACGGACAAAAAGATAGTTTTGTTGATAAAGATAACTTTAAAAATTTTGGTAAAATATTAAAGGATTTTAAACTAGGAAATTCAGTTAATAATTTAAAAAATTTTATTAAGCAGTTTATTCCGTAAGCAAAGTTAAAAGTTAGAAGTCAAAAGGCAAAAGTTAAAGTAAAAAGTCAAAAGAATTAAAAAACTTTTTAATTTTGAATTTAAATTTTGACTTTTAACTTTTTAATTTTTAATTTTTATTATGCTTATAAAACCCCGAGCTGGACAGGCGGCGCGAATAAAAGTCGTTGGTATTGGCGGCGGCGGCGGAAACGCTCTGTCTTTTATGGTCGCGGAGGGTGGAATTAATGGTGTTGAGTTTATTGCTGTTAATACAGATGCTCAGGCTCTTCTTAACAATAAAGCCACTATAAAAATTCAGATTGGTGAAAATTTAACCAAGGGTTTAGGTTCTGGTGGCGATCCGGAAGTTGGTCGTCAGGCAGCTGAAGAATCAAAAGAGAGACTAAAAGAAGATTTATCAGGAGCTGACATGATTTTTTTAGCCTGCGGTGAGGGTGGTGGGACTGGTACGGGCGCATCCCCGGTTATAGCTGAAATTGCTAAAGAAAGTGGCGCCTTGACAATTGCCGTGGTTACCAAACCGTTTGAATTTGAAGGCAGTAAGAGAAAATTTTGCGCCGATGACGGCATTATGAAGTTGAAAGAAAAGGTGGATACTTTAATCGTCGTTCCTAATCAAAGAATCTTAAATATTATTGATAAAAAAACGCCGATTCTGGAAGCTTTTAAGAAAATTGACGCGGTCCTTCATCAAGGAGTTAAGGGAATTGCCGAACTAATTACTACTCCGGGTTTGATTAATGTTGATTTTGCCGATATTAGAACGATTATGCAAGGGTCAGGAACGGCTTTGATGGGAGTGGGAGTCGGCAGTGGTGATAAGCGGGCAATTGCCGCGATCAAACAAGCCATTTCTTCGCCGCTTTTGGACATCTCAATTGAAGGAGCGCGGGGAGTGTTGTTCAACGTGGTAGGTGGACAGGATTTAACAATGGCCGAGGTAGATGAAGCCGCTTCAATCATTGCTAAGTCAGTTGATCCGGATGCTGATATTATTTTTGGCGCCGTCATTGATGATAAAATGATGGATCAAATTAAAGTAACTATAATTGCGACAAAATTTGATGATAATCGATTGAAGTTGTTTAGATTTAAAAAATCGGAAGACATTGATAAGGAACCCTCCTTCGCCAAGGCTTCGGAGGGCAAGAAAGTCGATTTAGAAGAAACAAATGAGGAAGAGTTTATTGACGACGATTCTGCGGAATTTGACATCCCTGCTTTCCTAAGGAAAAAGTGAGCTTATTAAAGAATCAAACCAGGCGAGGATTTTTGCCAACAAAGGTTCATATTCGGGAGGTATAGTCATTTGAGCTACTTTGACCATGACTCGATTATACAATCACTCTTATTATTTTTAACTATGTTTAAAAATAATCACAAATAATTTCATCGTCAACAGATGTTCAGCTTGATTTGACAATCTATATCTGTTGCAAAAATAACGATTTAT
>CAYWJV010000004.1:19687-34969 GCA_964458735.1 uncultured Gammaproteobacteria bacterium | reverse complement strand
AACATATTTTTGGATTGTCTTAATAAGATAAAAATGACGATATATACTATTCGTTATGCTATTTTTATTAACTTTTGCTAAAATTAAGGCCAATGAAAACACCGGATCTCTCGATCGTGATCGTTTCCTATAACACGAAAAAAATCACTGAAGATTGTATAGAATCAATTAATAGATCGCTTACAAATATAAAAATCAAATACGAAATTGTCCTCATTGATAATAACTCACAAGACGGCTCACAGGAACTTTTGGAAACAATGTCACATGACGTTAAAAATAATTTAGTTTATAAACAATCTGGTGAAAACTTCGGTTTTGGTCGGGGAAATAATCTCGGAGTAAAAATGGCTCAGGGAAAATATGTCTTGCTTTTAAATACTGACACGATTGTCCTTAATCGCGCCATTGAAAAGCTTTATAATTTTTATCTGGAAAACGAAAAACAGGTCCATTTTTTGGGTGCCAAGCTTCTTAATCGCGACCTAACTCCCCAACCGTCTGCCGGCCGGTTTTTTACCTTACCGGTTGTTTTTGCCACTTTACTTCTCAAAGGCGACTATTGGGGATTAACCCGTTTTTCACCAAATAAATTTTCTCAGATTGACTGGATATCCGGAGCCTGTATTATGACGACCAAAAAATATTTTCAGCGATTAGGTGGTTTTGATAAAAATATTTTTATGTATATGGAAGAAGTTGATCTATTGTATCGGGCTAAAAAGCAAGGCTTTAATACATTCTTTTACCCGGACTCACAAATAATTCATCTTGGTTCGGCTTCATCTGACGGTAAAACTTTTCCTATTCTCCAAGTCTATAAAGGTTTCTTATTTTTTTATAAAAAGCACTACTCTGTTTTTCATTTACTAATTCTTCATGTTATTTTGAAATTTAAAGCCCTAATTGCCTATTTAATTGGTAAAATTAAAGGCGATCGATATCTAATTAAAACCTATGAACAGGCTTTTAAACTGGCTTAAACAACTTGACAACAATTTAGTAAAAATATTACTGATTGGTTTTGTATTCTTTGTTCCTCTATGGCCAAAACTTCCATTTAAAATGATTGACTATACCTACGTTGCCATCCGCTTTGAGGATATTTATCTAGCTATTTTAGCTTTGATATTTTTTGTTCAACTTTTGAGAAAAAAAGTTTTCCTAAATAAAAAATTTATCTTACCTTTTATTCTTTTTTTGTCAGCTGTTTTTATCTCCTTTTTTTGGAACAGCTATATTTCCAAAACTATTATCTTTCCCCACTTAGGTTTTTTACATTCAGCACGAAGAGTTGAATATTTAATTATGTTTTTTATCGCTTCGTCAGTTATAAAAACAAAAAAAGATTTTTGGCAGATAATGTCAGGCTTTTTTATCTCTATTTTTTTAGTGATTTTGTACGGATTAGGTCAAAAATTTTTGAATTTTCCGGCTGTCCAAACAATGAATCCCGAATACGCTAAAGGTTATTTTTTATACCTAACGTCGGAAGCGCGAATCTCCTCTACTTTTGCCGGTCATTACGATCTGGCTATATATCTAGTTATATCAATTCCTATTATCCTCTCTTTTTATTTTTCCAAAAATAAAAATTCTTATCTTTATCTATTTATTGGAGCATTGATAATTCTTTTATACACTTCATCAAGATCTTCTTTTATTGCTTATGTTATTGCCACTGTATCTTTTTTAATATTTATCAGGAAATATAAATTCTTAATTTTTGTTTTGATTTTAACAGCCGGGTTAATGTTTACGACCGGCGAAATCAGCAAAAGATTTTTAAAAACTTTTCAAATAAAAAGAATTCTTATTAATGAAAAAACCGGCTCCGTATATGTTAATCAAAATATTACTACTAAGGAATTACCTGCTGGTTCTTTTTATATAAAATTAAAAGATCAGTCAAAGGGTGATAATTTAAATCTATTTAGAAATCAAATCGTTCGAGAAAAATTAAGAGAAGCGACTTTATCCGGCGAGATTTCTTCTTCCGAAGAAGAAAAATATATAGCTACTTTGTCAGCCAATCTTAAACCGATTAATACGGTTGTTTCTGATATTTCTATGGCTACCCGTTTTCAAATTGAATGGCCAAGGGCGATTAATGCCTTCAAGAAAAACCCTTTACTGGGGGCAGGCCCGTCGTCACTGACTGAAGCCACTGATGGCGATTATTTCCGCTGGTTGGGCGAATTTGGTTTACTCGGCACAATCGCTTTTTTAAATATTTTATTTCTTATATTGAAAACCGTCTGGGATAAAATTAAAAAACTTGGCTTTAATGATAAATTGATAGGTTATGGATTTATTTTTGGATTCTTGGCTCTGTTTATAAATGCTTCTTATATTGATGCTTTTGAAGCCTCCAAAGTCGCCTATACTTTCTGGACAATAGCGGGACTTTACGTTGGATACTATGAATTAAATTCAAAAGTCAAAAATCAAAAGTCAAAAATATAAGTAAAAAGTTAAAAGTATTTAGGAAAAAACTTTTTAATTTTGACTTTAACTTTTGACCTTTTAACCTATGAAAAAACTTGATATACTTATTCTTTCCATTATTTTAATTATTGCCTTTATCTTCCGTCTTTATAAAATCAACATTCCCTTAGCCGATCTTCATTCCTGGCGCCAAGCTGATACGGCTGCGGTTGCACGTAATTACGTAAAAAATGGTTTTGATTTATTTCATCCCAAATACGACGATCTCTCCAATGTTCAGTCGGGAATCGATAACCCCCAGGGATACAGGATGGTCGAGTTCCCGATTTATAACGCGATTTTTGCCTATTTTTATAAGCTGATGCCAATGTTATCTCTCGAAATTTGGGGAAGATTGACAACGATTATTTTTTCTTTAATCATAATTGCAGTTCTTTATTATTTACTCCTTAAAGAAAACAGTCGTTTATCAGCTATCTTCGGAGCTTTTGTCTATGCTGTCTTTCCGTTTTTCGTTTTTTTCTCAAGAGTGATTTTACCGGAAACACCGGCTTTAGCTTTTTCTATGATAGCAATATTTTTTTTCTATCTTAATTCTAATTATAAAAGAACGAACTATAAATCTATCATCTATCATCTACTATCTATCATTTATTATTTATTATCTATCGTCTTTTTTGCTTTATCCTTACTAATTAAGCCAACGCTAATTTTCTATCTTCTCCCTATCATTGTTCTCTTTTATAGAAAATATAAACTTAATTTAATTAAAAAATTAGATTTTTATCTATACTTTATTATTACTTTTCTACCTTTAATTTATTGGAGATTTCATATAAAAAATTTTCCTGAAGGGATTCCTTATTCCGACTGGTTGTTTACTTCAGTAAACACTACTCAAGGACTAAAAAGTATTTTATTCCGGCCTTCGTTTTTTCGCTGGATTTTTTTTGAAAGAATTAATAACCTAATTTTAGGCGGGTACCTGACATTATTTTTTGTCTTAGGAATAATCTCCAAACACAAAAAATATTTTTTTATCAGTTTTGTTTTTTCCGCTTTAGCTTATATTTTTGTTTTTCAAGGAGGGAACCTCCAACATGAATATTATCAAATTTTAATATTGCCTGTTTTTGCTATTATGATCGGTCTTGGCGTGAGTTTTGTTTTTGATCATAAAAAAGAATTTATTAATCCTATTTTTATTTCAATTTTGGTTTTTTTTCTCATTGGTTTCTCTTTTTATTTTTCTTACTTCAAAGTAATCGATTACTATCAATACTCTCAGGAATTAGTTCAAGAAGCCAACATTATCAATAGTCTTACCCTACCTGAAGACAAAATTGTCACTGACCGAACGGGCGATACCACTCTACTCTATTTGAGCGATCGTCGAGGCGCACCGGCAATCTTTAAGGAACCAATTGAATTAAAAAGTCTGGGATACAAGTACCTTATTACCTCCAGCGATACACAAATAAAGAGAATGGGGTCTGATTATGAAATAATTTTTGAAAATGAAAAATTCACTCTTTTCCGATTATGAAAATATTGATGGTAACTCCATATCTTCCTTATCCCCCTTCCTCAGGTGGACAAATAAGAACCTATAATCTTTTAAAATACCTGAGCCAGAATAACGAAATAACTTTAGTGGCTCTATATAAAAATGACGAGGAAAAAAAATATGAATCTTATCTGAAAAAATACTGCAAAAAAATCTATCTTTGCCAAAGACCCTCCTCACCCTGGCAGTTTAAAAATATTTTCAAAACTATTTTTTCTTTTTCGCCTTTTTTAGTAGTCAGAAATTATTCGTCTGAAGCAAAAACTATTATTAATCAACTGTTAACCGAAGAAAAATTTGACATCATTCATGCCGAAACCTTTTACGTCATGCCGCATATACCTCAAACCGACACACCAACTGTTTTAGTTGAACAAACCATTGAGTATCAAGTTTACAGACACTTTGTTAATTCTCTGCCATTTTACCTCAGACTACTTATCTACTTTGATATCGATATTATTAAACTAAAGTATTGGGAAAGATTTTACTGGAAAAAGGCCAATATTGTTGTAGTTGTTTCCGCTTCAGATGAAAAAATAATTAAATCAGAAGAAAATAAAATAAAAACGTCGATTGTTCCTAACTGTGTAGGGGACGAAATGATTGTTGATAGATTAGAAAAAAAAGATTTAAAAAAACCGATTGTATTTTTTCAGGGAAATTTTTTCTGGCTACAAAACGTTGAAGCGGCTAAATTTATAATTAACAAAATATATCCTCAACTAATTAAAGAGTTACCTTATGTCAAAGTTGTCATTGCCGGGCAAAATGCTAAAAAATTAGGTAGTTTCAAAAATACTAATATCAAAATTCTCAATATAGAACCTGACAATATTGATTTGGTAAAAGAATTATTTAAACAAGGCGCTTTATTTATTGCTCCTATTTTTGGACCGGGTGGAACCAGACTAAAAATCCTGGCTGCCATGGGTTCGGGAATGCCGGTTATTTCTTCAGTCACCGGCATTGAAGGGTTAGAAGTTACTAATAGTCAAAATGTTATTATTGCCAACAATCTGGAAGAATTTATTCTAAGCATAAAAAAAATATTGGCAAATACTAAACTTTATGAAAATATTAGAATTAATGCTTACAATCTGATTAAGAATAAATACCAATGGAGTAAGACCGCTAAACAGCTGGAGTCAGTTTATAAAAATTTATAATATAATATCTTCATGATAAGAATAGGCATTGACGGCAACGAAGCTAATGTGGAGAAAAGAGTCGGCGTTTCTGTCTATGTTTTAAATATTCTTAAATATTTTAATAAAAAAGCTTGTAGCCAGTGTTCTTTTGAAGTTTACTTAAAAAATCCGCCTCTTAAAGATTTACCTAAAGAAAATAAATATTTCAGATATCAATATATTCAGGGAAGGTTCTTGTGGTCGCAGATTTTCCTACCTTTATATTTGTATAGTCAAAAAAATATTGACGTTTATTTTTCCCCGGCTCATTATTTACCCCGTTTTTGTCCGGTCCCCCAAGTCGTCACTATCCATGATTTAGCCTATCTTTATTATCCGGAAGATTTTACCAAAAAAGATTTATGGCAGTTAATAAATTGGACAAAATTTGCTATTAATAAAGCCAAAAATATTATTGCTGTTTCAAAAACTACCAAAAAAGATGTCGTAAAAAATTATGATATTGACGAAAATAATATTACAGTTGTCTACAATGGATACGAGAAATTAAGTCAAAAGTTAGAAGTCAAAAGTCCCTCCTTCGCTATAGCTTCGGAGGGCAAGCAAAACTACAATTCAAAAGTAAAAAGTAAAGAACCTTTTATCCTTTTTGTTGGGACAATTCAGCCGAGGAAGAATATAGAAACATTGATTGATGCTTTTGATAAATTTGTCCAAACTAATAATGATTTTAAACTGGTCATCGCTGGGAAAAAAGGTTGGCTTTATGAAAATATTTTTAAAAAAGTAAAGGTTATGAATTTAGAAAATAAAGTTATATTTACTGACCATGTTTCGGACCCTGAATTAATCTGGTTGTATAAAAACGCTTTTTGTCTGGTCCTTCCGTCACTCTATGAGGGATTTGGAATTCCTATTCTTGAGGCGATGAGTTATAGTTGTCCGACGATTATATCGATGACTTCGAGTTTGCCGGAAATCGGTGGAGACGCCAGTCTTTATTTTAATCCGAAAAATCCTGATGACTTACTGGAGAAATTAAAATCACTCAAGGAAAATAAAGAATTAAGAAAAGAGTTAATAGCTAAAGGTCGACAACGAATTAAGGATTTTTCCTGGGAAAAATGCGGGAAAGAAACGTTAGATGTATTAAGGTCCGTCCTTATCAGAAGGACTGACCCTTCGCAAAGGTCGGACCTTATATAAATATGATCAAAACTATACTTGATGACTATTTAGCTATCGAATATAACAAAGAGGCTCTTCATCCCCTTCAGTCCTGGGAATGGGGTGAGGCGAGAAAAAAAATGGGCATTGAGGTCCTGAGAATTTCTGCCAACAAAAACGTTTTCCAATTAACATTTCATAAAATTCCAAAAATAAATTACAAAATTGGGTACCTACCACGTTCTGTTATTCCAACTAAGGATGTTCTGGACTTCCTTACAGTTTATGCTAAAAAAAACAAGGTAATCTTTATTAAAATCGAACCAAATGTTTTAAAATCTGCAATTCGTAATCCGCAATTCCTTAATCCGTTAATCGTCAAGTCAAAACATCCTCTCTTCTCCTCCTGGACACAAATTCTGGATCTTAATAAATCCGAGGACGAATTATTAAAGAACATGCACTCAAAAACACGTTATAACATTCGCTTATCAGAGAAAAAAGGCGTTATAGTTAAAGAGATGTCAAATGATCGAGGATTTGAAATTTTCTCCAAGCTCTATTTTGAAACCTGCAAGAGACAAAAATATTTTGGCCATACGCCAGAATATCATAAAATTGTTTGGGATAGTTTGAAAAAAAATATTGCTCATATTTTAATTGCTTTTTATAAAGATGTGCCGTTGGCCGTTTATGAACTTTTTTATTTTAAAAATACTTTTTACTACCCATATGGAGGAACTTCTTTAGAGTATCGAAACTTAATGGCATCAAATTTATTGATGTGGGAGGCGATTAAACTGGGGAAAAAACTCGGGGCGGAAAAATTTGATATGTGGGGGTCGCTGGCGCCAAATTATGATCCAAATAATTCTTGGTCCGGGTTTACACGCTTTAAAGAAGGTTATGGAACAAAATTTACAGAATTTATCGGCAGTTTTGATTTGGTGATCAATAAAAATGCTTACAATTTTTACAATTTAATCTACCAATTAAGAGAAAAATATTTAAAAATCAGGAGCTTACTTCTTCGCTAGCGCCACCTTCAAAACCTGGTCGACGTGGTCGACGTAGACAAATTTCAGATCTTTAAGAACATTGTTAGGAATATCTTCCAAATCTTTTTTGTTATCTTTAGGCATAATAACAGTTTTTATCCCGGCCCGGTGAGCGGCAATTATTTTTTCCTTAATTCCACCTATTTCCAATGCCCGACCACGCAGTGTTATTTCTCCTGTCATCGCTACTGTTCTAACGGTTGGGGTTTTGGTTAAAGCGGAAATCATCGCCGTTGCAATGGCCAGCCCGGCTGAAGGACCGTCTTTAGGAACGGCTCCTTCCGGGACATGAACATGAATATCGATTTTATGGAAAAAATCCTTTTCAAGCCCAAACTGTTTCCAACGTGGCCTAATATAAGATAAGGCTGCCTGGCAAGACTCTTTCATTACGTCACCCAAGTGTCCGGTTAAAGTCAAAGCTCCTTTGCCCGGCATTATGGCCACTTCAATAAATAAAATGTCTCCACCGGCTTGAGTCCAAGCTAAACCGGTGGTAATTCCAATCGTATCTTTAGCTTCAATCATTGACGAAGAAAATTTAAAAGGACCAAGATATTTAGAAATATCATTGACATCAATGGTTTTACTTTTAACTTGTTTTTCAATAATCTTTCTCGTTAATTTTCTAAAAATCGTTGATATCTGTCTTTCTAAGTCTCTCACGCCGGCTTCGCGGGTATACCTTCTAATAATAGTTTTTAATCCACTATCGGTAATTGATCCCTCTTTGTTATTTAAACTACTCGCTTCCAACTGTTTTGTGATCAAATGAGTTTTAGCAATGTTGAATTTTTCCTCCTCGGTATAACCGGGAAAATGAATTACTTCCAACCGGTCAAGCAAAGCATCCGGAATGGTGTCAAGAATATTAGCGGTCGTAATAAAAAAAACATCGGACAGATCAAAAGAAACTTCCAAATAATGATCAGAAAAAGCCTGATTTTGTTCCGGGTCTAGCGCTTCAAGTAGGGCTGATGAGGGATCACCGCGGTAATCTTTTCCCACTTTATCTATTTCATCTAACATAAAAACCGGATTTTTTGTTCCGGCCTGTTTTATTCCTTGGAGAATTCGTCCCGGTAAAGCGCCAACATAAGTTCGCCTGTGACCGCGAATTTCCGCCTCATCCCTTATGCCACCCAAAGACATTTTGATAAATTTTCGGCCTAATGACCGGGCAATTGATTTTCCCAACGAAGTTTTACCTACTCCCGGTGGTCCGACAAAACAAAGGATTGTTGGTTGTCTACCTTTTATTTTGGTCGACTGTTCCTTGATTTTTCTCATCTCCATAACCGCTAAATACTCTAAAATTCTTTCCTTAATTTTTTTCAAACCATAGTGATCTTCATCTAAAATCTTTTCCGCCTCTTTTATCTTGACATTATTAGTTGACATAACTGACCAAGGCAGTTCAACTAACCAGTCTAAATAGGTACGAACATAAGATGCTTCCGGATTAAACTGAGACATCTGCTTCAAACGCTTTAATTCTTTTTCCGCTTTTTCTTCGACCTCTTTTGGCATCTTGGCTTTTTTAATCTTTTCCCGGTATTCTGCCGTGTCTTTATCTTCTCCCTTTCCCCCCAGCTCCTCCTCAATAGTTTTCATCTTTTCCCTCAAGATTGACTCTTTCATCCCCTGATCAAACTTTTTTTGCGTTTTTGAAGAAAGACTATATTCAATTTCCAAAACTTTAATTTCCCGGTTGACAAAGTCAACTTCCTTTTTAAGTTTTCCTTTTAAGTCTTCTTCTTCTAGTAACATCTGTCTTTCTTGAGGTTTTAAATCTAAAACAACCGCAATCTGATTAGCAAAATTTATTGGATTGTTGGTGTTGAGAATATTCATTAGAAAGACGAAGTCAACCGTCTTACCTAAATTAATAGCTTTTTTAATCTGCGTAGAAATATATCTAATCATGGCGGAAACTTCATCATCTTCAACAATTTTTTCCTTTATTACCTCCACTTTAGCTTCAAACCAACTATCCTGTTTAGTAAAAGATATTATCTTAACCTTTTCCATTCCTTTGACCAAGGCGTTGACTTCCCCTTTATCACCGGGTACGGTTTTATTAATCGTGGCCATCACTCCAATTTGATAGAACTCGGTGCTTTTCGGATCGTCTTGGGCTGGATTTTTTTGCATCAAAAGAATTACTTTTCTATCTCGTCGGAGTGATTCATTGATGGCCGCCACGCTTTTAGCCCGGCCAAAAACCAAAACATTTTCCGTACCGGGAAAAACAATTCCGTCCCGGACCGGTGCTACTGGGTAAATGTATTGTTCTGACGCTCCAATTAAAAATGCCATATAATTTAGCAGTATAACAAAGTAATTGCTAACTGTCAATCCCCTTTTTTAAGGGTTAAACCTATAGTATTAATAGACCGACTAGTCGGTCTAAATCTCCATAATCGTTCAATTAACTTTTACGAATTAAGTAAATAATTTTGTTAATTTATCGAAGTCAATAAATCTTTTTTTATTGACTAAAGTTTGTTCTTTTAGTTGAGGCAGTTGATCAGTAAAGGACGGCTTCTCTACTTGATAAATGATACCAAGAGGAAATTTTTCCTCATTCATTTCTAAACTTTTTTGCACGGCTATTTTAAAGTCATCTTTTTTATAATTTGCATCAAGCTTATAAGCTCTTTGAAGATAGTATTGATAAGTATTGATTTTATTAAAAGTTACACAGGGCTGTAAAATATTAATAATAGAAAAACCTTTATGTTCTATTCCGGCTTTTATCATCGAAATAATATGAAGAACATCGCCGGCAAAACCTTGAGCAACAAAAGTCGCCCCTGAGGTTAAAGTTAAAGCTAACGGATTAATAGGCGTTTCCAGTATTCCATTCGGTGTTGATTTGGACTTAAATCCTTTTTGAGCGGTTGGAGATACTTGACCTGTCGTTAAGCCATAAACTCCGTTGTCATGAACAATAACCGTAATATCATGGTTGCCACGGCAAGCATGAATTAGATGATTACCACCTTCGCCATAACAATCGCCATCGCCAACAATGGCAAGCACCGGCATCTGATGATTGGCGATCTTAATCCCAATCGCATTGGGAATCGCCCGACCATGAAGAGAATGAATTACATAGGCGTTTAAAAAATCATTCATATTGCCGGAACAACCAATTCCAAAAACTGCTGCCACTGACGATGGATTTAGGTTTAATTGAATTAGAGCTTGTTTAATTGCTACTCCAATCCCCCAGTCGCCACAGCCCGGACACCAGGTCGGATTGTAACCGGAAAAGTCTTGGATTGTGCTCATGACTTTATAAACTTTATAACTTTATGAACTATCTCCTCTGCTGTGATTGGTCTGCCATCATATTTCAAAAATTTTTCTTTAATCTCCACTCCCGTTTCCATCATTAATAATTTTCCAAACTGTCCCCAGGAATTATTTTCCACCAAGATATATCTTTTATTTTGGTTTAAAAGAGCGGTTACTTTTTCCTTATCCAATGGATATATGTGATTAAAATGAATAAAAGCTGAAAATGTTCCTTTTTTTGATAGAAGTTTTTGCGCCTGCAAAACCGTTCCTTTATTGGAACCCCAAGAAACAAAAACAATCTCGGATTTTTCTAAATCACCGTAAACTTTTGGCATAGCAAAATCATGGCTTAAATAGGTTACCCACTTTCTGGTTCTTTTATCTACCTGATCAACTCTTGGTTGAGCTTCTTCCGTCGTATGCCCATCCTCAACATGTTCATAAGAATTTGCTTGATAAAAATACCCCGGCGTTCCAGGAATTAATCTTTCTGATATTCCGTCTTCTGTTATCTTGTATCTTAAAAAATTTTGACTTTTTACTTGCAATTTTGAATTTTGCTTGCCCTCCGAAGCCTCGGCGAAGGAGGGATTTTTGACTAACTTACCTCGATTAACTTTATAACTAGTAATAAAATCATCCACAAACTTTTTACTTACAGACTTATGTGATTCCGAAAGATACATATCAGACATAACGATTACAGGTAACTGATAAATATCAGCCAAATTATAAGCCTTAGCCGTCAACTCAATCATCTCTTCATTATCTCCCGGAGCCAAAACAATCTTTTGAAACTCACCATGACCGGAGAAAACCGTAAATAATAAATCGCCTTGTTCTGTCCAAGTTGGCATTCCGGTGGCCGGGCCTGGCCGTTGGGCAATAAAAACCACTATTGGAATTTCGGTAATGCCGGCAAAAGATATCGATTCGACCATCAGGGCAAATCCACCACCGGAAGTGCCAACAGCAGAACGGACACCGGCGTAGGATGCACCAATTGCTGTATTGATCACTGATATCTCATCTTCGGCGTGACGTGTAACCAGACCAACTTCTTCCTGCCAGGCGGCTAAATTAGTTAGGACCGATGAAGATGGCGTCATTGGATAGGCGCTATAAACCCGGCAGTCGGCAATGACACTGCCCAACGAGAAAGCATCATTTCCAGTCATCACCAGTTTCTGCTCAGCTGATTTCTTAATTAAATAATTTAAAATTAAATCTGAATAATTTTTCTTTATTTCGTCCGAACCGGCTTGAACAAACTGTCTATTAAAATTAATGACTGTTTCTCCTTTTTTAGCAAACTGTTCTTCTACTATCTTTAATAGTTCATTAATGTCTCCACCTAAAAGTCCAATCGAAACACCTAAGGCAATCGTATTCTTCATCACCGGTAGACCTTTTAAATCAGATAGAATTTTTTTGAAAGGAACGTTAACTTTTTTAAAATCATCTTCTATCTTAAATTCATCTTGATCAAAAACTACCAGGCTTGATGAAGTTAATCGATGTTTATGTTTTTCAAAAGTTTCTTTATTCAAACAAATTAAAATATCAATCTCCGGCTTTAGGTGAGAGATCTCCTGACCGGAAACATGAACTTCATAAGCATTATGTCCACCGCGAATCAAAGACGGATATTCAACATAATCAAAAATATGGTATCCGGAGCGAGTGGCAATCTTTGAAAAAACAACCCCAGTGGTCATTATTCCAAAACCGGCCTCGCCGCCAATTTTCCAAGTAAAGTCCATAAATAAAATGACTAAATAAACAAATAATAAAATAATTAAATAAATAAAAAAATGAATTAAATGTATTTGATCATTTATACATCTGATTATTTATTTCTTCATTTATTTATTTGATTATTTTCACATTTACTTCGGAAATACTCTATTTCCCTTTTCATCTTCAATGATTATGGCGGCCACTGGACAGGCTTTAGCCGACTCAATAATATTTTCAATTGTGTCTTCATCAGCTGATTCTAAAATTACGGCTTTTGCTTCTTGATCCAGAACATAAGTTTTAGGAGAAACGGCAATGCAAGTAGCTGCACCAATACACAAACCCCGATCGACCCAAACTTTATAACCTGATTTTAATATTACCGGACCGGAAGGTTTTTGCGGATCTTTTAATTTTGCATCCATATTTTTACAAAGACAGTCTTTATAAAGACTGTCTTTATTTAAATCAAATTAATAACTTTCGCAACGCCTCCAACGGCAACACCGCGCATTTTATTCTATTTATTCCTAAATCAATCCCCAACATCTTAATAATAAACTTAGAGTCAAGTTTTTTCAATTCTTGTTTTGATTTACCTTTGACATAATCGGTCAACATCGAAGCAGAAGCATTGGATATGACACAACCTTCTCCTTGAAATTTTATTTTTTTTATTTTATTTTTTTCAAAATTGACCATCATCATCATCTTATCACCACATAAAGGATTGTTAACTGTGACCGACTGATCCGGTTTATTAATTTTGCCTTGATTATGGGGATGATGATAGTGGTCGAGGATTAAATCTTGGTATATGTTCATATGAATAAGTCAAAAATCAAAAGTTAAAATTCAAAAATACAATTCAAAATTAAAAAGTTTTTAATACTTTTGACTTTTTACTTGAATTTTTGCCTTTTGACTTTTAACTTTTAACTTAATATTGCTTGCACTTTTTTTAACCCTTCCACCAACATTTCTACATCTTTTTCATCATTATAAATATAAAAACTCGCTCTGACCGTTCCCGGAACACTTAACCGAGTATGTAATGGCATGGCACAATGATGACCGGCCCGGACGCAAATCCCTTCATCAGCTAAAATTTGAGCCACATCATGAGGATGAAATTTATCAAAACTAAAAGTAATTATCCCGCCTCTGTCTTCAATATTTGTTGGTCCATATATTTTGATCGATTTACCAAATGTATCGATTAATCGATTAATCGCAAAATCGGTTAATTTTTTTTCATGATCTCTAATATTTTCCAGGCCAATACTATTCAAAAACTTTATTGCTTCCTTATATGCAATTACTTCTCCAATCGCCGGTGTACCTGCTTCAAATTTATGAGGCGAATCTTTAAAAGTTGTTCTATTAATAAAAACTTCATCAATCATCTCTCCTCCATACATAAAGGGGTACATTTCTTTGAGATATTCCTCTTTTCCCCAAAGGATTCCGACTCCGGTCGGCCCAAGCATTTTATGGGAAGAAAAGACTACAAAATCTGCTCCCAAATCCCGGACATCAATTTTAAAATGAGGAACCGCTTGGGCAGCATCGACAATAACAATAATTTTTGGATTAATTTTTTTTACTTCGTTAATTATTTCCTTGACAGGGTTAATGGTTCCCAAAACATTGGAAACATAAGTTAAAGTCAATATCTTTGTTTTTTTAGTGATTACTTTATTCCAATCAGCTTCCAAGTATCCTTCTTCATTAATATCTACTACTTTAAACGTTGCCCCGGTTTCACCTGCTAATACCTGCCAGGGAACAAAGTTCGAATGATGTTCCATAATCGTTGTGATAATTTCGTCGTTCGACTCAATAATCTTTCTGCCCAAAGAGTAAGCTAATAAATTCAAAGATTCGGTCGTATTACGAGTAAAAATTATTTCTTCAGATTTGTTGGCATTAATAAATTTTGATACTATCTGCCTTGTTTCTTCAAATTCTAATGTGGCTTTTTCTGACATTGGATAGATTCCCCGAAAGACATTGGCCGAGTATTCTTCATAGTATTCTTTTAATTTATCAATCATTTTTTTTGGTTTCAAAGAAGTCGCCGTTGAATCGAGATATACTAAATCGGGTTGACTTTGAAAAATTGGAAACTGTTTTTTTATTAAATTTATATCGATCATAATAAATCTCCGCCAAGCTTCACATAACCTCCGAGGTTGTATAACGGTTGGCTGTAAGGCTTTATTTTATTAATAACTTCCTGAATAAAACCGGAAATATATAGTTTCTCGGCAGTCTTTTGGTCAAGGCCACGACTTTTTAAATAGAACAGGGACTCTTCGTTTATTTTTCCGGTGGTTGATCCATGGGTACAAAAAACGTCGTTAGCCAAAATTTCCAAAAATGGCCGCGAGTCCACGTAAACTTTTTCCGACAAAATTAAATTCTTATTTTTCTGATAAGCATGAGATTTTTGCCCGGTCTTTTCTATTTTAATTAATCCTTGATAGATAAACTGAGATTTATCATCAAATACTCCTTTAATCAAAAGGTTAGAAGTTGAGTTAGGGGCAATATGGTATTGATTAGTTTTGAGTTGAAAATCATCTGCTTTCTTTCCAACAAATAAACCATAGATATTCAAATTAATTCCCGGTGACTTTATCTTGAAATCAAACTCACCGGAAAGATTATAAAAAAAGACGGTATAATCACCGGGTTTATCAAAGATTAATTTATTTTCTCCAGTCTTGTTTAAGTTTATAAAGTTCATATTTTTATCCTACACTCCCGGCCATTTCCAATTTAATCAACCGATTAAGTTCTATTGAGTACTCCAAAGGAATTTCTTTGACAACCGGTTCAA
>CAYWJV010000004.1:0-19587 GCA_964458735.1 uncultured Gammaproteobacteria bacterium | reverse complement strand
AACCGATTAAGTTCTATTGAGTACTCCAAAGGAATTTCTTTGACAACCGGTTCAATAAAGCCGTTAACCAAGAGACTTTCCGCTTCCGGTTTTTTTATACCTCGAGAGGTTAAATAAAATAATTTTTCCTCCCCTAACTTTTCCACCGTTGCTTCATGCTGAATCTCGCAGTCTTTTTCATTAATTCTCATATAAGGATAGGTATCGGAGCGGGATTCTTCGTCCATTATCAAAGCGTCGCAGGAAACATAGACTTTGGCATTTTTCGCACCGGGAGACACCTGGACTAATCCACGATACGAAGTCCTGCCGCCATCTTTGGAAATAGATTTGGAAATTATCCGGGAGGACGTATCAGGCGCCAGATGAAACATCTTGGCCCCCGCGTCCTGATGCTGCCCGCGGGCGGCGTAAGCAATCGAAAGCACTTCACCATGCGATTTTCTCCCTTTTAAAATAACGCTTGGGTATTTCATCGTCACACGGCTGCCAATATTACAGTCTACCCATTCCATCACTCCCTCTTCATCAACTATTGATCTTTTTGTCACTAAGTTGTAGATATTATGGCTCCAATTTTGCACGGTGGTATAGCGGACTCTAGCCCCCTTTTTTACAAAAATCTCAACCACGGCTGAATGCAATGATGCGCTCGTATAGATCGGCGCCGTACAACCTTCAATATAATGGACAAAACTGCCTTCTTCGGCAATAATCAGAGTTCTTTCAAACTGGCCAAAACGCTCGGCATTAATCCGAAAATAAGCTTGAAGAGGCATCGGCACCTTGACTCCACGGGGAACATAAACAAAAGAGCCGCCGGACCAGACGGCCGAGTTTAAAGAAGCAAATTTATTATCATAAGGACTGATTAAAGTACCAAAATATTCTTTAACAATTTCCGGATACTTTTTTAAAGCCGTATCCATATCACAAAAAATTACTCCCCGTTTTTGCAGTTCCCGATTCATACTTTCGTAAACCACTTCCGATTCGTATTGCGCCGAAACACCGGACAAAAAATTTTTTTCCGCTTCGGGCACTCCAATTCTGTCATAAGTGTCTTTAATTTCGGGAGGGAGATCATTCCAGGAGTTAACCTGTTTTTCCGTCGGCTTAATGTAGTAATAGATATCAGCAAAATCTATCGAGGATAGATCGGCTCCCCATCCCGGCATTCTTCTCTTATTAAAAGCATTGTAAGCTTTTAAACGAAATTCTTTCATCCAAACCGGCTCGTTTTTCAAAGAAGAAATGTCTTCAACAATCTGTTTATCTAATCCTTTTCTTGCTTTATAAACATGGTTCTCCGGCATGGAAAAACCGAATTTGTAGTCAAAATTTAAATCGAATTGTTTTGTCACTTTATAAACTTTATGAACTTTATAACTTTATAAACTTTTATATCCGTCTTTTTCTATTTCTTCCGCCAACCGATAATCTCCTTGTTTAACAATCTTTCCCTCCATCATCACCAGCACTTCATCCGGCTTGACGTATTTAAGAATCCGATTGTAGTGGGTAATCAAAAGATAAGTTTTATCCTTTTTATTTTTTTCCATAAACTGGGCAATCGTTCTTAAAGCGTCGATATCAACCCCGGTATCAATCTCGTCAAACATCAAAAACTTAGGATTGAGGATAGCCGCCTGCAATAATTCCAATTTCTTTTTTTCTCCACCCGATGCCCCTTCATTAAAAGACCGTTCTAAAAGTTCTTTTTTAATTCTCAATAGTTTGGCGGTTTTTTCTATTTTCTCCCTTAGTGCCAAGGGGTCGCATTTACCGGCAATGGCTGTCCGAAGTAGTGAAAACATACTAACCCCGGATAGGGATAATGGTGACTGAAAAGAAAGAAACATGCCAAGATTAGCTCTCTTTTCCGGAGCCAAATCAGTGATGTCTTTTTTTTCAAATAATATTTTTCCTGATTTGATTTGGTATAAAGGATGGGCCATCAAAGTCAAAGCTAAAGTTGATTTACCTGACCCGTTTGGTCCCATCAGAACATAGACCTTATTTTTTTTTAAGTTAAGACTTAAATTCTTGATGATTATTTTATCAGCAACGGAAATCGTTAAATTTTTTAATTCAATCATAGATACTTAACTAATTAACTGAAGTAATCTGATTTTTTTAAGTTCTTTTGTTAAAACCACATTCAGTCTTTGTTTGATGAAGTCTTTATGATTGCAGATTTTTTCATATTTACAATCAAAATTGTCATCAACACAACTAGTGACAACAACATCATTTTCGAAAATAGTTAAATACTCATAAAGAGAAATTGTTTTTACTTTTGGAGAAATTAAATAGCCGCCGCTTTTGCCTTCTTTGCTGATTAACAGTTCTTCTTTAGCCAATTCAGCCGCAATTCGGGCTAAAAATCTCCTCGGTAGTTTTGTTTCTTCAATTAATTCTGATAGTTTAACTAAACGGTTCTTTTTATAGATAAAAGAGGTTAAAATTAATCCGTAGTCAGATTGTTTCGTAATGGTTAACATATTTACGAAACCCTGTACCGTAAACTTGAAAAGTTTTCTGGTACGGGGTTAACATATACTTGTGTGATAATAGTTTAGCAAAATTAAAGCAGTTGTCAAGAAAAAATTATAAACTCCAGCGAGGAATGCGATCAAGTTCATCTATGTTTTTCACAAACAAATCTTTCTCTGCTTTAAAGTTGGCGGCAACTCCGATCATGGCCGCGTTATCCCCGGTCAAATATTTGTAAGACGGAAATAAAATTTCTCCTTGATATTTTTTTACCAAATCCCTCATTAACTTTTTCAGTCTCATATTGGCGACTACTCCACCACTAATAATTAAATTATTAATACCTGTCTGCTTGATGGCTTTTTCAGTCTTTTTGATTAAAGTGTCAAAGACTGCTTCTTGAAAAGAACTTGCTAATAATCTAACCTCCGAGGTTTGATTGGGATTTTTTTTCAAAAAATAATAAAAGGAAGTTTTTAAACCGGAAAAGGAAAAATTTAAATTGTTTGACTTTAACATCGGACGGGGAAAATGATGAAAGTCTTCGTTCCCAACTTCTTTGGCTAGTCTTTCTAACACCGGCCCACCCGGATAACCAAGTCCTAACAGTTTAGCCGCTTTATCCAGGGCTTCACCGGCCGCATCGTCTAATGTCTCACCGATTACCTGATACTCTAAATGACCTTTAAAAATTATAAATTCTGTATGACCGCCGGAAATAATTAATGCCAGATAAGGAAACTTAAAATTCCGCTTTGGATTCCCTTGGCTGTTTTGAACAAAAGCCGAATAGATATGACCTTCCAGATGATTAACGCTAATTAATTTTTTCTGATATTTTTTAGCTAATTCTTTGGCTTTTTTGATCCCGACTTCCAAAGCAACTGCCAAACCAGGACCCTGGGTGACTGCGATTGCATCAATATTTTGTAAGGAACAAAAATTTTTGTTCCCTACTTTACGAAATGCTTCGTTAACCACAAAATCAATTCTCTCTTCATGCGCCCGTTTGGCAATTGAAGGTACCACCCCTCCCCATTTTTTATGTAATAACACCTGAGAATAGATGATATTAGACAGTACCCGACGGCCATCGGTAATTGCGACTGAGGTCTCGTCACAGGAAGTATCTATGGCTAAAATTTTCATAAATTATTTCTCCACTTGTCTATTCATTTCTTTATTTGATTATTTGATTATTTATTCATTAACTATGATTTCCCTTTCTTTCTCATTAATATACTTCATCTTTATATAAATAATTTTTCCCCTACTTTTAAGCAAATCCCCTATCTCTCCTGTCTTTTCTCCCCACTCAAAACATAAAATATTACCCATCTTTAATAGTTTTTCTATACCTAAATGTTTAAGCTCTTCTTTTTCTTCAATCCGGTATAAATCAAAATGATAAAAATTTTCATATTCATAATAAATGACGAAGGTTGGTGAGATAATATTGTTTATCCCCAAACTCTCTCCCAGTCCTTTGACAAAAACAGTTTTGCCGACACCCATTTCGCCTTCGATAATAAAAATTAATGGTTTCTTTTCCGCCGGCTGGCGGACTTCTTTTAATATTTTTTTGGCAATATCTTTTGTTTCCTCGGTTGATTTAGACAAAAATATTTTTGACCTAGAAAAATCCACATCGCCCTGCCTTAAGACTTTAACATCAAATTGAGTTAAGTCAATCACTGTCGAAGGTTTATTTCTGGCTAAAGTCCCGGCGTCAACTATCAGATCAATCAAGGCTTTTTGTTTATCAGATAGTTCCTTCAATAAAGTATTAATGGAATAATGAGCTGGTCGGCCGGCAATATTGGCTGACGTGGCCGTCACCGGTTTTTTAAACCGATTAACTAATATTTCGATGTATCGATACATTGGTATTCTTATCCCTAACGTCCCTTTTTCGGATTCTAATAATTGACTGACCCGATGTTTTGATGGCAGAATGACGGTAAATGGACCGGGCAAAATTTCTTTGATAATTTTTTGCTGTTGTTTATTTATTTTTACTAATTTATTAATTAATTCAAAATTACAAAAAACTGAAATCGCCTTTCCCGGTGGACGGTTTTTAAACGAAATTAATTTTTGCACGGCTTTTCCGCTTTCAGCGTCACATAGCAAACCATAAACAGTATCTGAGGGAAAAACAATTAAGCCATTTGACTTTAATATAGTTATGGTATTATTAATGACTTGATTAATATTATTAAACTTTAGTTTTATTGTTTTCATTTCAGATCAATTTTATCAAATTATCTGCTAAAATAAGACCTATGGCTAAAAAAAATAACGGCTTTAAAATTACTCAATTTAAATTCAATATTAATCTTCGTAATTTTTTTCTCATTTTTTTTGTTTTGCTATTTGTTTTTTACGCTTACCGTTCCGTCAGTAAGGAGATTAAACAGGTGGCTCCGGAAAAATCAATCACGACCGTTGTTAAAGAAGCCAAAGAGGGAAAAATCAAAAAAATTGATCTTATTGATAACAAGCTTCTGATTTATTACAAAAACGATACTTTATCAATCTCTTATAAAGAAGCCGGGGAAACTTTTATCAAAACTCTTAAAGACGCCGGCGTTAATCCGGAAAAAATTGATATTAACATTAAAGACACTCAAGGATCAATGGGACTGGCTAATATTGTTGGCAATATTTTACCAACCGTTCTCATGGTAGTTTTTTTTCTCTTCCTTTTCCGTCAGGTTAAAGGTGCACAAGACTCGGTTTTTTCTTTTGGCCAAAATCGGGGAAAAAGATTTTTAAAAAGTATGACCAAAACGACTTTTAATGACGTGGCCGGAGTCGATGAAGCTAAAAAAGAACTGGTGGAAATTGTTGATTTTTTGAAAAATCCGGAAAAATATAAGAAACTTGGCGCGAGAACTCCTAAAGGTGTTTTATTGGTTGGTCCAGCCGGTTGCGGTAAGACACTACTGGCCAAAGCCGTGGCCGGCGAAGCTAATGTTCCCTTCTTTTCCATTGCCGGATCAGAGTTCATGGAAATGTTAGTTGGAATTGGTGCCGCCCGCGTTCGTGATCTTTTTGCCAATGCCAAAAAAAGCGCTCCTGCAATTATTTTTATTGATGAGATTGATGCAATTGGACGGGCAAGATCAATTGGCATGATGCCTTCACATGACGAAAGAGAGCAAACTTTAAATCAAATTTTAGTGGAGATGGATGGATTTAATCCAACCGAACAAGTGGTTGTCATTGCCGCTACCAATCGTGGAGACTTGCTTGATACGGCTCTTCTTCGACCAGGCCGTTTTGATCGAAGAGTTATAGTCGACTTTCCCGATGTTGAAGGCCGAAAAGCTATTGCCAAAATCCATGCTAAAGGCAAACCGTTTGATGAATCTGTCAATTGGGACCGAGTCGCAAGACGTACCGTCGGTTATTCCGGAGCTGATCTGGAAAACATGTTAAATGAGGCGGCTATTTCTGCCGCCCGAGTGGCTCGAGAAAAAATCAATATGGAAGATATTGAAGACGCCGCTACCAAAGTCAAACTTGGTCCGGAAAAAAAACGTCTTCAATCGGATTTGGATAAAAAATTAACTGCTTATCACGAAGTTGGTCATGCGGTTGTCTCTCATTTTTTGCCTAATACTGACCCAGTTCACCGGATTTCAATTGTTTCCCGCGGTATGGCTTTAGGTTATACTTTGATTCCTCCTGCCAAAGACAAGCTTCATGAAACTAAAACTCATTTATTGGAAAAAATTTCTGTCATGATGGGTGGCCGGGCCGCCGAGGAAGTAATTTTCAATGAACTGACTACCGGCGCTGCCAATGATTTTGATCAAGCTACTCAAGTCGCTAAAGCCATGGTTGTTGAATATGGTATGAGTTCACTTGGTCCAATCAATTATGGCCCGAATATGGATGTCACCGAGTGGGGTAAGACTTATTATGAACAAAATCTTCTTTCTCAAGAAGTGATGGGTAAAATTGACGCCGAGATAAAAAGAATTATCACCGTTGCTTATAATCAAGCAGTCGAAATTGTTAAATCAAAAAAAGAGTTGATTGATAAAGTAGCCGCCGTTTTAATCAAAAAAGAAAGTCTTGATCAGGATGAATTTGAGAAGATTGTGGGAAAGAAAGAAATGTCAAAATAATCAAATAAAGAAATAAACAAATGAATGATTTAATAAATAAATGTATTTAATTATTTAAATTATTTTATTTATTTATACATTTATTTTCTTATTTGATTATTTGTTTATTTAAACATTGTCTCTATGCAAACACTCTTACTCATTGATGGCAATGCCATCATGCACCGTGCCTACCACGCTCTACCTCCTTTTAAATCGACCGATGGAACACCGACCAACGTTGTTTATGGTTACCTTTCCATGCTCAACAAAGTTGTTACAGATTTTAAACCCGACTACTTAATTTCTTGTTTTGATACGCCTAAACCGACCTTCAGGAATAAACTTTTCAAAAGTTATCAAATCCAACGGCCAAAAATCGATGATGATTTTATTGTCCAGATCCCTTTAGTCAAACAGGCACTTGATGCGGCCGGCATTGAAAGAATAGAAAAAGACGGTTATGAAGCTGATGACTTAATCGGCACGATAACGAGAATTTTTGAAATTAATAAATTTAGAGTGGTCATTTTGACTGGTGATAAGGATATTTTTCAATTAATCACTGATAATGTTTTTGTGGCGGCTCCTCAACTAGGATTAGTTAATATAAAGATTTTTGATAGGTCAGAAGTAGAAAAAAAACTGGACGTCTCTCCCAATCAAATCGTTGAATATAAAGCTTTGGCCGGTGATCCATCTGACAACTATCCGGGTGCGTCAGGTATCGGACCGAAAACCGCCTCTAAATTGATTCACCAGTTTGGAACCGTTGATAATATATATAAAAATTTAGAAAAAATTGAGTCGGAAAAAGTCAAAGAAATTCTTGAAAAAGAAAAGGATAGTGTTTATGTTTCTAAAAAACTGGCTACAATTTTAACTGATGTCGATATTAATCTTGATATTGAAAAACTAAAATTTAAAAATTTTAAAAAGGATTTGATTGATTTTCTGACAAAATACCAAATGAATACTCTAATAAAAAGAATCTTTAATGAAAAAGAAGTTGTAAAAAAGAAAAAATCTGATCAAATAGGACTTTTTTGATATTATTACACTATGTGTGGAATCTTTGGTATTATTAACGACAAAAAAAACCAGGCGGCTCAAACCGTTCTTGAAGGATTAAAAAAATTAGAATACCGCGGTTATGATTCCTGGGGGGTGGTAATTATTCCTGAAAACTGCCAGGAATTAAAGGTTGATAAACATATCGGAAAAATTGGAGATGCAACCACTAACCTTCCTCAAGGATCAACTGCCTTAGGTCATACCCGCTGGGCTACTCATGGAGGTGTCACTGATATTAACGCTCACCCTCATCTTGACTGCACAAAAAAATTAGCGGTCATTCATAACGGTATTGTGGAAAACTACCAGGAGATTAAAGAAGAGTTACTGAATCGAAAGCATGAATTTATTTCCGAAACTGATACCGAAGTGATCGCTCACTTGATAGAAGAAAAATCAAACACTAAATCAATCACCCAAGCCGTCTTTGAAACTTTTAAAACCTTAAGAGGTTCCAATGCCATTGCTGTTTTGGATCTTAATTCCCAAACAATAATTGCCTGCCGAAACGGTTCTCCACTGGTTGTAGGTTTAGGAAATAATCAATATTTTCTTGCCTCCGACGTACCGGCTTTTTTAAAGGAAACAAACCAAGTTTATTTCTTAAATGACGGAGAAGCAGTTGTTTTAAGTAAAACCGGGGTCAAACTTTTTGACTTAGAAACCGAAAAAGAAAAAAAATTTACTCCACAAATACTCGACTGGAAACTGGAAGACGCGGAAAAAAGTGGTTATCCTCACTTTTTGATTAAAGAAATTTACGAACAACTTAAAACTATTCCAAAAACCGTTTCGATTAATGAAAAAATAATTATTAAACTGGCTAATAAAATTAGATCAGGCTATAAAGTAGTCTTAACCGGTTGCGGCACTGCCTCATACTGTACGCTGGCGGCTAAATATTTTTTTGCCAAACAAGGGATTGACGCTCAATCAATTCCCGCTTATGAGTTTATGCCTTTTTCCAAATTTATTGATGAAAAAACGATTGTGTTTGCCATCTCGCAGTCAGGCGAGACTGCCGATACTTTAATTGCCGTCCGCGAAGCAAAAAAAAGAGGTGCAGAAATCGTCGCTGTTGTCAACGCTCGCGGATCGACCTTAGAACGAATGGCCGACGTGGTTCTATCTGTGGGTGCTGGACCGGAAATCGCCGTCGTTTCCACTAAAGCTTTTACCTCTCAACTATCAACTCTTTACCTATTAACAACGGCCGTTACGGATAGTTATGAACAGGGAAAGGAAAAAATTAAAAACTTAGGTAAAATCCTCACCAGCTGGTTGGATAAAAAAACCGAAACACAGATTATTGATCTGGCAAAAAAATTAATGGACGAAGAACATATGTATCTGATTGGCAAACATCTTAACTATCCGGCGACGTTAGAATTTGCTTTAAAAATCAAAGAAACCAGCTATATTCATGCCGAGCCTTTTGCGGCCGGAGAACTGAAACACGGCGTTATTACTCTTATCCAAAAAGGCGCTCCTTGTTTTGTCCTGGCGTCTCAGGACGAAGTTAAGGCTGAGGTTTTATCAAGCGCCGCCGAACTGAAAGCTCGCGGCGGACTAATCATTGGTATCGCTCCGTTTGAATCAAACGAATTTGATATTTTGATAAAAACTCCAGATCTTGGAGATCTAACAATTTTTGGGAACATTATCGTCGGACAACTATTAGGATATTATCTTGGAGTCGGCCGCGGCGCCGACCCTGACAAGCCACGTAACCTCGCCAAAAGCGTGACGGTAAAATGAAAACAAAACTTTGTTATTTATTATCCTTCTTACTTATTTTTACTATCTTTTTGTTTATTGTTATTAAAAGCAAAATTACCTATGCTCCAATATTTTTGTTTCCTTTCAAACAATTGGTGAAATTATCGTATGTTATTGATGGTGATACGATTATCGTCGATGGCAACAAAAAAGTTCGCTACATCGGTATCAATACTCCCGAGTTAAAAACACAAATATCACCTGATGAATGCTTTGCCCGGGAAGCCTTAGACGAAAATAAAAAATTATTGGCAAACAAACAAATTTTTTTGGAAAAAGATGTTTCGGAAACAGATAAATACAGGCGATTACTTCGGTACGTTTATGTTGGTGATTTATTTGTTAATGATTATTTAATAAGAAATGGCTTTGCGAAAATCGATACCTACCCACCTGATACAAAATATTATTATCAATTTAAACAGGCAGAGCAAGAAGCAAGAGATAATAATCGGGGGCTGTGGAAAGAATGCCCTACTAATTAGGATAATGGCACTTTTTATATTTTTTTCCGCTCCCGCACCAACACTTATCATTTCTTCCTAATTTCTTATGAGGTTTGGTTATTGGAGTTTGAATATTGGAAGTTGTTTGGTTATTGGTTATTGGTGCTTGATTATTTCCTTTAAACGGATCTATTGCCGAGGCCGATTGAAGAATCATTGTTGGATGTTCATGTGTATGAACGGGCGAGTCGAGATTCGCCCCTACATTAATTTCAATCTTAAACAATCGTCTGGTCACTTCAAAATTAATATCGGCAATTAATTTTTCAAACATTGAATAAGCCTCATTTTTATACTCAACCAGTGGATCAAGTTGGCCGTAACCACGAAGATTTATCCCCTCCCGCAAATCTTCAATCGCCGTCAAATGATCCATCCAAAATTTATCAATTGTTGAAAGAACTACTGTTCGAATAACATCTCTCCAGATTTCTTTACTTAATTTTTTCTCCTTAATATTATATTGTTTATCAATGATTTGATTCAAAAATATAATAATTTTTTCTTGGTCTTTTGATTCTATCACTGATATTAATTCTTTTTCATTAAATGAAGCCATCATATTTAATTCCTGTATTAACTTTGTTTTGTCTTCATCGGTTAGTTCCCCAACATTTATCATGTAGTTATTAACCAATAGGTTGATTTCTTCTCTAAAAATATCTAAAATTGTCGTCTTAAAATCGGTATCGTCTTTACTACCAAAAAGCATTTTTTTCCGCAGTTCATAAACAATTTCTCTTTGTTTATTCAAAACATCGTCAAAATCAACTAAGTGTTTTCTAATATCAAAATTAAATCCCTCAACCTTTACTTGAGCTTGTTCAATCGCTTTGGAAACCATAGAATGAGTCAAGGGTTGATCTTCGGGAAAATTTAAAAAGGTCATCATCTTTGATATCTGCTCGCCGCCAAAGATTCTCATTAGATCATCCTCAAGAGCCACAAAAAACCTTGATTCGCCCGGATCTCCCTGCCTTCCTGAGCGGCCACGCAACTGATTGTCAATTCTACGGGACTCGTGTTTCTCCGTTCCTAAAACATAAAGTCCACCCAATTTAACTACTTCATCATGTTTTTTCTGCCATTCATTTATTTTATTCTTTTCGGATTTTGCCGGAAAACTTCCACCAAGGACAATGTCTACTCCTCGACCAGCCATATTGGTGGCGACCGTCACGGCGCCTTTTTCACCGGCCATAGCAATAATCTTCGCCTCCTGTTCATGATTTTTGGCATTTAATAGCTGATGAGGAACTCCTTTACTTTTTAATAACGAAGATAAATATTCGTTTTTTTCAATTGAAGTCGTACCAACAAGAATTGGCCGGCCGACTTTATAATTATTGGCAATTTCTTCAACCACGGCTCCAAACTTGGCCTCTTCCGTCTTGTAAATCATGTCCGGTTGATCTCTCCGCTGCATAAATAAATGAGTCGGAATAGCAATCACATCAACCTTATAAATTTTATTAAATTCTTCTGCTTCAGTGGTCGCCGTTCCCGTCATGCCAGCTAATTTTTTATACATCCTAAAATAATTCTGTAACGAAACTGTGGCTAGTGTCTTTGATTCCCTTTGGATTGTCACATTTTCCTTGGCTTCAATTGCTTGATGTAAACCTTCGGAAAATCGCCGGCCCTGAAGTAATCGGCCGGTAAACTCATCAACAATAATCACTTCATTATCTTTGACAATATAGTCTTTGTCCAATTTAAAAAGTGTGTTCGCTTTAAGAGCTGCTTCAATATGAAATAGTGTGTCAAAATCTTTTTCATAGATATTGGTAACTTTTAAAATTGATTCGATCTTTTTTATTCCTCCATCGGTTAAGTTAGCGGTTCTTAATTTCTCATCAATAACAAAATCTTTTTTTTCATCAAGTTGATTTACGATTCTAGGATAAAGATAATATTTGGAAGTATCTTCTTCATTGGGAGCGGAAATTATATGAGGTGTCCGCGCCTCATCAATCAAAACCGAATCCGCCTCATCAATAATGGCAAAATGATATTTTCGCTGCACGGTGTCAATAGGATTTTGCGCCATATTATCACGCAGATAATCAAAACCAAATTCACTATTAATTCCATAGGTAATATCAGCCAAGTAAGCTTCACTCCTTGAAATTGGTTTTAGATGTTGAAGACGCCAATCGAATGCCTCTTTATCCATATATTTTAGATCAAATAAAAATGATCTATCAGAAATCATGGCTGCTGTCGTCAATCCCAAAAAATTGAAGATCATTCCCATCCAACCGCAGTCACGTCTCGCCAAATAATCATTAACTGTCACCAAATGAACTCCTTGACCCGATAATGCATTTAAATATAAAGCCGGCACTGAAGAAAGAGTTTTTCCCTCACCGGTTTTTTGTTCAACGATTCTTCCTTCATGCAGGGCTATCCCTGCCATTAACTGGACATCAAAATGGCGCTGTCCCAAAGTCCGTCGGGCCGCTTCACGGGTAAGAGCATAAGCCCAAGGTAATATTTCATTAATTTTATTTTCGTCTCCCTGAACTATCTGTTGAAGTTTTTTCGTTTCGGAAATAAAATCACTGTCTTTCAAATTTCTTGTCCTATCTTCCAGTAAATTAATTTCTTCAACTTTTTTTTGCAACCGATTAATTTCTCGTTGATTATAATCAAAAAATTTTTTGAATAAGTTAAACATTATTTTATAAAGTATTCCTGGGGTATTATCAAAATCTTTATAGCCGAATAACTATTATTTTTTTCCTCACCGGTTTTCTTGACAACAAAATGAACAGTATCACCTTCTTTAACTTTGCTAAAACCAACTCTCTCCAAATCTAACGTTTTAATATTAACCATGAATTGTTTAGTATTTGTCTCAAAATCAAGGCTATAGGTATTTTTATCGCTCGTTAAAACTTTAATATTATAATTATCTTTATTAATTTCGGTAATTTTCCCCGAATCAACTAAAAAATTTTCATCAATTAAAACTACATTGGCAGTAATTATATTATCAGCCACAATTCCGCTAACAATAGCGTAGTCATTTTTTGCTATGTCATTAGCTTTTATTTCTTTTTTTTGCGCTCCGGTGATCTTAAAATATTTTGTTAAAGTATCATCAAACTTTACCTGATTTTCTTCACCATTATTATTGATTTTCATCTTATTTCCATCATTACTAAGAACAAAACCGGAAATAGCCTTGTTATTTTTTTTTCTTATTTCCGAAACTTTATTGGCAATTTTGTCCTTTAACTGTTGGATATCTTTATTAATCGTAACTGTTGGAGATGACGAAGCTGAAGTAGATGGAGTTTGAGCCACAACATTTAATGTCAAATAACCAAATAAACAAATAACCAAATAAACAAATAAAATTGTTTTTTTCATAGTTCGCTATCAATAAAATAAACTTTTATAAATTTTTCCTGCGGCCTGAACTGCTTTTCTTTCGGATAAACAACTATCTTAATTGAATTTTCTCCCAGAGCTAAAGGAAATTCTAAGTCAAACTTTTCCTGCCTATTGCTAATAGTTAAGTCTTTAATCGGTGATTGAACCACTATTAGCGAATCTTTCGCAGCTGTGCCCTTAAGACGAACTGTGTTATTTTCAACAATTGCCCTATCAGCCGGTTCAGTTAACTCTAAAGGCCGTAGTTTAATCCCGATTAAATCAGGAGAAACTTTATCTGGAGGCGGAGCAATCACTTTATTTTTTGCTAGTTCTATGTCTTTACTTTTAAAAGAGATAAAGACGGCCACAACACCGCCAAAAAGCAAACCTAAAAAAATCGCCACCATAGTTTCTTTTTTCATATGGACCTTTTCAAAACTTCCGGAATCAATTCAATAATATTATCTATATTATACCAGTATCCTTTTGATTGAAAAAGCTTTTCTCCGGTTTTTTTAAGTAAAATTGAGGCGGAAATAGCGGCCATCAAAGATAGATTAGTGGCTGATAAAGCGGTTGTCAAACCGGCAAGAATATCGCCGGTGCCACCTTTAGTCAGACCGGCATTACCGCCTTCAACCACATAAGTTTGTTTGCCGTCAGAAATAATATCTAGTACGGCTTTCAATAAAATAATTACTTTATATTTTTTTGCGATTGCTTGAATTAATTTGATTTTTTCTTCTGTATTACTTTGATGTATCGATACATCAAAGAGTCTTTCAAATTCTTTTTGGTGCGGAGTAATAATTGCTGGTGTTTTCAATTTCAACAACCAATCTGGTTCCATTACCTGAAGGGCTCCCGCATCAAAGACAAATTGTTTATCAGGAAAATTTTCGATTAATGATTTTGTCAAATCAAAAGTATATTTTGCCTCTTTTCCCTCACGCATCATCCCGGACCCAACTAAGATCGCATCGTCTTCTTTTGCATATTCCATTATTTTCTCTTGAGGAACAATCATACCGTTACGAAACTTTTTTTTTAGAGATAAAAATATTTTTTCGTTTTCAACCGTTGATGAATAGTGAACTATGTCACAAAAATGAGAAGCCACCTCGGCTGCCCAAAGCGAGGCTGAATGAAAAAGAGATGAGCCGCCAATGATCAGAACTCGACCGTTCTGGCCTTTATGAGAATTAGGTTGAGGTAAAGTTAGCTTTCTTAGAAAAGTTTTAACTAAATTATTGTTAGATGTTTTTATAAGCATATAATTAAAAATTCAAAAGTTAGAAGTCAAAAGTTAAAGTAAAAAGTTAAAAGTGTTTTAAAACTTTTTAATTTTGACTTGTATTTTTGACTTTTGAATTTTGACTTTTAACTTTCGTGTTATAATTCTACATTATGCCCTTAACTCATGTCCAATTGAGAAATTTATTTATCAAGTTTTGGAAAGACCGGGACCACAAAGAAGTTCCTCCTATTCCGCTTGTTCCTCAAAATGACCCAACTACCTTATTTACCGGTAGCGGAATGCAACCTTTAGTGCCTTATCTGTTGGGCGAACCTCATCCTCAAGGAAATAGATTGTATAACATCCAACCGTGTTTTAGAAGCCAAGATATTGATGAAGTCGGTGACAATCGTCACACAACTTTTTTTGAAATGATGGGTAATTGGTCACTTGGAGATTATTTTAAAAAGGAACAGTTAACTTGGTTTTGGAAATTTTTAACTGAAGAAATTAAATTACCTAAGGAAAAACTTTATGTGACTGTTTTCGATGGAGATAAAAAAAACAACCTTCCACCCGACGAAGAATCAATAAAAATCTGGAAAAAATTAGGAATTCCTGAAAATAAAATTTTTAAATATGGACCGGAAAAAAACTGGTGGTCACGGGCCGGAGTTCCGGAGAATATGCCTGCCGGCGAACCAGGAGGACCAGACAGCGAAGTATTTTTTGAATTTACTCATATTCCCCACAACTCACAATACGGAAAAACCTGTCACCCAAACTGTGACTGTGGTCGTTTTATGGAAATCGGCAATTCGGTCTTTATGCAGTATAAAAAAAATTCTGATAGCTCATTCTTAGAACTGCCGAAAAAAAATGTTGACTTTGGCGGCGGAATGGAGCGAATTTTAGCCGTATCAAACAACAACCCTGATGTTTTTTTGACCAGTCTTTATCAACCAATAATCTCGGCTGTTGAAAAAGTCAGTAATAAAACTTATAGTGACGAAATCAATAAGCAAAAAATCAGAATTATTGCCGATCATTTAAAAGCCGCCTCTTCTCTTATTAATATTGATGTTGTTCCGTCAAATAAAGAACGGGGATATTTTTTACGCCGTCTCTTAAGAAGAATTTCCGTCAAGATGCTGCAGTTGAAAGGGGAAACTGTCCAAGCTGAAGATCTTATTCCGGCAGTTAAAGCTATCATTGATATTTATAAAGATGTTTATTTTGTTAATTCTGACATCAAGAAAATCCAGCCAATAGTTAAAGAAGAAATTAACCGTTTTAATAAAACTTTAAAAAATGGTCTTAGGCTTTTGGAGAAAATTGATAGACCATCCGGAAAACAAGTCTTTGATTTATATCAAAGTTTTGGTTTTCCTATGGAGTTGACTCAAGAACTTTTAAAAGAAAAAGGTTTTGATATCGATAAAAACGAATTTGAAAAAGAGTTTGAAAAACATAAAAATCTTTCTAGAACTGCGTCTTCGGGAATGTTTAAAGGCGGACTGGCTGATCATGCTGTCCAAACAATCAAATATCACACCGCCACTCACCTACTTCACCAAGCTCTTTTTGACACATTGGGTGATTCAATCAGACAAGAGGGATCTAATATAACAGGGGAAAGGTTGAGGTTTGATTTTTATTCGACATCGAAACCATCGCCAGAGCAAATAAAAAATATTGAAAAAAATATTAATAACAAAATCGAGGAAAAATTGCCAGTAGCATTTAAAATAATTCCAAAAGATGAAGCGTTAAAACTGGGTGCCAGGTCTTTTTTCCGGGAAAAATATCCGGATATGGTCAAAGTTTATTTTGTAGGCAACTATTCAAAAGAATTCTGCGGCGGACCCCATGTTAAAAATACCTCAGAAATTGGAAAAATAAAAATTTATAAGTTTGAAAAGATCGGTAGCAATCTTTATCGAATTTATGCGAAATAAATTCCTTATTCCCCTTGACAAAAATTTAAAAATCGGTACAGTTATTAGGTAACAAATTATTGTTTATAATTTTTTTATTTTAAATATGCCTAGAACAAAAAAACAAAATGAACCGATGGTTCCAAACAACAACATCCTTTATGTGATGATGGGAGTAATCACTCTTTTTCTTGTCTTTATGATTGTCAAAGTCATATCTCTGGAAAAAAAATTAGGAACCACGAACACAGGAATTGTTCCTCAAGCTCAACAGAAATCACCTTTATCTGTTCCTAATCTTAAAAAATATGCTAAAGAACTTGGTTTGAACATCGAAAAATTCAATAAGTGCCTTGATTCTGGTGAAAAAAAGTCTTCAATTGATAAAAGTATTAGTTATGGATCCAGTCTTGGCGTCCAAGGTACGCCGGGATTTTTTATTAATGGACAGTTCTTAGCCGGCGCTTTTCCTTTTCAATTCTTTAAAGAAATAATTGATAAACAGATTGCCGGTACGGCATCAGCCGACTGTACTATTTATTCAACCGACTTACAAAAATACTGTTCTGATCCGCAAAATAAAGTTTTTGATCCTGTTGCTAAAGAAATCGATGTTAAAAACACGATTGCCATAGGACCAGAAAATGCCAAAGTCACCATTGTTGAATTTTCTGACTTTGAGTGTCCATTCTGTGTTCGAGCCTATCCAACCGTTAAACAAATTTTAAGTGAATACAAAGATGATGTGAAGTTCTATTACAAACAATTTCCATTAAATAATATTCATCCCAATGCCCAAAAAGCCGCTGAAGCTTCACTCTGCGCTTTAGATCAAGGAAAATTCTGGGAATGGCATGACAAAATATTTGATCTGGAAGCTAAGTGATCCGGATAGTACCTTACGCAGACTGCGGGAATTCTCCGAAACATTTCTGTCTATGAGCAGTTTACCAGATTTAGTGTGGTGGTTGTACCCCGAATTAGCCTCGACAATGCCGGTGATAAAAGAATAAGCCAATTTTCACCACAATTTACTACTTTCAAATCTTAATGTTTTGCGGATTTTTTCTGTATAATAAAGTGCAATAACTATTTTCAATTAACATGGTGGAGAATAAGATAAGATTACTGTAAAAAATTATCGACCTTATAATAGATCAAAGCTTTTGATATAGTAGAAATATGGGTATGAAATTTTACTGGCAAATTATCCGTTCTGTCACGAAGGCAATCTTTAGCAAGAAGACAACCAGGTTGTCCACGTTCGAATCTCCAAAAAAAGGATTTAGTCTCCTTATCATTTCAATTGTTATTGCTGTTTTTCTGGTTCTTTTGGTAGGAGTATCGTGGAAATTCTGGTCGGAAAAAACTGCTTCCAGGGAAACAACAAATCCTAGCTCCGGTCTTTTTGGCACGATGATCGCTTTTAATATAAACGACGCAACGATGGGCATGTCTAACTCTATCCAAAAAGGTTGGACTGAATTTAGAAAAGATGATGCTGCCTATAAAAAACTTCTAAGTAATTTGAAAAAACTTATTCAAGATCGCACAAAGATTGTGAAAACCACGGGTTTTTCCCCAGACCGGGGAAGCTTCGGTTATTTTACATGGAATGTTATTGAACCTCAAAAGGGACAATTTGACTGGGGCTTAACCGATATGTATGCGCAAGGAGCGTCAAACGCTGGCATGAAAATCTCTGCCGTTATCCAGCCTTTTGCCGGTTGGGACCAGAAAGGTGCTCAAACAAACAAAGGCGTATTGGATTTTGCCTATTATGACTATAAAGCCGGCCCACCGAACGATCTCGCTGAATATAAAAATTTTCTGACGAAAACAGTTGAGCGATACAAAGGCAAGGTTGCCGTTTGGGAAATCGCCAACGAACCCGATGGTCCTGACGGCGGTTATCAAAATAATCCAGAAGCTTATTTTAATCTGCTCAAGATTTCATCGGAAACTATTAAGAAAGCGGATCCTTCTGCCAAAGTGGTCAATGGCGGCGCTTCGGGATTTGCTAATACCAATAACGGTGAGAAAAATTTCTGGACTAAATTTTTTGAGCTTGGCGGCGGTCAATATATTGATTATTTTAATCTTCATTACAATATTGAACGCAGTCAGAGCGCCAAGTTGGACTCGTCCGCTTTCGAGGAAGATTTGAAAATTTATAATAATTTGATGGATAAAAATGGCGGAAGAAAACCCTTATACTTGACGGAATTCGGCATTTATTCCGGCTCACCATCTTCTCAATTACCCGGCCAACCTTCTCAAGGACTAGGTCAAGCCCAAACAAATTCACTAACGCAGCAACAACCACCCAAACAATCTTCCAATCAACTACCCAGCGGCAAATGCGGTGATGGAATTTGCGATGCGTTTGAAAAGGCAAACCCCAACGCGTGTCCACAGGATTGTGGCGGAAGTGTGCCGAGCGGAAATACAGGACAACCCTCTGGGCAGCCTACTCAAAAACAAGCTACTGGCCAAAATATTCAGTCAAACCAAGGACAGTCCCTACGTAACTTAAGCGAAAATGATCAAGCCATTTTGTATTTTAAAGATTCTATTCTGGCTTTTGCCAATGGGGCTAAAGTAGTTTTCATTGATCTGATTGGTCCGGACAACAGTCTTGTCGGTTCTTCAATGGCGTTTAATACCGATGACCAACCGCGGCTTTTTCTCACCACATTAAAAATGATTGACCGTAGGATTAGTGGTTTTTCTAAAGTCGAAAAGATTGCTGATGGTCAATATAAATTTACTGTAAATGACAAATCGGTCTATGCTCTTTGGTCAGAAAAAATGCCAGCAGAAATTACCGGGCAAGTTACAATTACTCATATTGATGGCTCCCAAACCATTGAAGATGCGGCACATGTCAGTTTAAGTACTGAACCGGTCCTTGTCTCAGAAGACTAAAAAAATCTTTCTATGATCTAGTTTTACAAAGGAAATATTCCCCTGACTTATCTAATGAAGAGTTGAAGAAAATAAGTTTAAGTGTCAATACGTGTGTCTAGAAACGATAAATTTTGTTTTTTAAACTA
>CAYWJV010000003.1:7555-35853 GCA_964458735.1 uncultured Gammaproteobacteria bacterium | reverse complement strand
GAATCGGACTATCGGTCTCATCTTTATCAGAGATGTGTTTTACCATTAAACTACATGCCCTTTATCTATCGGCGGGATGTTTTACCACCTGCCTGCCGGCAGGCAGGTTAAACTACGCACCCTAAGGGTTCGTTCGTCCCGCAAGCGGGATGATTACGACCCTTTGTGTCGCATCTCTTGAGGCGACCTGAAAATGCACAAAAATTATAGCATATTGTTTCATAGTTTTATATATAATAAAGACTAGAATACAATTACTAATTCAAAAGTCAAAAGGCAAAAATCAAAAGTGAAAGTAAAAAGTCAAAAGTGTTTAATACTTTTTAATTTTGACTTTAATTTTTAACTTTTAAATTTTAACTTTTAACTTTGTTTGTTTTATGCTTTACTTCTCAGAAATTGTTGGAAAAAAGGTCTACACAGAAGACGATATTCATATTGGCTATTTGGAAGATTTGATTTTTTTGGCGGTGGAAAACCCAATCGTAACCAAAATTATTATCAAGGATAAGGCCAATCAAAGACTGATCGTCTCTACCGACTATCTAAAAAAAATTAATAAACATTTGACTATCGAAAAAGAATTTTTAGTGACCAATCTTGAAGAAAATGAACTGTATTTGGTTAAAAATTTATTAGATAAGCAAATTATTGATTTAAAAGGCAATAAAATTGTCCGGGTCAATGACGTGGCTTTACAAGAAGAAGGAAGATTGTCGATTATCGGTGTTGACATTGGGATTTTGGGTATATTTCGCCGTTTAAGAATTGGTGCCGATAATTTTTATAAGATAGCGTCATTTTTTAAAATTAAACTAGCCTCTCAATTTTTATCCTGGGCTGACATTCAACCTTTAGAATTAATGCACGGCAATGTCAAACTAAGAAAAAAAGAAGAAAAATTAGAAAAAATAAGACCGGAGGATTTGGCTGATTATTTGGAAAAAACCAATGTGATTAATGCGAGAAAATTTTTAAAGATATTGGATACGGAAAAAGCTGCCGAAGTAATTGGAAACTTAAATATTAATTATCAAACGGCTCTTTTCAAAAATTTTCAAACAGAAAAAGCTGCAAAACTAATTTCCTTTTTAGATCCGGATGAAGCTGTTGACGTTCTATTAACCCTGTCGAAAAAAAAACGGGAAGATGTATTGGAAAAATTAAGTCCTAAAACAAAAGAGCAGATTCTTCATCTTTTTGAATTATCCAAAGAACCAATTGGCGCTCTAATAACCACAGAATATTTAACGGTCGGCCCGGAGGATACGGTTCGCCAAGTGATTGATAAAATTAAGAAGGAAACCGCTGATTTTTCTTCGTTATATTATATTTATATAAAAAATAATGAAAAGCAATTAATCGGAGTGACTAGTTTACTTGAAATATTGAGACAGGATTTAGATACGCCTTTGTATAAGTTTATGACGCAAAATTTATTGGTGATTCATTTAACTACGCCGATAGAGATTGCCATAAAGAAGTTTCTTAAATATCGGCTGTCAGCTTTACCGGTCACTAATCAAGAAAAACGAATCGAAGGAATTGTAAATTTTGATGATATTACAAATTATGTTCTGGAAAGAATAAAATAGTATATGAAAAAATTGATTGTGGTAGCTGATCTAGCTTTTGATGCACTTTCTTGTGCAGAAATAAAAATTGCCGTTGAGGGTTTCTTAAAAGACCCAATTGCCTCCAATATCAGTTTTGTTGGTTCGACTCCCTCGACAGTTCACACAAGTTTTTTGCTCAATCAACTTGTTGAAGATGTAGAAAGATATGGAAGACCCTTGGAAACGGTGATATTTCAAAACACCGATCCCCGTCTCCATTCAACAGAGAATATAGAAAAAGCAGAAGGAGCGAAGCCCGTGATTATTAAATTAAAGTCTGGTATATATTTACTCGGACCTAATTCTGGCTATGATTTTTCGATGATCAAAAACAAAATTGAGGAGCTTTATATTTATAAAGGACTTAACGAAAAAGGCCAATTTCATTCCCGTGACTTATATTCAAGAATATCAGCCCATTTAATGGATTATATGGAGGACGAATTAGAATTAGAAGAGGTTGAAACAAACATCATTCCCGAATTAGACAAATTTTACATCGGTCATATTGATAATTTTGGAAATATTAAAACGACGATAGTCCAAGAAGATTTTAAAGGCAAATATGAGTACGGTGATTTGGTAAAAATAAAAATTAGAAATACAGAGAATAAAGCTAAATTTGTTGATAATCTTTTTGGAGGAATATTAGGTGAATTAGTCATCTATCCGGGTTCTTCAGGAGCAATTGATAATCCGTTTTTGGAAATTAGCGCTTGGCAACATTTTGATGAATTAAAACCAAAAACCGGCCAAGATTTTTTTGTCAATCCCCAGCCCGGGATAGAGATAGAATTAGGTTAATGTTTTGTTAAACCGGTCTGGCTTTTCTTCTTTTCATCAACTTTGAGTCGATGACGGAACGGCGAAGAATTGACATAGCTTCAGCGCGTTCTTTTTCATCAGTTGATTTCGAAAGAATATTTTTGGCTTCTTCAACGGCTTTATCAGTTAGATCACGGTCAATCTCGCCCTGTCCGTAAGCCCGGGAAACCAGGATAGTAACCGTTTCTCCATTAGTTTCCAAGTATCCCCCACCGATAGCCAAATCATCTTCATTACCTGCGTCTTTGATTTTAACTATCCCATCAATCAGCAATGAAAATAAATGGACGTGATGAGGGAGAATCGTAATTTCTCCATCAGCGGTCGGAACGGTCACAGAATTAACCTGTTTATCAATGACGATTTTACGGGGAGTAATGACTTTGAGCCGGAGAGAGTTCATAAATGATTAAATAAAAAAATAATAAAATAATCAAATAAATTTAAAAATAATCAAATGTATTAATTACGATATTTGATCATTTAAACATTTATTTTTCATTTGCTTATTTGTTTATTTGATTATTTAGTCATTATTTCACTTCCTCAATCCCTCCGACCATGTAAAAATTCATCTCTGATTTACTGTCATGTTTCCCTTCAAGAATTTCTTTAAAACCACGGACAGTCTCGGCCACCGGAACATATTTTCCAGCCCGTCCGGTAAACGGTTCGGCCACAAACATCGGTTGAGTCAGGAAACGTTGAATTTTTCTGGCGCGTGTTACTGTTAATTTATCAGTTTCCGACAGTTCCTCCATCCCAAGAATGGCAATAATATCTTGAAGATCTTTATAGCGTTGTAAAGTCTTTAAAACGTCGCGGGTTACCTGATAATGCTCTTCACCAACAATATCAATATCAAGGGCGCGGGACGATGAAGTTAATGGATCAATAGCCGGATAAAGACCTTGTTCAGACAATGACCTCTCCAAAGTAATTGAAGCGTCCAGATGGGAAAATGTTGCAACAGGTGCCGGATCAGTATAGTCATCAGCCGGTACGTAAACCGCTTGAATAGAGGTAATTGAACCTTTATTAGTGGATGTAATTCTTTCCTGCAAGGCGGCCATTTCTGAAGCTAAGGTTGGTTGATAGCCAACGGCTGAGGGAATTCTTCCCAAAAGAGCTGACACTTCGCTTCCAGCCTGAGCAAATCTAAAGATATTATCAATAAATAGCAAAACATCCATGTTTTTTTGATCACGGAAATATTCGGCCATGGTCACTCCGGTTAACGCAACCCGAAGACGGTTACCAGGTGGCTCGTTCATCTGACCAAAAACCAAAGACGTATTTTTCAGAACTTTAGTTTCTTTCATTTCCAGCCAAAGATCATTGCCCTCTCGAGTTCTCTCCCCGACTCCGGTGAATACTGAGACGCCATGATGATTTTTGGCGACGTTATGAATCATTTCCTGGATAAGAACGGTTTTGCCGACTCCGGCGCCACCAAATATTGCCACCTTTCCTCCTTTAATAAATGGGGCGATTAAATCAATCACTTTAATCCCGGTTTCAAAAATTTCCTGTTCGACCGACTGTTCGATTAATTTTGGTGGAGAAGCGTGAATAGAGGCGCTAAATTTAGATTTAATTTCGCCTAGCTCGTCAATCGGTTCTCCTAAAACATTCATAATTCTTCCTTGAGTCGCCTCTCCGGTCGGGACAGTAATCGGTTTTCCGGTGTTTTCTACCTTCATGCCCCGTTTTAGTCCAAAAACATTAGTCATAGCAACCGTTCTGACAAGACCCTGATCAAGAATGGCTTCAACTTCCAGAACAATTTTTCCTAATTTTTTTTCCTCAATAAAAAGTGCATCGTAAATTTTTGGAGTTTCATTTTCTTTGAATTTAATATCAACAACTACCCCTCTGATTGATACGATTTTTCCTTCATTCATACTATTAAAAAAATTTTTAATTTTATTCAACCGATTCTTTAGCCGTCACCATATCCAAAAGCTCATTAGTAATTTTTTCCTGTCGAATCTTATTTCTCACTAAAGTTAGGTTGTAAATAACATCGGTGGCATTGTCAGTGGCATTTTTCATGGCCATCATTCTTAAAGAGTGTTCTCCGGCTTCGCTTTGAATAAGAGCAAATCTTAATTTTTCTTCAACGAAGCTTTTAAGTAGCGAATCAACAATCTGTTTTGGATTAGGTTCAATTAAATATTCGTGAACTTTTTCCTCAGCTATCTTGTCCGTTTCTGTTTTTTGAGAAAAATTAATAGGCAGGAGAGTGGTCACAGTCGGGTTTGACTGTATCGTTGAAATGAACTGATTATGAAAAAGATCGACTCGTTTATAAGTTTTGTCTAAATATTTATTTAAAGCAAATTCAAAAAGTGCCGAAACATTATTTATCGGGGCGTTTGAAGAATAATCAGCCATAATGTGAGCAGAAAACTTGCTTAATAAATTAGCTTTTTTTCCAATAATGACAAAATCGGTGTTTTTAAAGTCGGTATTTTTAACAACAAAACGAAGGAGATTGAAATTAAAACTTCCGCATAAACCCTTATTACTGGCAATAATAATCGCCAAGCTTTTTCTTCCAAATGTTTTATCATCCGTTTGAGCAATTAAAGGAGAAAGAGAAGGATCAATTTTCGGGCTGACCGCTCGGATTATCTTTTCAATTTCTTCCTGGTATGGTCTGCCGTCAACAGCCACTTGCTGGGCCTTTTTCATTTTTATCGCCGAGACAAGCTGCATGGCTTTGGTAATTTTTTTAACATTTGTCACGGATTTGATTTTTTTCCTAATAGTACGAATATTCATAATTCTTTTATTAATTTTTCCAATTCCTTGCCATCCTTCTCATCCATGATTTTATTTTTATTAATTTTTTCTAACCATTTCTTACCTTTTAATTTTAAAGTTTCTAATAATTTGGTTTCAAACATATCGATTTGATCAACTGGGATTTGATCGAGATAAGCCTTGCTGGCGGCCCAAAGAATGGATACTTGCTCGGCCAAACTTAAAGGTTTATTTTTCTTTTGTTTTAGTATTTGGGTAACTTTGGCACCCCGGTTAAGAAATTTTTTGGTTTCTTCGTCCAGCTCCGACTCAAACTGGGAAAAAGCGGCTAAGTCCCGATATTGAGCTAAGTCTAATTTTAGTTTGCCGGCAACGGCTTTCATTGCTTTGGTTTGAGCATTTCCTCCGACCCGGGAGACGGAAAGACCGACGTTAATCGCCGGTCTGATTCCGGCATTAAATAGATCGGTTTCCAAAAAAATTTGACCGTCGGTGATAGAAATAACATTGGTCGGAATATAAGCGGACAGATCACCGTCTAAGGTCTCAATAATCGGGAGAGCGGTAATTGATCCACCGCCATATTTTTTGTCAATCCGGCAGGCCCGCTCCAAAAGCCGTGAATGAAGATAAAAAACGTCACCCGGATAAGCTTCCCGGCCAGCCGGACGACGCAGTATCAAAGACATCTGACGATAAGCCCAGGCATGCTTAGTGAGATCATCATAAACAACTAAAACATCGTGGCCGCGATCCATAAAATATTCGCCAATGGCCGAGGCAGTGTAGGGAGCCAGATATTGCATAGCCACCGAATCGGAGGCAGAAGCGTTGACAACAATTGAATATTTATCTGCACCATGTTTTTTCAAAAGTTCAACGATTGCGGCTACTTTGGAATTTTTTTGACCAATGGCGCAGTAGATACAGACAACATCTTCCCCTTTTTGATTAAGGATGGTATCGATAGCAATAGTAGTTTTGCCGGTACCGCGGTCGCCAATAATCAACTCTCTCTGTCCCCGACCAATTGGAATCAAAGCGTCAATTGCTTTTATACCGGTCTGAAGAGGGACATTAACCGGTTGACGTTTGACAACGCCGGCGGCAATTTTTTCGACAGGGTAAAAAGTTTTCGATTTAATCACAGTTTTTCCATCAAGTGGTGACCCAAGAGGGTCAACGACCCGGCCAAGTAGCGTTTCTGAAACCGGAACGGAAAGAGTATATCCTAAAGCCCTAGCCTTATCACCGGCGGCAATACTGGTGTAGTCACCAAGAATAATAGCACCAACTTCGTCCTCAGTCAGATCGATCACATAGCCGAGTAAATTTTTCTTAAATTCAATTAATTCTCCGTAAGCAACCTGATCAAGTCCTTCCAAGATAACCACACCATCTTTAACTTGAGACACAATTCCAGTCTCCTCGCTGACAATTTTTGGTTTATTTTGTAACTCCTTTTCCAGAGTTTTTAGATATTCATCAATCAATTTCATAGAGAGTGTTGGATAATTTTGATAATGATCCACTCAGGGACAGGTCGACTGTTCTTGATCCGATTTTTATAATAATTCCGGCGATTATTGATTTATCAACATGGTAATCTGCCTGACTCCAATTTAAGTCTGAAAATTTTTTTCCTAAAACTTGTTTTTCATCGGATCCAAGAACATCGGCGCTCATTACATGCACACGATTCTGTTCTTTCTGGATATTCTCCAGCAAAAAACTTTTTAGATCCTTCTTTAGTTTTGGATTAATTTTCATAGACTTTGAGATTACCTTGATAGTTTTTAATAATTGTTCCGGTGACTTTCTTCCTAGATACTTCGTCAAGTGATTCTTTTAATGCACTTTCAACAATCATCAAACTGGTTTTAATAATTTTATCCTTGACTTCACGGTATAAAGCGTTTTTTTCTTCCTCCAATAATTTTTTGCTTTTATCCCTGATTTCCTGGGCGTCGGCTTCCGCTTGTTTAATGAGGTCAGCTCTAAGACTTTGAGCCTCTTTTTTCGCCTGAACAAATAAAACATCAAATTCTTTTTTCATCTTTTCCCTCATCTTCTTTTCCGCTTCAATCCCTGCTTCTTCACTTTTTTTCAGCTTGTCCAAGAGTTTAATTTTTTCTTCTTCATTTTTTCTTTCTTGATTTAAAAAAGCGCTAAACGGCTTAACGACAAATTTTTTAACCAAAATAAAAAACAGAACAAAATTAATTATCTGAGCCAACAATAGTTTTCCATCAATTCCTAAATTTTCCATGAGAAAATATATTAAACTTTTATGCGAACTTCAAAATCAAGGCGACGACCAATGCGTAAATAGCAATGGCTTCGGCGAAAGCAAGCGCCAAAATCATCGTGGTTCTAATGGCGGATTCGGCTTCAGGATTGCGTCCTAGGGCTTCGACTGCTTTGCTTCCAATCATACCGATTCCAAGGGCTGGACAAATCGCTCCAACGGCAATGGCAATTGCAACTGACAAAAGTTTCATGGCTTCTGTTGACATATCTTAATTAGCACCCCCTCCATTTTAAAAACTTTTAATGGTGTTCGACAACTGCGTTACTAATAAATACTGCTGTTAACATGGAAAAGACCAATGCCTGAATAAATCCGACAAATATTTCTAGTGCAATAAAAGGAAAAGAAGCTAAGACTGGAACGAGAAAAGCCACGATTGTCAACAAAACTTCTCCGGCAAAAATATTTCCAAACAAACGAAAGGCAAAAGATAGAACTTTGGAAAATTCGGAAAGAATGTCAAGAATTCCGACAAAAAACATAATCGGATCGGAAAAGTTAAAAAATTTATGTAGATATTTTTTAATTCCTAAATATTTTATGGAGAAAAATTGGATAGAAAAAACGGAAATAATAGCTAAAGCTATGGTCGTGTTTAGATCAGATGTATTGGCTCTTAAAAGTGGCACCAACACTTCTTCGTGGCCCTCTTTGACTTTAATTAAAAGACTGCCAACTCCAGGAAGCAGACCAAACCAGTTCTGTAAAAGAATGTAAAAGAAAAAAGCAAAGAGCAATGGGAAGAGGACTGTTGTTTTGTCTCCAAGGACGGAATAAAATAAATCGTAAATACTTTTTACAAAAAATTTAATCAGATAATAAAAATTACTTTTTCTTTTAAGAGTTGATTGATTTTTATAGTAAAGAGCGATGAAGATTGTAATTAAGAAGACAACAGCTGAAGCAATCATTGAGTTGGTAATTCCCAGACCCAAAAACTCAAAAATTTTTTCGGCCTTAATGCTAATATGTGGCATCTTATTTAATAAGTTTAAACAAATTGTAAAAACTGCCGGCTGCACCTAAAAAAATAAAAAGAACCGTAAAAACGGGCTTACTGTGAAAACGAGAATCCAAGACTAAACCGACAACTACGCCCAAAAGTATCGGAATGACTAGGCTATAACCAACATTTATATTAATATAATCGGAAAAAAAACTTTTCTTGGTTGTTTGTTTCCCTTTTAAGTTTTGACTGGTTTTTTTTAAATTCCCGTGTTTATCAATTTCAAAAAAATTATATTTCATTTTATCAGGCTTGAGTGTTTTCGTCAATGGTTAATATTTTCCAAATCAACGGCGTTTTCAAGGATTATTCCAACCCGGCCTTCTCTTTCGTTGACTTTGCCCTTAAACATAATGATTCGATTAATATTTAAAAAAGATTTTAAAGTAGCATAACTTCTTGGAAAGACCACCAGTTCGATAGCGCCGCTTTCATCAAAAACCTGAAGGATGGCCATCTCCTCATTATTTTTTTTGGTTTTGACAATCTTTTTTCCGCTGATAAGTCCGGCTAAAATTAGAGATTTATTAGCATCTTGGATGGTGACTTCGCCGATTTTTTTGCTAGATTTTTTTTCAATAATATCTTTAAATTTAGCTAAAGGATTTTTACCGATTAAAAATCCAATCACTTCCCTTTCCATCCTAAATAGTTCGTCTTCATCAAATTCAGGTAGCGGTTTAAAATCGTCAATTAACTTTTTTTCATCCGGAGTAGCAAACAGATCATACTGGCCTTTTTCCGCTTTAATTTTCGCTCTTTGAATATCGGAAACTAAAAGCGGATAGTTAATCATTAGAGTGGCTTTGTTAGCATAGTGAGAAAAAGCGCCGGCTTTGATGAGACTTTCCACGGTTCTTTTGTTAACGCGGCGCAGATCAATCCGTGATAAGAAATCTTTCAAGCCGTGAAAAGATTGTTTTTTCCGGACTTCTAGAATAGATTCAATGGCCGCCTCACCAATATTTTTTATGGCCGATAGACCAAAACGAATCGCGGGTCCCTCGATGGAAAAACTATAAATTGATTTATTAATGTCCGGGGGCAGGACTTTAATTTCCATCCGTCGGCACTCCTCAATTGCTTGAGACATTTTTATCTCCCGTTGCGGCCCGGCCACTCCTTGCAGTTCGGCCGACAGAAGAGCCGTCATATATTCAACCGGATAATTAGCCTTTATATAACCGGTCCAGTAAGCAATTAGTCCGTATGAAGCTGAGTGGGGTTTGTTGAATCCATAAGCGGCAAATTTTTCCATGAAGTTCCAGATTTTTTCGGTCATGGCTTTTTTATAACCGTTTTTTAAACAACCTTGGAAAAATTTTTCTTTTTCTTTTTTCATCAGTTCTTTTTTCTTTTTTCCCATCGCCATCCGAAGATTATCAGCTTGGCTCATGGAAAAGCCGGCTAGTTTATTGGCAATTTCCATCACCTGTTCTTGATAGACTAAGACTCCGTAAGTTTCCTCAAGAATTGGTTTTAAATCAGGATGAGGATAAGTAATTTTTTTGGCATTATTTTTTCCTTCCAAAAAAGCGGGAATAAGATCCATGGGCCCTGGCCGGTAAAGAGCGACCATGGCGGAAATATCCGATAGCTTATTAGGTTTAAGTTCTTTGGCCAAATGTTTCATCCCGCCTGACTCGAGCTGAAAGACACCAACTGTATCGCCTTTAGAAATAAGATCATAGGTTTTTTTATCATCTAAGGGGACATGATGAATATCAATTTTTTTTCCGGAATTAATTTCGACATATTTTAAAGCTTCTTCAATAATGGTTAAATTTCTTAAACCTAAAAAGTCTACTTTAAGTAGTCCAATGGCTTTTTGATTGGAAACGGCGTTTAAATCCAGACAATACATATCATATTGGGTGATGATTTTTCCTTCCTTGCTATCCCGTTGAAGTGGAACATAGTCGGTCAAGTTTCGATCTGAGATGACAACGCCAGCAGCGTGGACCGATGAATGACGGGGTAAACCTTCAAGACGGCGGGCGATATCTAAAACTTTTTTGGTTTCCGGTTCGGTTTGATAAGCAAATTTTAACTGGGCCGATTCCTCCAGGGCCTGAGCAATTGTCATATTGAATCCCTGTTTTCCAAAAGGAATCATCTTTGCCAGCCGATCGCCTTGAGAATAAGAATACCCAAGAGCCCGGACAACATCGCGAACGGAAAGCCTCGCCTCCATTTTTCCAAAAGTAATAATCTGGGCGACTTTATCTTCCCCATATTTATCGGTAACGTATTTTAAGACTTCTTCACGCCGGGTATCGGCAAAATCAATATCAATATCAGGCGGAGTTGGTCTTTCCGGATTTAAAAATCTTTCAAAGGGCAGATTATGATCAATAGGATTGATATCTGTAATCCCAAGAATATAAGCCACTAATGATCCGGCCACCGATCCCCGGCCCGGCCCGACGGCCACACCTTGATTTTTGGCCCAGTTGACAAAGTCCTGAACAATTAAAAAGTAAGTGGAATAACCTTTCTTGTTGATAATATCCGACTCATAGTCAACCCTTTTTTTTATTATATCTTGTGGATATGAGGCGACTCTTTTTTTTCTTTCTTCAACGAGCTTATTTAAATATTGGTCAACCGGTTCATTGTTGGGAGTGGGAAACTTAGGAAGAATCCACTTGCCATTGGGAATTTCCACATTACATTTTTCGGCAATTCTAACCGTATTTTCAATTGCTTCCGGCAAGTCAATAAAACCGCCTTTCATTTCGGCGGTTGATTTAAAATAATAATCAGGGACATCAATCATGGATAGCGGGCGATTTTTTTCGACCATCGTTCTTTGGGTTTGGATGCAAAGAAGGACTTCCTGGGCATAGGCATCTTCTTTATCCAGATAGTGCACATCGTTTGTAGCGACCAATGGGACACCGAACTTTCTTGAGAGTCTGATTAGTTCTTTATTAACCCGATCGAGGTCCTCAATTCCAGGATGTCTTTGAATTTCCAAGTAAAAATCATCTTTAAAAATTTTCAGATATTTTTCCAGAATTTTTTCCGCCTGTAGAGTTTGATTTTCTAAAATTAAAAAAGGAATTTCCCCATTTAGACAGGCGGATAGAGCAATAATGCCTTCGTGGTATTTTTCCAAAATTTCAAAGTCAATTCTTGGTTTGTAGTAAAAACCTTCCAGGTAGGCGGTAGTAACAATTTTGAGGAGATTTTGGTAGCCGACTAAATTCTTAGCTAAAAGTACCAGGTGATATTGGTCACGATCTAAATGGGACTGTTTATCTAGGCGGGAGTTTTTCGCCTTGTAAGTTTCAACGCCAATAATCGGCTTGATCCCTCTTTCTTTGGCTTTGACGAAAAATTTAAAAGCACCGTACAGCGCGCCGTGATCGGTAATGGCCACCGCCGGCATTTTTTCGGCAATGGCGCGATCAATAACGTCATCAATCCGGCACATGCCGTCGAGCAGGGAATAACCGGTGTGGAGGTGAAGATGGACAAAATTCATAAGTTAAAAGGCAAAAGTCAAAAATTCAAGTAAAAAGTCAAAAGTATTAAAACTTTTTAATTTTGACTTTAACTTTTGAATTCTAACTTTTAACTTTTGACTTAAATCATTATAGTTTACTTATGACAAATTCTCTCGCCTTATTTTCCCAATAACTATCAATTTTTTTAAACTTTATTTTTTTCCCATATTTTCGATCTATTGCTTTCTTAATCAAATAGTCGGAGAGCTCGGGGTTTTTTGGCAAAATTGGTCCGTGCAAATAAGTACCAAAACTATTTTTGTAGAAAATTCCTTCGGTTAAGTCTTCTCCATTATTTCCAAATCCCTTAACAACTTTGGCGAAAGATAATTTTTTATCGCGCAAGTATGTCCTTCCTCCGTGGTTTTCAAACCCAACTAATTTAATTTTGGGAAAAAGTTTTGACTCAACGATGATGTTACCGATACAACGAGGGGCATTTAATCCCGGACTTTCCGTATATAGATCAAAAACCCCCAGTCCGTCAATTATTGTTCCATCGGCGGCTTTATAATATTTTCCTAAAAACTGGTAAGCGCCGCAGACAAATAAACTAGGGATTCCGTTCTCAATCGCATCTTTTAAATATTTTCCCTTATTATTTTTCAAATCAACGTTAACGATTTCTTGTTGCTTGTCCTGTGCTCCACCCATAAAGATTATGTCCATTTTTAAAATCAATTCTTTTGGTTCATTAACTGAAATCTTATGAACGATTGGTTTAATGTCTCTTTTTTTTAACCGGTAACTTAAAGCAATAATGTTGCCGCGATCGCCATAAGTACTCATCAGATCAGGGTACAACCAGCCAATGTTAAGAAACATAATGATTAAATAAAAAAATAATTAAATAATCAAATAAATGAAAAAATAAGTAAATGTATTAATTAAAACATTTAATCATTTTAATTATTCATACATTTATTTCTTCATTTGTTTATTTGATTATTTTCGCATTTTATAGCAATTTCCTACCAAGCAAAATCTTCCTCACTTCCAGCATAGCCGAATAGGTTGGTAAAACAAACAACCTCTCCCCTTCTTTAGTTTTGTTAACGATTGATTCAATTGCGTCAGATAAATTTTCAGAAGTTATAATTTTTTTCGCTTCATTTTCATGTCTTAATCTTAAGTTCAGATCATAGACCCGATCTCCGGAAACATAGACATGGCCGGCAACATCAAGAATTGGTTTAAAGTCAACGTCCCAGATCCAGGAAACATCTTGACCATCGGGAATTTGGTTGTTGAGAATAATAAGAAAGTTAGCTTTTTTGTTTTTCAAAATTGTTTTAACGGTTTGAATTGACTGATTAAACCCAGCCGGATTTTTGGAAAGAAGAATAAATACTTTACGGTTTTTATAAATAATTTCTTCTTGGCGGCCAAATACCGGAACAAACTGTTTTAGCAATTTATTAGTCTGGTCCCGATTTAATCGGGAGACACCAAGAGACTCTAGAAGCAATAAAACGGCATTTGTATTATATACATTATATAGTCCGCTCATCGGATAGCTTATTTTTTTATCTGAAAAGTCGTTTACTTTTCCAGATCTTTTAAACTGGCAGTTGGAACAATAAAAGTCTCCGAGGTGGGCAAAACTAAGCTGATGATAGTGTAAGAGTGATAAACAAACAGGGCAAAAAATTGAGTCAACATCATGAGGGATATTCTTTAGTTTCATCAACTTTGTTTCCACTCCAAAATACTGAACTTTTTGAGAAAGTTTGCTGCCAATATAATAAAGTTGCGGATCGTCGCCATTGATAAAAACTTCGGTTTTAGCAGATAAAGTTTTTAGCGATTCGAGCCATTTTAGGACGATAGTATTAACTTCGCCATAACGGTCGAGTTGATCGCGGAATAAATTTAATATTAAGATTCTATCAGGAGAGATTTTTTTAAGAAGTAAAGGCAGATTAAATTCATCGCTTTCAAAAATGGCAAAATCATATTTGAGTTTTGAAAAAATATTACTGTTTTTGATAATTGTTGATGCCACACCGTTTAACAGATTGGCCCCCTCACTATTGGTGAAAATTCTTTTTCCAGATTTTTGCAGAATAAATTTTAAGAGTGCGGTTGAAGTAGTTTTTCCGTTAGTGCCGGCAATGACAATGATTTTTAATTTTTTGTTTTTATTAAGAACATCTTCAATAAATTTATCATTAAGAATTAACGCAATATGTCCGGGCCAGGTAGAACCGGAACCAATTTTAAATAATTGACTTATTTTAATAATAAATTTACCTAATAAAATAAGAAAAAAATTCATATATTATTAATTCAAAAGTTAAAAGTTAGAAGTCAAAAGTTAAAGTAAAAAGTTAAAAGTGTTTTAAAACTTTTTAATTTTGACTTGTATTTTTGACTTTTGAATTTTGACTTTTGACTTTGCTTTTCACATGTTCTTCAATATTCTAATCCTCTCCTCAATCGGTGGATGAGTTGAAAACAAATTAACAAACCAGGAGGCGTTTTTTTTCTTGAACGGGTTGTCAATAAAGAGATGAGCGGTTGAGGAAGCGACTCGTCTCAAGGGTTGAGGATTATTATTTAATTTTTCTAAAGCATGGACGAGGCCTTCAGGATAGCGGGTTAGGAGGATTGCTGACGCGTCGGCCAGATATTCTCGACGTCTTGAAATTGCCAGTTGAATTATGGTGGCAATAATTGGCGTCAGGATTAAAGCAATCAAAAATAAAACAAAAAATATCGGGTTACGGTTACTTCTCTCTTCATTGTCTGATCGACGACTCCACCACATGCTTCTTATAACCCAGTCAGAAATTAAAGCCAAAGTTCCCACGAGAACAGCCACGATTGAAGCCAAAAGAATATCATAGTTTTTAACATGAGACAGTTCATGGGCAATCACTCCTTCAAGTTCGGTCCGGTTCATCATCGTGAGTAAGCCGGTCGTGGCGCAAACAACCGCATGTTTAGGATCGCGGCCGGTCGCAAAAGCATTAGGCGAAGGATCGTTAATGACATAAAGCTTGAGGGCGGGAAGGCCGGCGGCTAAAGCCAAATTCTCTGTCACCGTATAAAAATCGAAGAATCTTTTTTTGTCAGCCGGTTTTGCACCCGTTGTAAGAAGCACTAATTTATCGCTGTAAAAATAACTGCCAATTGAGGAAAGTAAAGAAATAAAAAACCCCAGGAAAAAATAGTTCCAGGGTGAGTCATAGTATTTTCCTACTAAAAAAAAGAATGACGAAAATATCAGGATAAAAACGAACATGATAAAAAACGTTTTGATCCTGTTTTCAGAGATTTGATTGTAAACAGTCATTTTTTTAATCAAACTTCACTTTGATATTTTGCTTATCAACCTCTTCTGCTTCAAAGAATTCAAAAACATTAAATCCAAAGGCATTAGCAATCAAGTTTGAGGGAAACATCTGGACTTTTGCATTAAAGTCTAAAACGTTTGAGTTGTAAAACTGGCGGGAATAAGCGACTTTATCTTCCGTGTCTTCCAACTGCCTTTGTAGGTCTTGAAAATTAGTATTAGCTTTAAGTTCCGGATAAGCTTCGGCGACGGCAAATAAAGACTTTAAAGCGCCGGTTAACATATTGTCAGCTTGAGCTTTTTCTTGTGGAGACTGGGCTCCGAGCAAAGCGGAACGAGCTTTGGTGACGTCATTAAAAACCGTCTTTTCATGTTTGGCATAGCCCTTAACGGTTTCAACGACGTTAGGAATCAAGTCAGCTCGCCTTTTTAATTGAACGTCAATGCCGGACAAAGCTTCCTGGATTCGTGTTTTCAAAACCACAAACCCATTGTAACTGGCGACGAGATAAACAACTAGGAGAACTAATATTCCGATGGCAATATACATAAGTGTTATTAGTAATTAATAATAGAAATAGTATACACCCTTTACGATGATGTTGCATTCCAAATATTTTTCTATGGTATAATATAGTCAAGATTTTAAACCTGCTTGAATTTGACTACAGTTTCAAAAACTTTATTCATTTTTCTAGAATTTCGACGGTCATGAACAACTGATGTTAGAAGGACCAAGCTCGAAAGGAAAGCAACATTTACACTTACAGTTCTATGTTTGTAATCAAAAAAGAAAAATTTGAGCAGATCTAAAGTCTTATTTTTTTGCGGAGCCAAGGGGACTCGAACCCCCAACCTCTTCCGTGACAGGGAAGCGCTCTAGCCAGTTGAGCTATGACTCCATTTTTATCTATTTATGATATCAAAAAAAATGTTAAATCACAAATAACAAATATTTAAAAATATATTATTTAAAATTTAAAATTGATTTATCATTTATCATTTCTCATTGAAATAACAACCTTCATTTAATATAATCTCAAGCGTATGATACGAGCTTATAAGAAAAACCCAGTAAAGATTAAAAATCTTGATTATCAAAAGCTTTTAATTCTGACTGTTAAAGAAAAATACTTTAGTTTATTAGTCGGTCTTTTAGTGGTTTTTTTTATTTTAAAAAATATTAATTTTAATTTAGCTTTCAAATTACCGACTTTTAATTTTGCTTCCAAAGTAAAAAACAAAGTCGTGGTCAATAAACCATTGAGGACTTATGTCGTTGCCGAAGGCGATGATCTTTGGAATATAGCCGAAAAGTTTTACGGCTCAGGTTTTAATGCTTATGACATTTCTCTTGCTAATAAAATTTCCGACTCTTCCAATTTAGAGGTTGGTATAAAGTTAGTTATTCCCCAAGTCACTCCCCGTCAGCCGACCGTCGGAGATATTTCTGCTACGTCCACTTCCCAGGTAACTTATGTAGAAAATAAATATGTTGTTCAACCGGGTGATTCTCTTTCAATAATAGCTCAAAAAGTCTACGGAGATTTATATGCTTGGACCCGGATAATGACTGCTAATAATCTGGCCGCTCCTGATACCATCGAAGCCGGTATGGTTTTGATAATTCCCCGTTAAAAAATTATTTGACCCTTCTTTTTTATCGGAATTTAAAAAATAATAAATTAGTTATTAACAGTGATCCGGTCAATAGGTCAGGAATATTGGCTAAATAGGAAAGCATCAAAATAAAAACAGCTGTGGTTGTTCCAAAAATAATTTGTCTAGTCGGTTGATTGGGTACGGTCATCGGTTCGGGCAACATGACTAGAGTAAAAAAAATAATCACCGGGTCAAAAATATCGACTCTTTTATTAATAAAAAATGTCAGAAGATTATAAACAACAAAAAAAGACAAAATTATATTAAGTTTTCTTGACCGGAAAATCGAGACATAACCTGTCAATAGCAATAATGGCAACATGCCCGAAGCAACGCCCCACCAGGAAACAGATGTCTTAAGTAGCCAACTGCCGAAAAACAAACCAAAAGCAGCCGGATTAAAAATATGCCTATTCTTAATCCTCAAAAAATGTTTGGAAAATATAGCTAAAGCAACGATCAAAAACAGACTGAATATAGAACTACTGGGAGAATTAAGTAAACCAATAATCAGGCCGCTGACCCCGGCTGCAGAAGGAAAAAAAGACTGGATACTTCTTATTCTATGGAAAAGATAATCGAGACCGATTGTCAACCCAATAGTTAAACAGTAATAAACAAAAATATTGATAGAAGGGTGTAATAATAAATAGCTTAATATAAAAATCAAAAGACATAAAGCTAACTGGACTTTTGGTTGAAAGAAGTATTGTTTGATGTTAATCATAAGATTAATAGTATAATTTATTTTAATCGCGGGATTAGTACACCGGTAGTATGCCACCTTCCCAAGGTGGAGAAAGGGGTTCAATTCCCCTATCCCGCTCTTAGACGAAAAGTTTTTGGTTGTAATTATGAAAAACACTAGGCTTTTTTCAGGAATTGGAATCGCCGCAATTTTTTTTCTTTTCTTTTCATTCTCCACAATCATTACTTTTATTACCGACTGGTGGTGGTTTACTGAAGTCGGACAGACAGAAGTTTTTATTAAACCCCTGATCACAAAAATTATTATTAGTCTTGTGATCGCAGCCATTGCGGCTGTTTTTTTTCTGACAAACTTTCTTATTGCTATGCGATCAAAAACTGCATGGACAGCTCTTATACCTGAAGCATTGATTGGTACTCCGGTCAGTCTTGACAGCCGGATACTAAAAAAATTAGGTATTATTGCAAGTATTGTTTTTTCTTTGGTTTTCGGACTTACTGCAGCAGTAAACTGGCAAGAAATACTAAGATTTTTTTCCTCGACCCCTTTTGCTGAATTTGATCCTATTTTCAAAAAAGACATTGCTTTTTATATCTTTTCTCTACCTGTTTTTAATATAGGACTGGGAATTTTAAAACTTCTGATTGTTATTTCCCTTATTAGCAGTGGAATAATATATATTCTCAAAGGCAGCCTTAACCTGGCCGGTTTTCTTGGTAAAGAACCCAAAGCGCAACTCCATCTTGGCATCCTCCTTTTTCTTTTTTTAATCACCACGGCATTTGGCACCTATCTTTCCTTATTTAAACTCCTCTCCTCCCAAAGCGGTCCAATCTTTGGAGCCGCTTATACAGATATGGCTATTATGGTCCCGATCTTAAAAATTTCTATTAGCTTAACTGTTTTAGTGGCTGTTTTGACTCTCTTTTGGGGCATAAGCGGAAAACTGGCGCCCCTTATTACCGCCGTTTCTCTTTATGTTTTTATAGGATTTATTTCTGCAATAGTTCCGTCTATTTTCCAAAAACTGATCGTTGCTCCTAACGAGCTGGTTAAAGAAACGCCGTTTATCAGATATAACATTGCCGCTACCCGCCAGGCCTATGGCTTGGACAAAATAGAAGAACGGGATATTTCGGCAGATAAACCGTTAACGGTCGATGACATTGCTTCAAATAATCTGACCATTAAAAATGTCCGGCTTTGGGATCGGGAACAGCTCCTTTCGACCTTTTCTCAAATTCAAGAAATAAGAACCTACTATGAATTTATTTCAGTTGACAACGATCGGTATATGATTAATGATGAAATCCGCCAGATTATGCTTTCACCAAGAGAGTTGGCAACGGAGAGTCTTCCTAACAGAAGTTGGATTAATGAAAAACTGAGCTTTACTCATGGATATGGAATTGCCGGAGGACCGGTCAATCAGGTAACTGCCGAAGGACTGCCGGTTTTGTTTGTCAAAGATCTGCCGCCAAAATCAGAATTCAAACAACTTACCGTCAATCGCCCGGAAATATATTACGGCGAACTGACCAATGACTATGTGATTGTCAAAACCAAATCAAAGGAGTTTGACTATCCAAAAGGAGAAGAAAATATCTACACCACCTATCAGGGTAAAGGAGGAGTAAAGATAGACTCGCTTCTTAAACGATTATTTTTTGCCATTAAATTCAGTTCGCTTAAACTGTTTCTATCAAACGATGTCACCTCCGAAAGCCGTATTCTCTATCACCGCAACATCAAAGAACGGGTGGAAAAGATTGTGCCATTTCTTACTCTGGACCGTGATCCATACGCCGTCGTGGCTGATAATAAAATCTACTGGATTTACGATGCCTATACAAAAACCAATAACTATCCTTACTCTCAACCACTCTCTCTTAACGGTGGGATGGTCAACTACATCAGAAATTCGGTGAAAATAGTTATTGATGCCTATGATGGTTCAATCTCTTTCTATCAATCTGATACCGATGATCCTATTATCCGCACCTACGCCAAAATTTTTCCTAATCTTTTTCAGCCGATGAATAAAATGCCAAAAAGTCTGGCCTCCCACCTTCGTTATCCGGAAGATATCTTCAGTCTCCAGACAGCTATCTATACGACCTACCATATGGATAACCCGCAGATTTTTTATAATAAGGAAGATCAGTGGGAAATCCCAACTATCAGTGAGGGACAGGAACAAGGAACTACAGATGCAGTACAACAAATGAGTCCCCGCCATATAATTATGAAGTTACCGGGTGAAAAAAAGGAAGAATATATCCTCATGCTTCCGTTTACGCCTCGCGGCAAAGACAATCTTTCTGCCTGGATGGTGGCCAGAAACGACGGAGAGAATTACGGAAAACTGATTGTCTACCGCTTTCCAAAACAAAAACTTATCTTTGGCCCAAAGCAAATCATCGGCCGCATTAATCAGGACGCCGAAGTTAGCCGCCAAATTTCTTTATGGGATCAGAGAGGATCACAGGTTATTCAAGGACCACTCCTTGTCATTCCGATTGAAGAATCATTAATCTATGTAAGACCGCTCTATCTTAAAGCGGAAACAGGAAAGATTCCAGAATTGAAGCGAGTCATTGTTGCCTATGGAAACAAAATTGAGATGGAAGAAACTTTGGAAACAGCCCTTTCAAGAATATTTGGAATAACGGAAGTAGTTGATCAACCAACCACTGTTACCGATCAACCAACAGAGGATCTCTTTAAACAGGCGCAAGAACTATACGATGAAGCCATCCGTTCTCAAAAAGAAGGTGACTGGACACGTTATGGCGAAACAATAAAGCGATTGGGTGAAATTTTAAAAGTAAAGTAATCTATGGAACAAACATTATTATTCAAAAAAGGACTATCGTCTCATAAGGTTCAGACTTTACTCAAGCAATATGGGTATAACGAAATTTCTGAAGTCAAGCAATTTACCTTAATAAAATCAATTATAGGGCAGTTTGACAATGTTTTAATCCTTCTTCTTATTGCGGCCGGCGGTGTCTCGTTTTTTATTGGTGAACGGCTTGACAGCCTATTTATTTTTCTTATTGTTATCCTCAATGCTTTTTTTGGTCTGTATCAAGAATTCAAAGCAGAAAAAGCCCTTTCTTATCTGAAAAAACTCACTATCACTACTATTCGTGTCATCCGGGATGGAAAAGAACAGCAGATTGACAGCCGAAACCTTGTGCCGGGTGACCTTATCTATATTGAAGAAGGAGCGAAAATTCCGGCCGACTGTCAGATAGTTGAGTCGCGCAACCTTGAAATTAATGAGGCTTCTCTCACCGGTGAATCACTACCGGTTGTAAAAAACAGTCGTGACCCAAACAATAGTCAACTATTTATGGGAACGGTTGTTGCTAAAGGAAGAGGATATGCACAGGTGTTGAAAACCGGCAATCAAACAAAGTTCGGTACAATTGCCAAAACCTTATCAACAATCAAAGAAACAAAGACACCCTTGCAGAAAAAACTCGATGGTTTTACCAAGCAAATAGGCATCATTGGAATCGTTGCCTCCTCAGTTGTCTTTATTCTTTCCTTTATTCAAGAAAAAAGTTTGATTGAGAGTTTTATCTTTGCTGTCAGTTTAGCGGTAGCGGCTGTCCCCGAAGGACTACCGGCGGTTATGACGATTACTTTGGCGATTGGTGTGGAGCGAATGGCCAAGAAAAAAGCCATTGTCCGCAAACTCAATGCTATCGAAGCTTTAGGATCGATTACTGTGATTGCCACCGATAAAACCGGCACACTGACTACAAACCAAATGAGAGTTAAGAAAATCTTTGTTGAAAATAATATCTATGAAATAACAAACCCCCCTCTTTTAACCAATCATCCGTTTTCTAAAATCGTCCTTAACGGTATTTTGTGTTCTACGGCAACGCTTGTGACAAAGGTTGATCATGGAAAAAATTTTGATATTATAGGCGATGCGACCGAAGGGGCTCTTCTTCTCATGGCTCACAAAGTAGGTATGATTCCTGAAGAAACCAGAAAAAAGTGGAAAGTTATAGATGAACTGCCATTTAATCCGGTAACCAAACGGATGACGATGGTAGCCACCGACGGAAAATTTGAAAAAATAGTTTTGACTAAAGGAGCGCCGGAATCGATCCTTTCAATCTCCTCACAGATTTTGATTGGGAATAAACCAACCCCTCTTAAGCCCCATCATATTAGTCGGATTGAGAGCGAATTTGAACGTTTTGCCAGACAAGGTTTACGGATGATTGCTTTTTCCTATAAAAAAAATGACGGTAGTGATCTGGAAAAAAATCAGGTTTTTTTGGGATTTGTTGGCATTGCTGATCCGGTCCGAGAAGAAGTATTGGAGGCGGTAAAAAAAACTCAAGAAGCAGGAATAAAGGTAATTATGATCACAGGAGACAATCCACTGACCGCCGAAGCCATCGGAATTGAGACCGGCATCATCAAAGAAGGAGAAGATATCATGACCGGTCAACAGCTTGATGATTATTCTGATCAAGAGTTAATGTCTATTTTGGCAAAAGTTAAAATCTTTGCCCGTACTTCACCGGAACATAAATACCGTTTGGTTAAACTACTGCAAAAGCAGGGAGAAGTAGTGGCGGTAACCGGTGACGGCGTTAATGACGCTCTTGCCCTTAAACAGGCAGATGTAGGAGTGGCGATGGGAATTACAGGTACTGATGTAGCCAAAGAAACTGCCCATATGATTATTACCGACGATAACTTTGCTACTCTCGTTGGCGCGGTTGAAGAAGGGAGAAACATCTTCAATCATATTAAAAATGCTATTAAATATCTTTTGGCCTGCAATATGGGCGAAGTAATCTACGTTATTGTGGCCGTTATTTTTCAACTCCCAATAGTGACAGCCCTGCAACTTCTTTATATTAATCTGGTCACCGACGGACTACCGGCAATCGCCCTTGCCTTTTCACCAAATGACAGTAACATTATGAGAGAAAAGCCAAGACGGGTGACGATGATTTTGGGGAAGTATGATTTTAAATATATTTTTTTAATTGGTATTATCACCGCAGTTCTTGCTTTTTTATCTTTTCTTCCTTCATTCATCTTTTCTCAACAAAAAATAGCCGTCACCCTTGTCTTTACCTCAATTATTATTATTCAACAGTTTATCCTCGTTGATATATGGCTTTCTCACAGATCTATTTTTACTCATTTTTCTCTTTTAAAAAAACCGATCTTTCTTCTTGGGTTTTTCTTTCCTTTTATCCTACATCCTTTTGTTATCTATAATCAGTTCTTCCAAAACGCATTCTCGGTTACCTCTCTGTCTTTTTGGTATATTATCTCATCCATTTTTATATCTCTTCTTATTTTTATTCCTCTGGAATTATTTAAAAAAAGGTGGGGGGGGATAAAATAGGAAAAATACTGCTATAATAATTTCAGAGAAATTACGGTAAGCCATCTTAGCTCAGTGGAAGAGCATCGGTATCGTAAACCGGTGATGGGAGTTCGATTCTCCCAGATGGCTCATGGGAAGATTAGAAAGGGTTCAGGAAAAAAAAATAAAAAATATGATTATTTTATATATAGTTATTCTTGTTCTTGTTTTATATTTTATATTTACTTTTGGTATTAAACTTTTATTAAACTCCTCCAGTTTCATCAGTGGTCTTTTTCCTCAACCGTCAACGAAACCATTATCTAAAACAGAAAACACTTTTAGTTCTATTGATGTTAATTCGATTCCTCAAGCCACTAACAGTGCCAGATTTATTATTTCCGGATCGATTTTAAACTTTGATATTTTGGACTTTTATATAAATGCTAAAAAGGTTAAGGAAATCGAATCGTCTTCTGATACATATAGTGAAGAAATTGGTGATTTGGAAAAAGGTGATAATAATATTTATGTTTTAGCAAAGTCGCGGAATACTAAAATTGAGAAAAACACGATCACTTATAAAGTTTTTTATAAAAATGAAAAACCTAAGTTAGATATTAGTGAACCGTCGGATAACTCAATCACAAATAATCAGGAAATAAAAGTTAAAGGTAGTACGGATAAGGAAACCTATGTTCGCGTCAATGATCTGCCGGTGGTGGTTGATGCTAGTGGCGGTTTTGAGATGACGGTTCGCTTAAAAGACGGAGACAATCAGATTGTGATTACGGCGGCTGACATTGCCGGCAATATGGAAACAAAATCTCTGAAAGTTACTTATCAGAAAGACTCATAAACAATAGATATAATATGAAGGGGTGAAGAATAATATTGTCAAATAAGGAAATGATACTAAGGAAAATGATTAAATATTGACTATTTTTATTTATTTTTCCTAATCTCCATAATACCCCCAAGAACCCCAATAACCCCAAAACTCCGGATGAAACCAAAATTGTTAAAAAACTCGAGCTAAAGGACGCGCCTGAATGAAATGAGTCGCTATTTTTTACATAACGGATTCGATTGTAACCATAACCTAAAACCGGTTTGTTTTTCCACAAATTAATTCCTTGTAAATAGTCTTGTCCACGTGAAGTGATCGAATAGAATCTTTTTAGATTAACCCCCTCACCAGCTGGTTTGGGAATAATAAATATCAAAATAATAAAAAATAATAAAAATAAAAAAATTTTCTTAAACTGTTTTTTTTGGATAAATATATAAATTAAGGTTAGTGATAACCCCAGATAAATAGCCCGGGAAAAACTGAGAGCAATTAATATTAAGTAAATAATCTTGATAACTGGTTGATTGATAGTAAGAAATAAAATTCCGAAAATTGCGGCGGCAACTGAGGTGTCAAAAAAAACTCCAAAAGTTCGATACAGATGAGGATCCCAACCTTGATAAAGAAGATTTCTTAAATCGGGGTAAAGAAAGTATTGAATGAGAGTTGAAATAATCGTTAGAACAGCAATAATAAAAACCCCATTTTTAATAACTTTCGAAAATTTTTTATCTATTTTGACGTGATATCTAAAGTAAAAAAAATATGTGGAAAAATATAAGAGCAGACGAAAAAAATATAAGAAAGCCACGCTGTTTTGAAACGAACTATATTTTGACCAATCAATTAATAAAGAAATTAATAAAATAAAGAGAAAGAAAAAAATCGGTTTAAATTTTTTCCAGGCTTCTTTGATCGGTTTAAAACGGTATTTAAAAAATAACAAAAATAGACTTAGAGTCAGAACGACTTCATATAAATAGAAATTAACCTGTTGATCAAAAAAAGAAACCCTTCCTAATTGGCCAAAGGAGAATAAAAAGGCAGTTAAATAAAATAAAATAGTCATTATTTATTTGTTAGTTGATAAAGCTTAGCCCTGACAAGAAATGAATGAAAACTCATCATAAAGGCATAAGTAAAGCCGGCCGGGCCGTCTAGAAAACCGAAATTTAAGAAATAGTTATAAATAAATTTTCCAAAAGGAAAAAAAATAATTTCAAAAATATTAGTTTTGACACCTCGATTAAACAACTCTTCAGCCCTAATACTTGAATAATAATTAATATCATTAATAAATTCTTTTAAGGTAGGATGCGGATAATGATTAAGAAAACCATTTATTTGACCAACTTTGTTGGCCGTATGAAAAACTTCATGGACCGTCCCCATCCAAGTCCCTGAATTTTTTTTCACCAAGCGGACAATCCCCTGGTTTCTGGCTTTTCTGATTTCTCCGTATTTCAATGTTTTACCCCAGAAAATATCTTGACGTTTAAAGTAGTATGCGTCAAAGTTAAATTTCAAATTTCTAATTTTCAATTTCAAATTTTCAGAAATTTCTTCATCAGCGTCTATAAATAATACCCAGTCATTAGTAACTTTACTCAATCCAAAATTCCTCTGCTGGGCAAAGTCTTTTTCTAATTGTCTTTTAAAAATTTTATAAACGGGTCGGTCATGACCGACCCCTACATTAACTTTATGAACTATTTCTACCGTTTTATCACCCGAATAATCATCAACGACTATTATTTCGTTACAAAAATCTAAAGATTTTAAACATCTTTCAATGTTTTTTTCTTCGTTTTTTGTTAGAACTATTGCTGATATTTTCATGGTTAATATAATTTTACTAAATTTTTAACATAATCCCTCCAATCAAATTTAGTGTACAATCGATTAATCGATTGTACATCTGGTTTGTTCGCTATTTTCTTCATATTTTCAACAAATTCATCAAGATTGTCAGTCAAATTAACAAATGATTTAAATTCCGGGATAATGGCCGATTTTAATCCGACCACCGGACAGCCCTGGGATAAAGCTTCCAGAACAGGGAAATTAAAACTTTCATAATGTGATGAAGTTAACAAAGCAGCTGCTTTCTGATAAAGTTTTTTTAGTTTTTTCCGGGAAACGTTTTTTGTCAGAATATAAAGTTTATAATCTTTGTATTTTTTATCTTTTATAAATTCATTAAACGCTTGTTTAATAAAATTAATATTTTTTATCGGATGATCCATACCGACAAAAAGAAAATATTTTGTTTTGCCCGCCGTAGCTTTAGCGAAGGCGGGTTTATCCATCATATCAGACGGTATTCCAAAAGGGAGAACAATTATTTTTGCTTCGATGTATCGATAGATCGAAATGAGTTCATCTTTTACTTTGTCTGAGGAAACAATAATTTTATCTGATGTTTTTACCATTTCTTCCAGCTGTTTTTTTAACCGGACAACGTCTCTTTTCGGGTAAAATTGTGGATGAAAATAATATGATAAGCCGTGGCAAAAGCTGATGACTTTGCCTGAGGTATAAAGAGGAATGGCCTGATTGAGGGCGAGAAAAACAGCCTTTTTATTTATAAATTCCTCAATTGAAACCTGACCTTTTAGCCAGAATAGTTTAGGCCTAAGATTTTTAAAGGTATAGATAAAATATTGATTTTTTTTATCGTATAGTTTTAGAGCGGCGACTAAATTTTCCGAAAAAACCGAGGTGCCAAAGCGCTGATTATTTTTTGGGTTGAGCGCTCCTCCATCTACTGAGATTTTCATGGGACTCTCCTTATAAGGTCCGTCCTTATAAGGACGGACCTTAATACTACAAAAGTTAACAAAGTGTTTATGGCTTCTCCCAACAACGTAATATAAGCGGAGGCAAAAAAACTAAACCTGGGAATTAATAAATAGTTTAATCCAACATTAAAGATTAGTTGAAACAGAAATATATAAATAACGGTTTTAGCTTTATTTAAAGCAAAAAGAGAGTTTAAAAAAACCGAAGTCAAAAGGATCAAAGGTAGAGCAAAAATAATTATTCTTAAAACCTGAATTGATTGAAAATAAGTGCTTTTAAAGAATATTGGCAGAATGATTGGCCCCATGAAATAAAATCCTAAAGCGATTATTATTCCAATTAAAAAAACCAAGACAACGTCTTTTTTAATTTTATTTACAAATATATTTCCCTTTTTTTCTTTAGCGAGTTTAGAAAAAATCGGCATCGAAGAGATATTATAACTGGCAACAATAAACATCAGGGCGTCTAAAAATCGGTAACCGGCCGAGTAGATCCCAACTGCCTGTTTACCTTTTAAAATATTTAGAATAAGAATGTCAACTTTAGAATAAAATCCGGCCAATAAACTGATCAGAAGAAAAATAAATGATTTTTTAATAATAACAGACCACTGCTTTAAATTAATTTTTAGAGATAGACTGCCGACTTCGCCTTTAACAAGAAGAAAATTTATCAAAGAATAGAGGTTATATAAAATAAAAGTAATGATAAAGACGATTAACAATTCTTTAGTAATTAAAACACCGACAATTAACGAGATGACGAGAAATATTTGGAAAATCATAGAAACAATTGAGGCGAGATAAGATTTTTGCTTAATTGAAGTTAAAATAAGATAAGTGCCGGAAAACATATTGGCGAAGATAACAAATGAGGTTAAAATAATAGGAATAAGAATCGATAATGGATAATTAAATAAAATTGCCAGAATAATTGTTAGAACGAAAGTTATTAATGATAAATAAAATCTTAAAGAAAATAGTTCCTTAACTTTTTTTTCAATCGAATCATTAATATGAATTAGTCCGTAAGAAGTGGTGCCAAAGTCAAGTAGTGGCAAAAGCAGTCCGACTTGCGTCCAAGCCAAAGTATAAACTCCATATTCTTCCGGCTTGAAATAATTGATCAAGATTAAAAACAGAACAAAATGGAGTATTTTATTAACAATTGAGGAAACATTTAAACTAAAAAAATTTAAATAAAATGGCCGTTTTTTAATTTCTTCATAAACCGTTTTCGGTAATCTGATTAATTCGTAAACCTTTTGTTTGAGTGATCCGTATTTCAATAAAAACTTTAGACGATTTTTAAAAAGATAAAATTCTTTTGTTGGATTGTCTTGTGAAACTTCAAAATGCTCGTAGGTCAATTTAGAATCTATTCCAACTTTAAATCCGGCCTTTTTAGCTCGGTAACAATAATCAACTTCTTCATAATACATAAAATAACTTTCATCAAAGAAGCCAATTTTATCTATTACTTTTTTCTTGATAAACATTAAAGATCCTGATACAAAATCAACAGAAACAAAACGTTTTTTCGGTTTTTTATCGATCAATCCCCCGCTCATCCGCCA
>CAYWJV010000003.1:0-7455 GCA_964458735.1 uncultured Gammaproteobacteria bacterium | reverse complement strand
CAACAAATAATTCACAATTATCTTTCAAAGCATTTTTTATTCCCTGATTAACACCGGCCGCATAGCCTTGATGATTATTAGTGTTATCAATAAAATAAATTTCATAGTCTTTAAACTTTAAATCTTTGACTTCTTGTTTTAATCTATTAATTTCTGACTTGGGTGTTTTATAAAGAACAAAAACAAAACCGACTTTTGAATTTTGACTTTTCATTTTGACTTTTGAATTTTAACTTTTGAATTAACGACATTGTAATATAACAGAAATACATAAGTGACCATTTCCATATAAGCAAAACCTAAATCCAATGGTATTCGAAATAGTCCGTCTTCGTATCCTTTATCCTTAATGAATCTGGCCCAAAACATATGAATAGGGTAAATAAAAATTTTTTTAAAAGAAGATTTTTCTCCAGATAAAAATTTTTCTTTGGCCATCCGAATTCCATAATCGGTAAATTTAACAAATATTTGCGGGAGAGATCGATATGAATGATGGAATATTTTATTTTTTAGTCGGCCCGATTTTCCTTTTAGTAGTTTAAAATGTTCATGAATTAAAGAGGGGGTGATATTAACGGAATTTTTTCGAAACAATCTCAACATCATATAATTTTCCCCTCCATATTGAAGCGGCGTATTTAAAAAAAAGTTTTGATAAGGAATATAATAACCAGTAATTTTTATTCTTGTGTTCTTTATTTTCGATTTAATTTCCTTCATTAATTTTTCTGAAACTATTTCATCCGAATCCAAAACTAAGATCCAATCATTGGATACCTTATCTAACCCAAATTTTCTCTGTTTCCCAATATCAGAAAATTCTTTGACATAAACTTTAGCAAGATAATTTTTGGCTATTTCAACAGTCCGGTCAGTTGACTTGCTATCAATAATAATTATTTCGTCGACAATCTTTTTTACGGAAGCTAAAGACTTCTCCAAAGTTTCGCCAGCGTTTTTAGTAACCATTAAAAGGGAAAGTCTGTTTTTCATCGTTATTATTGTACTTCCTGGCAATCAAAAAAATAAGTCCACCATATCCCAGATCCCAAATTAAAGAACGAGTAAAAAAATAAAAAGGAAAAAATAAAGAAAAGAATATAAGTTTTATTGTTCTTCTAATAATTATGTTTTTTATGCCGGTAAAATTTCCATCTAAATTTTTTTTAAAATCAAAAAAGTCTTCATAGGTTTTAAAATAAACTATCTCATAACCAGATTTCTCCAAAATAATCTTTATCGATTTTTGAGAAAATAAATATTTATGATCTTCCAGCATCCACCACGACCAATTTTTACAAATTTTTGCCATTAGACTTTGGTAATTAGGCGTTTGAATAATTAAAAAACCATTTTCATTTAAAATTTTTACCGTTTTTTTTAAATTATTTAATGGACTTTTAAAATGTTCTAAAATATCTAGCATTATAATTCCGTCATATTTTTTATGAGTTTTGTTTAAAAATTTTTCATAGGATGTTTTATAGAGAATATAATTTATATTAGAAAGATAATGAGGAATAACCGAGGGCTCAATCACTTCAATTTTATATTGACCGGTTTTTGCTAGAAGTTTGCTAAATAATCCAAATCCACCGCCTACATCCAAAACTTTCCCCTTTTTCATAAATTTTCTGGTAATCGCTATCAAATTTGTGAATCGCTTTTTATGTTTTTTTTCTTCTAGGTGATAATTCTTGAAATTATATATTTCAGATAAATCTTTGGGTATTTTTTTATTTTCAATTATTGCCAATCGGCAGTTTTTACATTCATAAATAATACTTTTCAGAGGGTTAATCGCTGTATGACATAAGTAACATTTCATGTTTAATTTTAGCATTTTTTTATGCCATGGTATATAATCAATAATTTAGCCATATAGCAATATAACAAGATAATTTTGTTGGTTATAACCGACTGACAAATTTATCCGGAGGATAAATAATGTAGGGGTCGGTCACGCCCGACCCGTACAGATGATATGAAAAAAATATTATTAATCGGTCTGGTCATAAGATTGATATGCCTATATTTTTTCCGTAATGTTAATAATTACGATTTGGAATCCTATTCCCTGGTTGGACAACTGACTTTAAAAGGAATCAGTATCTATCCCGACGTAGCCAATCTCCATCATCCGTATCTGCCGTTTTTTCTTTATATTGAGGCATTGACTTTTTATTTAGGGAGTTTAGGGGGATTGGGGAGCTTTGGGACGATAGTAATAATAAAAATTATAAACATTATATTCGATCTTGGAATTCTCTACTTGGTCTACCTGCTTTCAAAGAAAAATTTAAAAACTGCTTTTTTATACGCGATTAATCCGGTGACGATTTTAATTACGACCTTGCATGGACAGTTTGATGTCATTCCAATATTTTTTATTCTCTTGACTATTTATTTACTCCAACAAAAGAAAGAGTTAGCTTCAATTTTAAGTTTTTCTTTTGCTGTTCTTACAAAAACCTGGCCGATTTTGTTTTTAATTCCAATAGCAAGAAAAATAAAGAATAAAAAGTTATTAATCTTGATTATTGTTCTTCCGGTTATATTTAGCTTAATTTACGTATTGTTATTTAAAAGTTCTTTGATCAGTATCATTAAAACTTTAACGTATTACCAAGGTTTATGGGGTATATGGGGCTTATTTGACTTATTAGGAAAACAAAGAATTCTTTTCCAAAAGTTAACTACTTTAATATTTTTAGTTGGTTTTTTTGCGTATTCCTTCTTTAATAACAAAAAAAACTTAATAAAAAATATTCTTAGTCTTCTGCTTTTCTTTTTTGTTTTTACGACAAATTTTTCAATTCAATATTTTACTTGGATTATCCCCTTTCTAATTCTTATTAAACCAAAAAATTATTTATTTTTAATTATTTTAATTAGTTCATATTTGTTTTCCTTTTATTATTTTTGGTTGTTTTGTTCAAGCTGCAAAATAACGCCTCAGTGGTTAGTGATTACTCAAAATATCATTGGTTTTGTTCTTTGGTTGAGCTTCATAAAAGCTTGGTATCTATCGAAGAAAATATCTTGATTTAACGCTCCATAAATACAGTTTTGTAGGTTATAAGCGGTGGACTAAAGAGTTTATAAAGTTTATAAAAATATAGGAACGCATATATGCGTTCCGTACAATAAAAATGAAAAAAATATTTTTAAAATTAATTTTTATTTTTGTAATCTTTTTTGTTTATTTGTTTTTAACAAATAAAACTTATGCTTTTCAGTTTGAAAAAATAACAAATAATCCCCTTCCAGTCAGTTATATAAATAGCTACACTAGTCAACTTCAAGTTAATATTTTTAAAGAAAATAGTATTTATAAAGGAATTTTCACTATAAAAAGAGATGCGGAAAACTACTACTCTTTAGGATATTTTGAGTCAATTGACGGCATAAACTGGCAGATGAAAAAAGAGATTTTAAATACAGGTACTGAATTATCCAGCCCCCGAATTTTAAAAATTCAAACAGGATATATATTATTTCTTACTCGCTATGATAGCAATAATATTTATCGAATTTATTCCAGTAGTTGCGACTTTAATTTTAACTGTTCTTCAAGTTTTTCCCCGGTAATAATGCCCGATACCAGTAACAATTCGGAAAAAAATGGCGTTTTTGCAGGATTTCCATACAACCAAGATAACCGTACTTATCTATTTTTCGGAGCCTGGGGAGGAGACGGATTTAAAATAAAATTAGCTTATTCTGACGATTTAATTAACTGGCAACGCTGTCCAGATGATAGATCATTAATAGTTGGCAGTGACGGAGCATCTCCTTATATTGAAAACGGTAATCTTTATCTTTTTTTCCACCAAGCCGACGGCAGTGGAATTAAATTAGCAAAAACCGCCTTACCTTTATCGTGTAATTCTGTTTTTGAAGATCAAGACTATCAATTAACTCGCGGCCAAAGTTATGATCAGAAACACATGATTTTTCCGTCAGTTTTGAACGATAACGGGGGTTTAAAATTATATTATTCAGGGTTAGGAAGCGATTCTCGATGGAGATTAAATTTAGCTTGCACGGGTCAAGCATGCTTGACCCCTACATTAACACCAACTCCGACGCCAACAGCAATTCCTACTCCCACTTCAACTCCGTCCCCCACTCCTATACCAGAAAAAATTCCAATAATTATTATTCCGGGATTTATGGCGTCATGGAATAAAGAGGCAATTTTGCACAATCAAACGATTGATTATTCTGCTTGGAAGCTACAAAATTTTATTAAGGAATATGATGGTTTAATAAATACCTTTAAAAATATCGGCTATCAACAAAACGTTAATCTATTTATATTTCCTTATGACTGGCGTCAATCAATAGAAAAAACTAGCAATGACTTAAATAACTATCTTCAGACGAAAATTTGGAATAGTAAACCTAATCAAAAAGTAAACTTACTTGGTCACTCTTTGGGCGGCTTGGTTGCAAGAATTTTTGCTCAAAAAAATACTAATAAAGTAAATAAAATTATTTCGGTAGGTTCACCTCATCTCGGAGCCGTTCAAGTCTACAAACCATTAGAAGCTGGAGAAATTGACAGGGACAATACTTTTTTATGGCTGGCGGAAAAAATTATTTTAGTCTTGAATAAATCAACTCTTGAAAGCGATCGAGTAACTATTGCCAATAAATTTCCGGTGGCAAAAGACCTGTTTCCAACTTTTAATTTTTTGAAAAATTCTCAGGGTAATGAAATTTCAATTGACAATTTAACTATTAAAAACAGTTTTTTAACTCCTTATAATCAAAGTTTCTCAGACATTTTTCCGATATTTACGGCAATTTATGGAGAGAAAGATAATAACACTCCGGCGGGATTTATAATTGAACCTCAAACTATTGTTGATAAATTATTAGGAAATTACTCAGATGGAAAACCTAAAGAGTTGTATTTTGATTTCGGCGACTATACGATTTTAAGCAAAAGCGCCTCCCAAGATACGGATTCAGAAAAATTTTATTTTGATCATGGAGAAATTATTACTAAAAAGGATGCTATAAAAAAAATATTAAACCTGTTCAATATTAGTTTTGGCGATGATCAAATTATTGAAGGACAAGTGACTAAAATTTCATCATCTTTAATTTTTTTGATTAAATCACCGGCAACAATGACTGTTAAATTTGACGATCAAATATACACAGAAGATGAAGGAATTATTTTTATTCCTAATGCACAATCAGGCAATTATGTCTTAAAAGTCCAGGGAGTTGATCAAGGTAAATACGAAGTAGTCGTTGGCCAGATTTCGGAAAACAATGACCTTTGGGAAAGTATTAACGGAGAAATCACTGAATCGTCAGCTTCCTCTCAAATAGATAACTATAATATACTATATAACAATCAAACTGCGCTTTCGATATTTCCGTCGCCGACTGTCACCCCAACAATAACACCAACTCCAACGGTACAGATAAATCTGTCCCCTATGGCAACCCCAATACCAACTTTAGCACCAACAACTATATTACAGTCAACAAATTCATCCTCATCAACTAATTCTTCGCCTGATAATCTACAAAACAATAACATTCCTTTATCTCAGGATTTACCGCCCGAAGTGTTAGGAATATCATCGCGTCAAGAAGAATTAATTACTCCGACGGCTTCAGTAACCAAGCAAATTGAGAAACAAAAAGATACTAAAAAATCATCAAATATCTGGGATTATATTTGGCCATCAGCAATTTCTTTAATATTAGGGACAGTGGGTTGGCTTTTCAGGAAAAAAATACTAAAAAAATGAAAAATTTAAACTTAAATCAAAAGAAAGTTCTATCAGAATTATTAGTAAATTTATCAGTGGCATTAATTTCTATAGTAATTATTTCGCAGATATTTATGGAAAAAAAATTTGATCAATATTACTTGATATTAGGGATTACTGGTTTTATAATTTCAATAGTAATGATATTTACATCAATTAATATTTTAAAAAATAAATAATGAATCCAGAAAATTATTCAATACTAATGATAGAATTAATTATTATATTTTCTTTTGTTTTGTATTTATATTCCCTAGCTAAAAAATAATATGAGTATTTTAAACACTATTTTAACAGTGATTATGTTTGGTCTAATTATTTATTCTTTGGTTGGTATTTATCGAGATTCCAAAAAAAACTCCGCCAAAAAATCTGCGAAAAAATAACTTTCTAATTTTTACTTTTTAATGTAAGTTCTTAAAGTACTAACAGACGAAAGGGCATTGATTCTTCCAATGGTGTTTGTGTGATTTGGAAAAGTAGAGTATATCTCAACCCCAGGAGCTGCCACATCAACCCATTTGCCAAAGAATGACCAAGAAGCTTTTTTGTCATTAGCATCAGTGGCAGCTACGGCAATCACATTACTATAATAAGCTGAATAAGTAGCCGATGCATTTTCAGAATTCCCAGCGGCCGCCACCACTATCACCCCTTTTCCCCAAGCATAATTGACAGCGTTTTTTGTTGTGGATCCGAGGGGGCTCGAACCTCTGACCTTTGCAATGTGAATGCAACGCTCTAGCCAACTGAGCTACGGATCCTTCCTTCATGTAATTATACAAAAACCGCTTGTAAAACTTAAGCGTTTTTTTTAGAATGATAGCTTATGAAGATTTTTAAAATAGTTATTGATTTTGTCATGGACATTTTAGAAACAGTAGTTTTTGTAGGTTCTCTATTTATTGTTGTTTATTTATTTATACTAACCCCTAATCAAGTCAAAGGTGCGTCGATGGAGCCAACTTTTCGTACAGGTGACTATATTTTAACCAGCCGGGTGACATATAAGTTTAGACCGTTAGAACGAGGCGATGTTGTAGTTTTTAAATCACCTAAAAATCCTGATATCGAATACATTAAAAGAATTATCGGTTTACCCGGCGATGTTGTTAATATCTCTAATGGTGTAGTTAAAGTTAACGATACTCAACTATCAGAAAACTATATTGCCGCGACCACTAACTTATGGGAAGGCGGTTGTATTAAAGACAATGTTCCTTACATAGTTCCCTCAGATTATATTTTTGTCATGGGAGATAATCGACCCAGATCTTCTGATTCGAGGAAATTTTGTGCCGTGACAAAAGATAGTATTATCGGCGATGTATTTTATCGTTATTTTCCCGTTAATGTTATGGGAGTAATTTCCAATCCTCTGCCAAAATCTATTCGTTAAATTTAGTCTGATAATCGGGCTAGGAAAATTTGTTTAAAGTCGTACATATCAAACGATATGTCAGACTAATTTTTTTACAAATTGAAAAAAATTAGAAAGGAGGTGATCCAACCGCTCCTTCCAGAACGGTTACCTTGTTACGACTTAACCCCCATCGCCGGTAATATTCTCCCCTCCGAATCGGAGGGTTCAAATATCATCGACTTTGTTGGCTTGACGGGCGGTGTGTGCAAGAGGCAAGAACGTATTCACCGC
>CAYWJV010000002.1:0-42747 GCA_964458735.1 uncultured Gammaproteobacteria bacterium | reverse complement strand
GTTGGTCATGGATACGTCGGCTTAGTGACGGCTTGTGTTTTTGCTGATTTTGGCAATCATGTTTGGGTAATTGGCCACACTAAAGAAAAAATTGTCCGTTTAAAAAATGGTGATCCAATAATTTATGAGCCGGCCTTGAAAGAACTATTACAAAAAAATATTCAGGCTAAAAGAATTTCCTTTACCTTAAAATATGAAAAAGCTATCCCAGAATCAGATATAGTTTTTATTACTGTCGGTACTCCTCCAAAAGAAACCGGCGAAGCTGATTTAACCGCGGTTATTGAAGTTGCCAGAAATATAGGTAAAAATCTTAAAAATAAACTTACTGTAGTGTCGTGTAAAAGTACAGTGCCAGTCGGTACCAACCGTAAATTAGAAGTGATAATAAGTAAACATAAGTCAAAACAAGTTGACTTCGCTGTTGCCTCTTGCCCCGAATTTTTAAGGGAAGGGACAGGAATTTCCGACACCATCAATGCTGACCGCGTTGTTATTGGCTCAGACAATAAACAAGCCATTGAAAAATTAATTATCCTTCATAAACCAATCAATGGAAAAAGAGTTATTACCAACCTTGCGTCAGCCGAGATGATTAAGTATGCTTCAAACGTTTTTTTGGCCAATAAAATATCTTTTGCCAATCTGATTTCTTTTTACTGTGAAAAGACAGGTGCAAATGTAGGTGAAGTACTCACCGGAGTCGGGATTGACGCGCGAATCGGCAAACAATTTTTAAATCCCGGTCTTGGATATGGCGGATCATGTCTGCCAAAAGATGTGAAAGCATTTTTGGATATTGGAAAAAGATTGTCAATTGATACTCAACTACTTACCGCAATTGAAAATATAAATATAAAAGCTCAGGAAAATTTCTTACATAAAATTACTACTCATTCTCCGGGTAAAAAAGTCGCTATATGGGGGTTAAGTTTTAAACCTAACACCGACGATATAAGATTTGCCCCTTCAGTTTTTATAATTGAAAATTTATTAAAACATGGTTTTCAATTAAATGTATATGATCAAGAAGCGACTGATAATATTAAAAAAATATTTGCTAATAAAATTACATATAGCAAAGATCCGTATCAGGTCGTAAACAAAGTGGATGCTTTGATAATCGTCACTGAATGGAATGAATTTAGACAGATTGATCTAAGCAAAGTTAAAAAACTAATGTCTAATCCGACAATTTTTGACGGAAGAAATATTTATGACCTATCTGATTTAAAAAAATTGGGTTTTAAATATTATTCGATAGGAAGACCCACATGAAAATACTAATTGCTGGTGGAGCCGGATTTATTGGCTCTCACCTAACTAAATTTCATCTTGCTAAAAATGATGACATTACTGTCATTGATAATTTTATCACCGGAAATAAAAAAAATTTACCCTCCGAATCGGAGGGTTTAAATAATGGTCATCTAAAAATAATTAAGGCTGATATTACAAATTTTAATTTTTCTGACTTGCCAAGTTTTGATATTATTTACGATCTTGCTTCTCCTGCTTCTCCCAAAGATTTTCAACAATTATCAATAGAAATCCTCAAGACTAACAGTCTCGGTTTAATTAATATCTTAGATTTTTTTATAAAAAGTAATAGTAGAACTTTAGTCTTTTCCTCAACCTCCGAAGTCTATGGTGACCCCGAAGAGCATCCACAAAAAGAAAGTTATTTTGGTCATGTCAATCCGGTCGGCATTCGTTCTTGTTATGATGAGGGAAAAAGATTTGCCGAAGCTCTAATGATGGCTTATTTTAGAAAATATAAAAAAGATGTTAGGATTGCCCGCATCTTTAATACTTATGGACCATTCATGAAAAAAGATGATGGGAGGGTCATTTCCAACTTTATCAATCAAGCACTTGTTAATAGACCCATGACAATTTATGGTCTGGGAGAACAAACTCGCTCTTTTTGTTATGTCTCTGATATGGTTGAAGGTCTTTATTTTTTAGCTATTACTCCAAAGCTCGCCGGAGAAATTATTAATATTGGCAATCAAAATGAAAAAACTATTTTAGAAATTGCTGATATAATAAAAAAATTAACTCAATCTCAATCAGAGATTATTTATAAAACCATTGGTCAAGATGATCCAAAAAGACGTTGTCCTGACATTGCCAAAGCGAAAAAACTATTAAATTGGCAGCCAAAAGTTAGCTTAGAGGAAGGGTTAAAGAAAACAATTCAATATTTTAGAAGCGTATGAAAAAAGTTGTTGTTATTGCTCCAACATACAATGAAAAGGGTGAAATCGAAAACTTGATCAATAGGGTTTTTGATCAATCAAAAAAATTATCAAATTGGGAAATTTATTTATTGATAGTTGATAGTAATTCAGAAGATGGAACTATCGAAATTGTTAAGAAACTACAAAAAAAAACCTCATATCTTCATTTGCTTGAAACAGAAAAGGAAGGACTAGGCAAAGCATATCTAAAAGGTTTTAAATATTGTGAAGAAAAAATCAACCCTTATTTAATTATTCAAATTGACGCTGACGGTCAACATGATCCTGATAAAATACCAGAATTTATTAAAAAAATTGAACAGGGAGCTGATTTTGTTGTTGGTACCAGGTATTCTAAGGGTGGTTCCATTCCTAAAAACTGGGGTCTGCATAGAAAAATATTATCAATCGGCGCTAATTCAATTGTTAAATTTGGATTCATGAAATTAAAAGTGACTGAATGGACTAACGGTTATCGAGCAATTAAATTTTGGCTTGTAAAAAACGCTTATGATCATTTAAAAAATTATTCTGGATATGTATTTCAAGTCGCTTTTTTGGATTTTGCGATAAAAAATAATGCTGTGCTTGATGAAATACCTATTCATTTTAGAGAAAGAACCTCTGGTATTTCGAAAATAAATGCTTTTCAATATAGTTTTCAAACATTCATGTATGTTTTTAATAATTCATCATTTATTAAGTTTGTAATCGTCGGTTTGATTGGATTTGCAATTGATTTTGGTATTTCTTATTTTATGATTGAAAAAATCCACCAAGTTGTATGGCTCACTACTTTATTAAGTACTGAGACAGCAATCGCTAGTAATTTCATAATGAATAATTCTTGGAGTTTTTCTCACAAAAAAATTGAGGGTGACGCCATAAATTTTATTTTTAGTTTCTTTAAATTTAATCTCGTTTCCTCTGGATCTGTTGCCATCCAAACTATCGGTATGCAGATATTAGTGGTAATATTTGGAAGAAGACTTTGGTATTTATATAAGGTCCTTATTATTTTTTTCGTTGTTATTCCTTATTCTTACATTCTTTATAACAAAGTTGTTTGGAAAAATAAATAATCATTTCTACTCTTTAGAAGAATACTGCGAAGATACCCAGCCTTTTTTCCCGTCAATCTTGATTTTATACCAACCGTCTTGCTCGTCTATTAGATCAAAGGATTCGCCCGGGTTAACTTTGCCTGATTCGGAAGCGTTCAATGTTGGTTCCTCCCGAACCCTAAGCCAGCCGGTCGGCGTATCCTTTATGGTAATTTTTGTTTTGGTCGTTTTTGCGCTACCGGTTGCCTGTTTATCCTCCGTAACTTTAGCGGTGGAGGAACTTTGATCAATAGCTAATTTAAAAGCCGCATTAACCCGATAGCCTGGACCAACATTGACTTTTTGTGTTCTTCTAAAAAATCCCGGCATAAATATTGACAATTCATGATCACCTCTCAGGACATTTTCCATGATTACCGGCGCCACTCCTTTTTCATCATTGTCTAAAGTAATAATTGCACCCTGAGGTTCTGTCTCTACGTAAATCTCTCCTGATCCGGCATTTTGTGATTTTTTAGTCATTTTTGCCGTCGTAAAGATTTCACCAGCCGAAGCAATGTCCGATGAGCCCAGCTCCCGATTAACGTATGTTAAAGAATTTTTGTAAATATTTATCTTACCATTCCAAGAGGCTGTATCAGTCGCCGTTGTTTCCGGAATTAACTTTAGCAAATATTCACCGACTTTATACTTATCCTCATATGGAGTTTTTCCGATTAAAGTACTGTTCAAAAAAACGCTGGCTGTGGGTGAAGAAATGATTTTTAATTTTCCGTACTCATTTTGCTTATCAAAAATAAAAAACCGCACCCCTACAAAAACAGCAAAAAGCAAAATTAATATTAAAAGCAACGATAGTTTACTCTTCATATTTGTCATAGTCTTATTTTAGGAGAGATTGAACAACAATTCAATACTCATTCTTGTTTATGACAATACTTCGATGTATCGATACATCGAAGTATTTAACCTAACTTAATTAGGGTAACGCCAACAAGCATTATTAAGCTACCAATCCAGACACCTCTTTTTGGTTTATCTCCAAATAACAGCCAACCAAAAATCAAAACAAAGAATACTTCTAATTTCTTAACTCCGGAAACTAAGGCTACCGCTCCGGTTGTAATTCCATATAAAAATAATAGCGCTACACCAGCGTAAACTAATCCGTTAATGAACAATGTTTTAAAATTAACTTTCAAATTTTTTACCCAATTATGGTCATTTTTTGTCATGTAAAATCCAATTAATACCGTCGTTATAAAATTTTCCAATAACAACAGGAAAGACTGATTGACTGGTTGAATATTCTTTAACCCATATTTATCAAAGATCGATGTTAAAGGCATAATTATCATTGCCAATAAATAAGCTCGAGACCCTTTGTTTGTCAATAATAATTTAAACGGTTTAAGAATATCTTCTTTAGCTTCTTCAACTTTAAGGAAATATCCTCCAGCAATTATAAAGATTAAACCAATTATTGGAATTAATCTAAGACTTTCCGAAAGAAAAATTAAACCAAAAAGATAGTTAAATAAAACCATAAAAAAAGCTAAAGGGACAATCTCGGACATTAAGCTACCTTTTAAAGATTTTAAAGTTAAAGTCTTGGCATAAGCAAAACTAACTACCGAAGCAGTGATTGCTATCCAAAAAATTGCGTTTAATTTTGGCCAGCCGTCTTTAAGAGCCGGGTAGGCTAAAATGGGAATTGAAAAAGCAAATAATGACCAAGATACCAACGAAGCATTGATATTTTTCAATGCTTTTTTATTAAGAATTATTGAGATCGCCGAAACGAATGCCGATCCGATTGCATACCAAAACCACATATAACTTTTTATTTTACTACTTTACTTTCTAAAAGTTGTGTTATAATAGAGAGATATGAAAATACCATTGATTCCAAATAATTCGTCTTCAAGGCGACTCTTTGGGGAGGGTAGTATTTTTATGGCCTAAAGAGTAAAATTAATTACCAACCCCGGATAAAGAACTCCGGGGATTTTTTTTGGTCAAGAATATTACAAATTTCCCCGCTTAATAATAAGCGGGGTTTTTTATTAAAAATTATAAATTTAAAAAAATATGAAAAAACAAAATAAAAACAAAAAGGTCGTTCTCGCTTTTTCCGGGGGTCTGGATACCTCTTTTTGCGTGCCTTACTTAATTGAAAAAAGTTTTCAGGTAATAACTGTGACAGTTGATTCTGGAGGCTTTTCAAATAAAGAAAAAAATGAAATCGCTGAAAAATCAAAACAATTAGGAGCCATAAAACATTATCTTATTGATGCTAAAAAGTATTATTTTGACTCAGTCATACAATGGATTATACAAACTAACGGATTATATGAGGGGTCTTATCCAAATATCGTCTCTTCCCAAAGATATAATATTGTCGAAAAATGCATAGAGATCGCCAAAAAGGAAAGTGCCGAATATATTGCTAATGGTAATAGCGGCATGGGTAATGACCAAATTAGATTTAATATCCCACTAAAAATATTAGCACCGGAAATTCAACTTATTGAACCTATTAAAGATATTGGTGGCGATCGTGAGAAAGAAAAAAAGTATCTCGATAAAAAAGGGTTTTCTGTTGATAAAAGTCATAAAAAATATTCTATCAATATTAATTTGATGGGTGTAACTTATTCCGGAAGCGAAATAAATAATAATCTAGAAGCAGATAAAAATATTTTTCATTGGGTAACCGGTAAACTTATCAATAAAAATGGTTATTTTGAAATTGAATTTAAAAAAGGAGTTCCAATAAAATTAAATGGCAAAAAAACCGAAAGTTGGCAGATTTTAGATTATTTGAATCATGAGGTTGGTAAATACGGATTCGGCAAAAATTATTACACGGGTGACTGTATGATTGGAATTAAAGGTCATATTGCCTTTGAAGCTCCAGGAATCTTGTTTCTAATAAAAGCTCATCAAGCTGTCGAACAATATGTTTTATCAAAACCACAAATATGTTTCGGCGATTTAGTTTCTAAGGAAATAACCGAATATATTTACAACGGTAAGTTCTATGACAGTCACGTTGACGCCCTTAAAGCTTTTATTAAAGTACACCAAAAAAACGTTACCGGAAAAGTGCTAATGAAATTAGAACATGGTAATGCATTGCCCGTTTCGGTAAAGTCTAAATATTCATTGATCGATCCAAAAATTGCTATGTATTCCCAGAGTAAGAGTTGGACAAAAGAGGAAGTCAATGGGTTTATCAAGCTTTACGGATTGCAGTCTGTTATAGCTTCAAAAATAAATAAAAAAGGAGATAAAAATATATGAAATTAAATGGAGAAATCTCAATAACAGGAAAAAACGTTGCCAAATTGTCAAAAGGTGTTAAAAAAATAATTGCTGGTAAAGTTACAGCATTATTAGAGAAACACAAGCAGACTATGTTGCAATTTAAGCCTGACGAACTGATAACTAAATTTTTTGATCCGGGGAACGCGGTTGTATTACTCGAAAAAAAAACAGACCAATTGATAGGATTTGGTAAAAATAAACTTTGGGCTGGAAAAAATGAATATGGTCAAAAAGTATATGAGTTTGGTAGCTGGATAATTAATAAAGAGTTTCAACATAAAGGGTATGGCCACTATTTGACCAAATTAGCTGTCAAATCTTTGAAAGAAAAAGATCCGAATGCACAATTAATTGCTGTTTGCGATCTTAACAGTAAAAAAGCAATCAAAGTTTTAAAACATCTTGGGGCAATTGAAATTATAAAACCAAAAAATGTGAAAATTCTTTTAGAAGAAGGTCAAGCAAAAGTAGTTATTTTGGATATGACTGTTATTAATTATTAATTTAATCATATGAAAAACTCTAAGATTTACGGAGGGATTTATACAAAAGGACCCTCCAAAAAAACCGATCAGTTTATTATGGACCCGACGATGACGGTGCTTGAAAATAAGTTAGCCCCTTATTATCTATGGGAAACTATTGCCCATAATCTGATGATTACTAAACAAGAAATTGTTCCTAAAAAAATCTCCAAAAAGATTTTGAAAGAATTACTAAAGTTAGTAGAAAAAGCTAAAACACAACAATTGGTCGACCCTTTAATCGGAGATGTTCATGAAAACATTGAGAATCAATTAACAAAAACTCTTGGGGATGATGCCGGCTGGTTTCATATTGGCCGAAGTCGAAATGATCAATCAGTGGTTGATCAAAAACTGTTTACAAAGAAATATTTGCTGGATATTTTTGAAAAGTTAAGTCAGTTAGAACTAATTCTACTGAAAAAGGCTGAACAAAATAAAGAGGTGATTATGCCCGGGTTTACTCATTTACGTTCAGCCATGCCGTCAACTTTTGGTTTTTGGTGGCAAGCATATCTTGGTCAAATAATTGATTTGCATTTGGCTCTCAAAGCCGTTTATCAAATCACTGATAAATCTCCATTAGGAGCTGGTGCTTCTTATGGAGTTAACTGGAAAATTGATCCGGCGTTTACGGCAAAAAAACTCGGTTTTTCTAAACCATTAAATAATGCCTTAAGCGCCATTAACGCCCGAGGAATTGAAGACGCTTTAATAATTAGTAATTTAACAGTGTTTTTAACCATTTTATCAAGAATGATGGAAGACCTGATTATTTGGAGTATGCCTGAGCTTAATTTTATTACTATTTCAGAGGAATTCACCACCGGCAGTTCAATCATGCCGCAAAAAATGAATCCTGACATTGCTGAAAAAGTAAAAAGTAAAAGTGCAAAACTGATTGGAAATTTAAATCACGTTCTTGTGGCCATGAAAGGAATCCCGTCTGGATATAACCGAGATAGTGCGGAAAGTAAGATCGCCATTATCGATTCGCTTGAAGAAAGTCTCAGCACTGTTTCTATAACCTGTGATATGTTGGATAAAATTATTCCTAATCCGGAAACGATGAAAAAAGCGACTATTTCATCCTTGCCAACAAAACTGGCTGATAAATTAGTTGAAGAATATCAAATTCCATTTCGACTTAGTCATAAAGTCGTTGGGAAAATAGTTGGTTTAGTGAAAGGAGATTTAACTAAGATCAATAACATAATAATTGAAACAGCTATTAAAGAAACAGTCAATAAAAGTTTCGTGATTAATCAAAAATTAATTAATGAGATTTTGAATGTTGAGAATGCTCTAAATCAATATAACTATCAAGGATCCCCTAAACCATACTTTGTTTTTCAAGTGAATAACTTACTTAAAAAAGAAGTTAATCAACTATACGAATGGGTTAAGAAAACAAAGAGAAAATTTTCTCAGACGGAAAAAAATCTTTATCAGGAAGTTAAAAGTTTTATTGAAGATAATTAATCATGAATAAAGTTGCTGATCTATTTTTAAAACTGGTACAAATCGATAGCCCTTCAGGGAAGGAAAAGAATATGATTTTATTTATAACCGACTGGGCAAAAAAACAAAATTTATCTTATCAAATTGATAAACTCGGTAATGTTTTGGTAAAAAATCAGGGAAAAGGAAAGCCGGTACTTTTTTGTGTTCACACGGATACGGTTCAACCCGGGGAAGGAATAAAACCGGTTATAAAAAATGGAGGAATTAAAAGTGCAGGTGATACTATTTTAGGCGCTGACAATAAAGTTGCTTTAGCTTCATTATTAAGTGCGGTTGAAGAACATTTAAAAAGTAATAGTAGCCAAAAGTCATTCGAACTGCTTTTTACCGTTAAAGAAGAAATCGGAGGAGGAATTGAATACTTCCATTTTAAATGGCTTAAATCAAAAAAAGGGTTAGTCTTTGATTGCGCAAAGCCATTAGGGAGTATTATTCTTAGTTCGCCTTACATTATTAATTTTAGTGCTGAATTTATTGGTCAATCAACCCATGCATCAACATCAGAAAAAGGAAAAAATGCTTTACTACCTGCTATTAAATCCTTAAATAAATTGATTATTGGAAAAACTGATAAAAATACAAAAATTAACATTGGTTTTATTAACGGTGGATCGGGAATAAACGTTGTCCCAAATAAAATAGTTCTTTCCGGAGAATTACGAAGTTATAATAAAGTTCAATTCGAAAACAAACTAAAAAAAATAGAGGATGTTTTTTACAACGAATCAAAAAAATATCAAACAAAATTAATCTTTAAAACTGATGGTTTTTGTCCTGGATATAAACATAGTCTATCTAGTAAATTTGCTAAAGATATCAACAGTGTATTTATTCATCTTAAAATAAAGACTAAATTCTATAATTCCTTTGGTGTTAGTGATGCTAATATTTTAAATGAGAAAGGAATAGAAACTATTAATCTTGGCGACGGAATTATTAACCCACATACAACTGATGAGCAGATTGAAATAAAAACTTTAATCCAATTAAAAAAAATTATTAAACAATTTTTAGATTATTTATGAAAAAAGATTTTCTATCAATTACCGATTTATCAAAAGAAGAAATTATTTACTTGATTGAGATAGCAATCACGTTAAAGGAAGAACTTATAAATAATGGAACAAACATGTCATATCTAAAAAATAAAACTTTAACGATGATTTTTGAAAAACCTTCTCTTCGAACTCGAGTTTCATTTGAAACCGGCATGACTCAGCTTGGTGGACACGCAATTTATGAATGTAAAAAAAATTTCACGGGTTAAAAATTGCTTACTTTGGTGACAGTGAAAATAATATTCCCCATTCATTAGCTTTAGCTTCAGGTATTTTAGGAATGAATTTTACCACTGCTTCCCCTAAGGGTTATTGGATAAAAAAAGATATTGCGGAAACAGCAAAAAAATCGGCTAAGAAAAACGGCTGTCAAATTATTGAAACTGATGATCCAAAAAAGGCGGCTGACAATGCTGATGTTATTTATACCGATACCTGGATTAGTATGGGAGATGAAGAAGAAAAACAAAAACGATTAAAAATTTTTCCTCCCTATCAAGTAACAAACAAACTCATGAATCTTGCTAAAAAAGATGTTATCTTTATGCATGACATGCCGGCCTACCGCAACCATGAAGTTAGTTCAGAAGTCATTGACGGAAAACAATCAATTATTTTTCATCAAGCCGAAAATCGCCCTCACGCCCAAAAGTCTTTATTGATTTTTCTATTAAATAACCAAATAGAGTTAAATTCTGCTATCATATAATCCAATGATTAGAGACGAAATATTAAAAAATTTGACCATAGTTTTGGAAAAAATTAGCGTCAAAGACGTATCTCCAACTTTGGAAAAACCAGCCAATTCCGATTTCGGCGATTATTCAACATCAGTTGCGCTTAAATTAACTAAACAACTTAAAAAAAGTCCTTTATTAATTGCCGAAGAAATAAAAGATAATTTTCCAAAAACAGAATTGATTGAGAAAATAGAAGTTGTTAAGCCGGGATTTGTTAATTTTTGGATCTCAAATGTACAGTTGATTAATCGATTGACAGATGTTGTTGAAAAAGGTTTTACTTATCCTAAATATCACCTTGGGAAAAATAAAAAAATCATGGTTGAGTTTGCCCACCCGAATACTCACAAACTCTTTCATATTGGCCATCTGAGAAATATTTCAACGGGAGAATCGGTGGTTCGGATTTTGAAGGCGGTTGGGAACAAAGTTATTAGGGGTAATTATCAAGGAGATATTGGTCTTCATATTGCCAAATGTTTACACGGAATCCGTAATTCAAAATTCGATATTCATAAATTAAATAACTTGCAGGCAAAAATAGAATTCTTAGGTAAGATGTATTCTTCAGGAACCAAGGCTTATGAAGATAATCCGAATGCAAAGGAACAAATATTAAAAATTAATAAAATGATCTACGATCAGGATCCTAAAATAATGCCGCTTTGGCAGGAAACTAAAAAGTGGAGCCTAGAGTATTTTGACAAGGTTTATGAGCGTGTTGATAGTCACTTTGACCGGCTTTACCTGGAAAGTGAAGTAACAAAGCGTGGGTTAGAGATTTCTAAACAAATTTATAAAAAAGGAATCTTAGAGAAAAGTGAAGGCGCAATCGTTTTTAACGGTAAAAAATACGGACTCGATACTAGAGTATTTATTAATTCGTTGGGATTCCCTACTTACGAAGGTAAAGAAATGGGCTTGGCCGAAAAAGAATTCTCTGATTTTGGTGAATTAGATAAAATAATTCATGTTGTAACACCAGAACAAACCAGTTTTTTTAAGGTTACCTTTAAAGTCGAAGAGCTGATTAATGAAAAAAAATATAAGAACAAACAATATCACTTGATCTATGAATGGGTAAAATTAAAAGCCGGTAAAATGTCTTCCCGGGAAGGCAATATCATTGAAGCCAACTGGCTGATTGACGAAGTCAAGAAAAAAATCCTGGAAAAATTTAAAGGTGATAAAGATACTTCTGAAATTTTAGCAGTTGCCTCGGCAAAATATTCTTTCTTAAAAAATGGCACTCAAACAATTATTTACTTTGATATTGACGAATCAATTGCTGTTGACGGAAACTCTGCTCCTTATTTAATTTATACCTATGTCCGCTGTCAATCTGTCCTTAATAAAAGTCAAAAGTTAGAAGTCAAAAGTCAAAAATTAAAGTCAAAAGTCAAAAGTAACTTAAATAGAGATGAATTAAACGCTTTAAGATTAATTAACCAATTCCCGGAAGTTGTCCAACAAGCTGCTATACAGCTTGCCCCAAATTTAATTGCTAATTACCTTTATGAATTAGCCCAAAAATATAATTACTTTTATCAGAAAAATAAAATCTTAGAATCCGAAGAAAAAACAAAACGGTTTCGATTAATGTTAACTCAAGCAGTGAGGAAAGTAATTAAGGAAGGGTTGTATTTGTTGGGGATAAAGACGGTGGAGAAGATGTGAAATTGACCTAATTAACCTAATTAATCTAATTATTAATAAAATTCCAATAACCAAATTCCAAGTATTCCAAACAATAACCAATTACCAATAATCAATATTAGAAACAGTGTTTGGTTAATTGGTAATTGAATATTGATTATTGTTTGTTTCTTGGTTATTGTATCTTGGTTATTATTTAGGTTAATTAGAATAATTAGTAATTAGAAATTTTATGTTTTATATTTGTTCAAATTGCGGCTTTGGTTCCGGCTCTTGGATTGGCAAATGCCCTGACTGTGGTCAATGGAATACTTTAAAAGAACAGCCAAATTTTGAAAAATCTCCAAATAAAAAAGGCGAATCGGTCAAAAAAATCACTATCACTTCCTTATCTAAAATAAAAAACTCAACAAAATCCCGACTCTCAACCGGAATTTTTGAGTTTGACAGGGTTTTGGGTGGCGGTGTTGTTCCCGGTGAAGTGATTCTTTTAACCGGCCAGCCGGGAATTGGAAAATCAACCCTTGTTCTTCAAGCATTTCAAAAACTGAAAGTTCTCTATATCTCCGGCGAAGAATCAGCCGAACAGGTAAAGAACCGGGCGGAAAGACTTTCTGTCAATCTTGATAACCTATCTTTTTCCAGTGACTTACAAATTGAAAGCATTATTAGAAGCTTAGAGGAAATAAAAGATGAAATCGAGATTGTCATTATTGATTCTGTCCAAACCATCTATTCGAAAGACATTGGGGGTCCGGTGGCCGGAGTCAGCCAGTTAAAAGAGGTTACTAAAAAAATTATTAATTTCGCCAAAGAAACAAAAATATCTGTTTTGTTGATTGGCCATATTAATAAAGAGGGAGATGTTGCCGGACCTAAGACTTTGGAACATTTTGTTGACTGTGTTCTTGAGTTAGAAGGAGAAAAAATTTCAAACTTCAGACTACTGCGCGCTTCGAAAAACCGCTTTGGCTCAACTGATGAAATTGGTATTTTTGAGATGAAACAAAAAGGATTAACCGAAGTAAAGAATCCCTTAATATTTTTAGAGACTGATAAAAAATTGGAGCCGGGAAAAGCCATTGTTGGCGTGGCCGAAGGAAAAAGGCCATTCTTTTTTGAGATTCAAACTTTAGTTGTTCCCACCAGTCTAATGAATCCCCGTCGAGTAGTTAAAGGTCTTGATTACAACAAAGTTTTATTACTTTTAGCGGTCATCAAAAAAAATCTTCATCTGCCGTTTGACCGCTTTGATGTTTTTGTCAATGTGGTTGGCGGCGTCTCAATCAAATCAACGGCGGCTGACCTCGGCTTCATTGCCTCTTTAATCTCTTCTTTTAAAAACATCGCTCTTCCGGCTAATTCTATTTTTGTTGGTGAGGTTGGACTACTGGGTGAAATTCGCTCTTCTTATCTTGAAGAAAAAATTACTGATGAAGCAAAACGATTAGGATTTAAAAAGATATATTCTTCCAAATCAATCAAAACCGTCAAAGAATTCAATTCTGTCATGGGGTCTTCTTAAAGAAAGTTTTTTCCACCATAGTTTTTTTTCCATTGGCTCCGGTTAAATTTATTATTAGCTTATTCTCGCCTTCGTTAAGTGAATAATCATAAGTAAATATTCCCTCTTTATTTTGATAGATTCGCTCCCCCGCAATAACAATCGCCGTATCCCGATCAGTTTTTCCAGAAATCTTAACGCTTTTTTCTATGGTAAAGTTTTTTACCTTTGGGTTCAAAAGAGTAAAACCGGGTGGAGAAAAATATATTTTTAGTTGATAGATAAAATAGCTAATAAAAAATAAAATCAAAATAATCAAACCGAATTTCAATAATTTCTTTGTCTCTGAAGTTAAAGAATCGCTCGATACTTTTCTTTTAAATTTAACCTCTTCCTTTTTTTCATAATCCCGGCGAAAAAAAGCCAGAATGTTTTTATGATCAAGGTTTAAAACACGAGAATAGTTCTTAAGAATTCCTGTTATGTAAATTTTTGAAGAAAAAAAATTCCAGTCTTCTTCTTCAATCGCTTTTAAGTATTTTTCTCTAACTTTAATTTGCTTTTCAATATCAATAAGAAGTAAGCCTTTTTTTTCCCTTTCTTTTTTAAGAATAGTGCCGACGGATAACATAAATTTATTATACTCTTCCTGTATATTCACCTGTTTCCGGATTGACGCTGATCGTTTCACCGATTTTTACAAATATTGGAACCATTACTATTGCTCCCGTTTCGACCTTAACAGGTTTTTTAGCTCCGGAAACAGTATCGCCTTTAGCCGCATCATCCGCCTCAATTATTTTAAGTTTGACACTCATCGGCGGACGAATTGTTAAAGGCTTATCGTTATACATATAAACGAACATTTTCTCTCCTTCTTTAAAAAATTTTGATACTTCACCAGCGACGGAAATAGGTAACGTAAACTGATTATAGGTTCTTTCATCCATAAAATATAAATTCTCGTTATCTTTATATAGATACTGCATCTCGACTGAAGTGACATCCAATACTTCTACCTGCTCGTTGGATTTATAAGCATATTCAACATTTTTGGCTGATATCAGATTCTTTAATCTCGCCTTCATTAAAGCCGATCCTTTACCCGGTGAATAAAAATCAGCTTTCTGAACCTGACAGATTTCCCCCTGAAAAAAAACAAACTCACTTTTTTTTAGATTACCGGCATTAATTCTCATATAATTGTAATTAATTTTAGATCCTCTATTGAAGTTGCGTCCGCAAAAATCATCCCCAATCTTTCAAGGCCTATTGCAATTCCTGAACAATCATGAAGACCATATTTTAATACTTCAATATAACCTTTGTCAATCGGATGAATAACCCTGCTTTCTTTTTTAAATCTTAATTCTTGCTCTTTCCAATCGGTCAACTCCGTATAGCAATCACCCAGTTCAACCCCATTGATATAGAATTCAAAACGTTGAGTTGTTCGACCGTCTTTATTTAATTTAGCCAGAGCGGCAAATTCTTTTGGATAGTCATAAATTAAAGTCGGGTAACCGTTTTTTCCCAAATTTGGCTCAATTTCTTGAGAATAGATCTGTGACCAAAGATCTTCATAAACAAAGTTTTTCGTCAGGTAACCCTTTTCTTTAGTTTTTTTTGTAAATAATTTATAATCAAATAACTCTTTTTCAGAAATATCAGCATATTTTTCAAAAGCTTCTGCTATGGAAATCTTTTCCCATTTTTCCAATGAAATATTTTTGCCTTGATAAATTATTTTATTATTTCGGATTTTATCTGCAATAAACCTTAGTATTTCTAACACTACATCCGCGATCTCCATATACCCTGCTCCCATTTTATAAAATTCAAGCATCATAAATTCAAAAAAATGAAGAGAAGAGGGCAGATCACTGTTTCTAAAAGATTTTCCCAGATAATAACAGTCACCAACCCCATATGCTAGTAAACGTTTTAAAAAAAGTTCCGGCGACGGCGTCAAATAAAGTTTTTCTTTTTTTTCAAAATACTTAAATTCCGTTTCAAAAACTTTCAAATAGGATTCAGGAATTAAAGCTGGAGACAACACCGGCAGTTCAACTTTTAAATAATTATTTTTTTCCAAAAATTCATTGACGGCTTTTTCTACCTGTAAATAAATCCTGTAGTTTTTTAGATTATTAACATTGGTTTGTATCTTCATTCCATCTCTTCCTCTAATTCCTTTAACAATTCTTTTGCTCTCGAAGAAACTCTTGATGGTGTATTGATTTTATAAATAACGTATTGATCGCCTTTGCGGTTTGACTGTGGATATGGAACACCCTGGTCATGAAGTTTGACGGTCGTCCCCGACTGTGTTCCTGATCTTATTTTTAATTTTATTGTGCCGCTAACCGTCGGCACTTCGACTACTCCTCCAAGAACCGCCAAAGAATAAGAAATGTCTTTTTCAAAATATATGTCCTGACCCTTCCTGGTAAAGTACGGATGCGATTTGACTCTTACCTGTAAATCAAAATCAGAGAACCGAATCGTCATTTTATCATCAACTCCGGCCGGAATTTGAAAGGATTTTTCTTCACCTTTGACAATCATGGTTTTTTTGACGCCGTTGACGGCCTCTTCAAAAGTCAGTGTAATTTCATATACATCACGTCGATGTTGTCTTCTCCCGCTTCGAGAAAACGGCGACTGAAAACCAAAAAATTGTTCAAAAATTTCAAAAGGATCGGAAAATCCGCCAAAGTCGGCATTTTCAAATGGTGACCCAGCTCCGCCAAAATCGCTATAGACATTAAACGGACCTTGCTGTGAATATTGATTACTTGGCCCGCCTCGATTGAAAGCGCTTTCTCCATATTGATCATACATCTCTTTCTTTTTCGAGTCAGAAAGGATTTCGTAAGCCTTAGTAACTTCTTTAAATTTACCAGTCGCATCAGTTGATTTATTTCTATCCGGATGCCATTTAAGAGCCTGTTTACGATAGGCAGTTTTTATTTCCGCATCACTGGCGCCTTTAGAAACACCGAGTGTTTCATAGTAATCAGACATATTTTTAATTTACAACTTCTCCTTCTTCCACTTTCTTACTTTTCTCTTCCTTTTTATCCTCTTCTTTTGGTTGTTCCTGAGCTTTACCATACATCGCTTGACCAATTTTGGACAGTTCGTCGGAAAGATCTTTTGTTTTTGATTCTATTTCATCTTTTGTCCCTTTTTCGATCTTTTCTTTTAACTCTTTAATCTTTTTCTCAACATTTTCTTTGACAGTCTTGTCGACTTTGTCTCCGGCATCCCGCAAAGACTTTTCCGATACATAGATCATGTTATCAGCTTTGTTTCTGACTTCAATCTTTTCTTTTTCTTCCTTATCTTTGTCTGCGTTTTTTTCCGCTTCTTCCCTCATCTTTTCAATTTCGTCTTTTGTTAAACCGGTTGATCCGGTGATTTTGATCGCTTGGGATTTTCCGGTGGCTTTGTCTTTTGCCGTTACCGTCAGGATGCCATTGTTGTCAAGATCAAAAGAAACTTCAATTTGAGGCACTCCGCGCGGAGCTGGTGGAATTCCGTCCAGAGTAAAACTTCCAAGCGATTTATTATCCCTGGCCATCGGTCGCTCTCCTTGAACAACGTGTATTTCAACCTGGGTTTGATTGTCTCCGGCTGTCGAAAATGTCTCTGCTTTTGAATTGGGGATAGTGGTATTCTTCTGTATTAACGGCGTCATCACACCGCCAAGAGTCTCTACTCCAAGTGTCAACGGAGTAACGTCAAGCAATAAAATATCCTTGGTTTCGCCCGTTAAGACGCCGCCTTGAATGGCCGCGCCCAAGGCAACAACTTCGTCCGGGTTGACCGATCGGTTTGGTTCTTTCCCGAAAAATTCTTTAACCTTTTCGATTACCATCGGCATCCTTGTCATTCCTCCGACCAGAACCACTTCATTAATTTTTTTAATGTCAATCTTGGCGTCTTTGAGACAAGCTTTAACCGGCTGGAATGTTTTGTCAACCAATTCGCCAACCAGCGATTCTAATTTGGCCCGGGTCAATTTCATCACTAAATGCTGTGGCTGGCCGTCTTTAACGGTGACAAACGGCAGATTGATTTCCGCCTGCACAGATGATGACAGTTCTATTTTGGCTTTTTCCGCCGCATCACGTAACCGTTGCAAAGCTTGTGAATCTTTTCTTAGATCAACTCCGTTATCCTTTTTGAATTCTTCAGCCAGATAATCAAGAATTACCTTATCAAAATCATCGCCTCCCAGATGGGTATCGCCATTGGTCGCTTTAACCTGGAAAACGCTTTCACCTGATTCCGAGCCTAATTCCAAAACACTGATATCAAAAGTGCCGCCTCCCAAATCATAAACGGCAATGGTATGTGTATGTTTTTTGTCTAAACCGTATGCCAAAGCCGCTGCCGTCGGTTCATTGATAATTCTGATCACTTCTAATCCGGCAATTTCACCGGCTTGCTTAGTTGCCTGACGCTGAGCATCGTCAAAATAAGCTGGAACCGTAATAACGGCTTTTTCGACTTTTTCACCTAAATGAGCTTCCGCATCGGTTTTAATTTTCTGTAAAATCATCGCGGAAATCTCTTGGGGAGTGTATGTTTTGCCCTCAATTTCAACATCAGCCATTTCATCGCGACCGGCTTTGATTTTATATGGCAACCATTTAGCGTCAAATTTAACTGATTCATCACTGAATCTTCTACCCATCAATCTTTTTATCGAAAAAATCGTATTTTTTGGATTAACGACCATCTGTCTTTTAGCCACGTCGCCAACAATCCGTTTGACCGGATCAACGACCGATGGAATGACATTTCTTCCTTCTTGAGAAAAGATAACTTTTGGTTTTCCACCCTCCATCACCGCCACACATGAATTAGTTGTCCCTAAATCAATCCCGATTATTTTAGCCATAGTATTTTATTATTTTAAATTTATAATTTTTGATACTTTAACCTGAACTACTCTAATTATTTTACCTTCATACATATATCCTTTTCTTAAAATTTCAACAACTTTGTTGTCTTTAATACCGGGAACAATATCAATCGCCTCGGCTAAATTAGGATCAAAATCTTTATTCAGCAAATTAATTTCTTCCAATCCTACCTCTTTTAGTATCTGTAAAAAATGCTCCTTTGATATTTTTAATCCTTTATCTTTAACAAATATTTCCGCTTTTTCTAAATTGTCTAAAAATGGCAAAATCTTAATTAAAAGATTTTTATTAGCCATCTTTATTAGTTCAAATCTTTCGTCATTGACTCTTTTTTCCAGATTCTGATAATCAGCCAAGGCCCGCAAATATTTATTTTTAAATTCTTCAACTTGTTGCTTTAAACTTTCTATTTCTTGTGTAAATTTATCAATTATTGGTTTCTTAGTTTTAGTTTGGTCCATAATCTTTGATTATAATGCTTGTTCCTTCACAATTTCCCCCAATAGTCCGGAAAAATACTTTATCTGAGGAATGATAGCGTCATAAGACATCCTTTTCGGACCAATCACACCAATAATCCCTTTAATTTTACTACTTTCAAACTCGCCAAAAATACTGGCACAACAATCAAAAATTGGATCATGAAAATCTTCTTCTCCCAACATATAGTACATCTCGTCTTCTAAAGCAAACATGTCGTTTAATATTTTTTCCCAAAAAGTAATTTCGTCTAACCTGCCAAATAAAGTCCGTGATAGATTAATATCGAGAAATTCCGGCTGATTTAAAAGATTGGCCATACCGGCATAATATATATCGCCATGATTAGTCGTTATTAAAGAAAGCAGTCCGGTTTTTTGTGATAAAACTTTAGTGGCTTGAGATAATAATCGATGAGCTTCTTTTCTTTCATCCCAAATGCTATTTTTGTAAGAAACCTCGTCGGTGGTTGACATTTCTTTTTGCTTCATCAAATGCTTAATATAAAATCTAAAACCGCGGGCGGAAGGAATCCGGCCGGAAGAAAAATGGGTTTTTTTCAGATAATCTTTTTTTGCCAACTCAACCATCTCATTCCTAATCGTTGCCGGTGAAACACCTAATTTATATTTCTTTTCCAAAATCTCGCTTCCAACTGCCGTACCGGTTTCCGTATATTCTTTAATAATGACTTTCAAAATATCAATCTGTCTTTGAGTTAAATCTTCCACATTGTCTCGTCGTAGCTCTATTTAACTTCATAACTTTTTATAGAACGGAGACGGATATTAGCAAATATACATTATGTCTGCTAACGTGTCAAGGGGATTTTAAACAATGTATAATAATCTAAACTATGAACTTAAAGTTAGGCGCACATCAATCAATTTCCGGCGGATATACACAGGCTTTAGAAAGAATAAAAAATATTGGCGGCAATTGTTTGCAGATTTTCTCTTCTTCTCCCCGCGGTTGGAACTTTGCTAAAGTGGATGAACAACAAATTTCCCAATTTCTCAATCTTAAGTTTCAATTAAATATCGACCCTATTTATTTTCACGCTACCTATTTGATTAACCTTGCAGATGACAGTCGAATAGGCTATATGTCTAAAATGTCTTTGATAAGCGAATTAAACTTGGCTCCAAAACTCGGCATTAAAGGCTCAATAATCCACCTTGGATCTTTCAAAAATTATCTTAACGACGGCCGTCCACAAGATAATAAATATAAAGTACTAATAAATAACATCAAAGAAATTTTGGATAAAACACCCGAGGAGTCATTGTTTATTATAGAAAATGCCGGGAACAGAAAAATTGGTCAGACTCTTGAGGAGATTGCCCAAATAGTCAAAGACGTTAATAATTCCCGAGTAAGAATTTGTTTTGATACTTGCCATCTGTTCTCTAACGGTTATAAATTTGATAACAATAACGAACTTGATTTATTTCTCGCTAAACTCGTTAAACTCGAAATAAATAATATTCTTGAACTTTGGCATGTCAATGATAGCCGTGATGAATTTAACTCCGGCCATGACCGTCATGGAAATATCAGCCAAGGAATGATTGGACTTGACGAATTTAGAACCCTTCTTAATCATCCAAAAACAAAAAGCTATCCTTTTATCATCGAGACTCCGGGCTTTGACAATAATGGACCTGACAAAAAAAATCTCGATATTTTAAAGTCCATGATTGATATATAATTTCAGCATGATTAAACTACCTAAAGAAGTTATCGACTTAATGAATGTTTTTAGTAAAAACAAATATCAGATCTTCGTCGTTGGCGGAGCTGTTCGAGATGCTCTTTTAAACAAAGTTGTTGATAATTGGGATTTTACAACCAATGCAATACCTGAACAGATTCTTAATATGTTTCCCAATGGTTTTTATAATAATATCTATGGAACAGTGAGTATTCCAAAAGACAAAATCATTTTTGAAATCACCCCTTTCAGAAAAGAATCTGGTTATTCTGATCTACGTCACCCGGAAAAAATCGAATGGGCCAAAACTATTGAGGAAGACTTATCTCGAAGAGACTTTACTATTAACGCTATCGCTTATGATGGAAAAAATATAGTAGATCCATATTTTGGACAAAAAGATCTATCTAATAAATTAATTAAAACCGTTGGGAACCCCGACATTCGTTTTAATGAAGATGCTCTTCGACTACTTCGGGCGGTTCGCTTTACTTCTCAATTGGGATTTCTCATTGAAGGCAAGACCAGAAACTCAATTCAAAAAAACGCTTCTTTAATTACAAAAATTTCCGCTGAAAGAATCAGGGATGAGTTTTTAAAAATTTTAGAGAGCGACCATCCAGCTGAAGGAATTCTTTTCCTGAAAAGTACCGGTCTTCTTTCATATATTTTACCGGAGGTTGATGTCTGCTTTACAATACCTCAAAAAAGTCCCAAACGCCATCATATCTACGACGTAGGCACTCATTTGGTAATGGCTCTTAAGCATTGTCCTTCAAAAGATCCCATCACCAGATTCGCCACTTTAATTCACGATATTGGCAAAACAAAAACTTTTCATAAAGATGAAAAAACCGGACTGATTACTTTTTACAACCATGAAGTCGTCGGTAAAAAACAAGCAAAAATCATTGCTGATAGATTTAAACTATCAAACAAACAAAAAGACAAACTAGTGACATTGGTCGGTGAACATCAGTTTACCGTTTCCGAGACTCAAACAGATAAAGCCGTTCGAAGATTTATTCGAGGAGTGACAAAAGACTATCTACAGGATATGTTGGATCTACGAACTGCTGACCGTATTGGCTCGGGTGCAACGCCAATTTCCTGGCGTCTTGATCTTTTCAAAAAAAGATTGATTGAAGTCCAAAAACAACCGTTTAAAATTACTGATTTAAAAATAAGTGGTAATAATGTCATGGAAATTTTAAAACTAAAACCCGGACCTAAAGTCGGTGAAATTTTGAAAAAACTTTTTGATCAGGTGGTTGAAGGAAAAATAAAAAATGAAAAAGATATTCTTATTAAAAATCTTGAAGGTTTGAATTGATTTCATCCTGAATCAATGTCTCTTCTCCATGGCCTGAATAAATAATTGTTTCTTCAGGAAGTTTAAATATTTTTTCTAAGGATTTTTTCAAATCATCCTGATTGCTGTAAGACAAATCTGTTCGACCAACCCCCTCTTTGAATAAAGTATCTCCAGTAAAAAGTGCGTTTTCTTTTTCAAAATATAGGCAGCAACTGCCCGGTGTGTGTCCCGGAGTTTTGATAATTCGTAATCCGTAATTCGTAATTGAAAAATTGTCTTCAATAAATTTTATATTTTTTGGCTTAATAAAATTCGGATCAAATCCTAAAAAATATTTAGCTGTTTCGTTTAATCGATCAATTAAAAATTGATCTTCTTTAAGAATGTATAGAGGAACATTAAAAGATAACTGAATCTCCCCCACTGCGCCTATATGATCAAAGTGTCCATGAGTCGCCAACATGCCGACTAAATTTAACCGCTGTCTTTGCAGTTCTTCAAGAATAAATGAGGCTTCATCAGCCGGATCAATAATTAAACAATTTTGGTCATCAATTAAGAAATAACAATTCGCCTGCAGTTGGCCTAAAGAATATTTAATTATTTTCATTTTTATCTATAAATATCCCCTCTAAAACCAATCGCTCGAACTCGAATGATTTTATTTTTTAAATCAGGAAAATAAACAATTCTTAATGGGGGTATCTTAACTCTGTAGAATCCTCGAAACTCACCTTGCATTTTCCCACCTAAAAACGGATTTATCTCCAATAAATGAAGATATTTGAGTACTTTTTCCTGGAAACTTTTATCTAACTTTTTTAATTCTTTTTTTGCCCGATTTTCGAGGAAGATCAGATACATATTTACCTTTAACATCGGATAATAATTGATATTTTCCAATCTTCAATTCTTTTTCTACTTCTTCTAAAGTTTGATATTTGCCTTCCTTAAAGTTTTTATCAGATTCTTTAATTGATTCGACCATTTCTTTATCAGAGAGGGTTTCAATCGTTGCCATCCAACCGTCATATTCTTCTTTACTCATCACTACTGCTTCAGGTATTCCCTTAACAGTAATATTAATCGGATACGGACTTTTTTTCACCTTTGCTAAAAGATTAAAAAAATTATTCCTCGCCTCAGTCGCGGTAATATACAAATCAGTTGCCTTCATAATTATCACCCTTGTACATCATTATGTACAACTAACGCAGTTTTGTCAACTGGACTTTTTATGACCTTAACCACTCAACATAGTCACATCCCCCGGCTGTCTTTGTTGCAGCGTCCCAGGTGGCCGTTGAACATTTTTTTAGTTTTTTTCCAGCGGCAGTTGTAAAAAGAACTAATTTTGCTTGGCATTTCGGACAATCTTCATCCAGTTGTTCAGTGGTTCCTTTTACCCATTCAATATAATCACATCCGCCGGCGGTTTTTGTTGCCGGATCCCAAGTGGCCGTTGAGCATTTCTTCATTTTCTTTCCAAATCTAGTTACTACCGAAAGTAAGGGTGCTCCACACTTCGGACATTTTTCGTCAAGAGTGATCGGCTCAACCTCAAGCCACTTTACATAAATACAGCCGTCGATCGTATGAGTTTCTGGATTCCAGCTCCCTTTTGAACAACGTTGTAATTTTTTACCGGACTTCGTCTCAAAAACTTCACCAAGTGACGACCCGCATTTTGGACAGACTTCAGAACCTTTTTCCGATGTTTTATCATCCATATTTATTTAATTAATTAATAATATTAAAAAACTTAATTTAATTTTGATTAATACCTGTTAGATTTTTAAATAAATATTTTTTATCTAAATAAAGATCTTTTATTCTTAAAATTTTATTATTGGCTAATTTAAAATAGGGGGAGACTTTATATTCATATCTAAAAGATTTTCCTTTACTTTTTCCAGCTCCAATAATTTCTTCTTTATAAATTTTTTTAAGTAAACCGTTAGGAACCGCTATGAGTAATACGGCAAGAATTTTAAAACTTTCACTTTTGTCATCATAGATAACATTAAGAATATATGTGAGACAAGGTTTTTTTATTATTTTTTCTCTTTCATGTATCGTATAATAAAAAGGAAGATTGGAATTAAAATTATTTGATTTATAACTTGTTTGATTTTCTCCAATAGGTACTTTTCCTTTATAATCTGACTCATTACTAATCTTTGCTGTTTTAATGTCTATATGGACAAATGCGTCATATGTTTCGAACATTAAATCAGCTCCGATAGGAGAGGAATTTGGAGTTCCAAATTGATTAAACAGCCAAGAATATACTCTTTCTGCTCCTTTTGCAAAATCAGAGTTTTGTCTTTTTTTATCAGATTTTCTAAATATATCTATCCAATCTTCTTTGATTCTATCTTTTGAATTAAGACTCTTTATCATTTTTTGGATGTCTTGTAATAGAGTAAAGATTATCTGATTAAAATAATGAAGTTCTTTATGTTCAATTTTTTTTAATTCTTCCATTTTAAAGATTAATCTTAATTACATTTATTTTACCACATCGCTTTTTTATTATTTCGGTGTATTCACTTTTAATATCTATTAATATAGATTTTCTATTAAGATCTTTAGCAACTTTACCGGTCGTACCCGAACCTGCAAAAGGATCAAGAATGACTCCATCACTAGGGCAACAAGCTTCTATTATTTTTCTAGGAAGCTCTTCTGGAAATACAGCAAAATGTGCTTCTTTTAATTTTGCTGGCGCGATTTGCCATACATTTCCAGGGTTTTTTCCATTTGGATGATTTTTTACAGTTTGAAGAACATAGTGTTCTTCTGTCATTAATTTATCATATATATCATCAAAATTTAAAATATTTTTAAGCTCTTTCCAGTCTTGTGGAGTAGGTAAATTGCCACCATGATCAAGTCTAAACCAATGACCGGCAGTATCTTTTTTTTTCATAATTTTATCTAATTCTTTTGGTGTAATATCTTTTATGCTTCGCCATGTTCTTAAATATTGTATTATTCCTTTTTCAAGTGAAGAACTGATTTTGGCCTTTCTCTGTTTTGTGTAGTATTCTCCATATAATATCTTTCTCGCACCAGGTGAAGCTCCACGATTTTTTTCATTCCCTATAAATTTGCTATTTGATGAATGTGAATTAATAATTGTAAGCTTATCTTTCATTTTTATATATTCTTCTTCAGACAAATATAAAGGCAGGTTCGTCTCAAATCTAGTTTTATGAGGAGTTCTTACAGAGTCAAGATTAAAGTAATAATCGTAGGTAAAATATTTATTACTATCTTTGATGAAGAAAAAAATTGGTTCCCAAATATCATTAAATCTATCTTTAACTGATGTTGGCATAGGATTTGGTGATTTAAACCAAACAATAACATTTCTTAATAACCAACCGCTCTTTTGCATTTCAGAGGCAAGTTTGAATGGAATTAATTGTTGATTTTTGTCTATATATTTATCTCCAATATTTAAGAAATATGAGCCAGAATTTTTTAAAACTCGACTCAGTTCATTGGCAACTTCTAACATTTTATTAATATATTCTTCTGGTGTTTTTTCCCGACCGATTTCATTTTTATCTCCATATTGTCTTTGTTGAAAATATGGTGGAGAAGTGATTATTACATCAATGCTATTATCAGGAATTTTTTTTAAAGCTTTAAATACGTTTCCTATAAGCATTAAGGGTTCAGTGTTGGTAGGAAGTTTAATAAAATCATTATTTATTTGTGGTAAAGAATTAATATTCTCTTCTTTCTTTTTATTTTCAATATTTCTAATAATACTAATAACTTTTCCCCTAATTTCAACTTCATCGGTAAAAATAGGTAAAAAGGATTGATTGGCTGGTTGAAGTCTTATACGATTTTTTTCTTTATATATTTTTTTTAGAGTTGCTTCATTTTTATTAATAATAGCCACTACAGTATCTCCATTAACTGCAGTTTTTTGCTCTTTTATTATTACAGTATCTCCATCAAATATCCCATCATCAATCATACTCGTGCCTTTTACTTTTAAAGCATAATGTTTTCCTGATTGTGAAAGTAATTGTTTGCTTACCAATAATGTTTCAGGATTTTCAATAGCCTCTATTGGTTCTCCGGCTGTAATATAACCAAGGAGTGGAATTTCGATGTTGTTATTTATTTCTTTAAGAATATTTAAAGTTCTTGGCATATTATTTTCTTTTTTTACGTATCCTTTATTTTTTAAAGTTTCTAAATATTGATGAATTGTTGACAAAGATTTTAATTTAAAATGTTGTTGAATTTCTTTATAAGAAGGGGAATAACCTTTATTTTTCAAGTAGTTAGAAATAAAATCAAGCATTTTTTTCTGTTTTGGTGTTAAATATCGAATTACTTTTCTCATTAATAATATAATACCGAAAGAATTACGAAGATGTCAATAGTGATTTTTAATAACAAAAAATTATTTTTGCTTTTTCATTTTTTCTAACCAGACAAGAATTGGAGTGGCTACAAACGGCGAAGAATAAGTACCGGTAATCGTGCCAATTAGTAAAGTTAAGATAAAAAATCTAATCGTTGATCCGCCCATCATAGTCAAAGCCAAAAGCATGAAAACAATTGTCATCGAATTATTGAGAGAACGAATCATTGTTTCAGTCAGTGCTTGATTGGAGGCCGATTCAATTTCTAAAGTTTCTTGCTCAGTGTGATATTCACGAATTTTATCAAAAATAACAATCGTATCATGAACGGAAAAAGACATCGTTGTTAAAACTGCTGTAATAAACATTGTGTCAATTTCTGCTCCAAAAAAATGAGATAGTAAGGAATAAGTGCCGATAACAACAATTAGATCGTGAAATATCGCCAGAACTGCCGCAAAAGCAAAGTTGAAACCTTTGAAAGCAAAACTCATATAGATTAAAATACCGATTATTGCCAGTATCGAAGCAGTCAAAGTTTTACCGACTGCCTCTTTCCCTAAAATCGGGCCGACTGTTTCTGAGCGCAAAACCGTAATCTTAATTTTTAATTTTGTTTCTAAATCTTTTTTAAACAATGATTCTTTCTTTTGATCCAATACTTTTGTTCTTAAAAGAATATTTTTATTTACCAGTTTTAAACTCACAATTGATATTTTATTTTGATCTAATACTTTAAGCAGTTGATTTTTTTTAATCACTTTATTTGTTTGAAACTCAAAATTACTCCCGCCGGTAAAGTCAATCGAATAACGAAAACCCCACTTAACTATAGAAAATAGTCCCGCTCCAATGACAACAGTTGAAACAAGGAAATATAACCAACGGAATTTCAGAAAGTTAATCATAGTTATTTAACTTTATAAAACATTGTTATTAATCTTTTTGTTATCACCACACCTGTAAATAAACTAGTGGCGACGCCAATTGCCAATGTTAAAGCAAATCCTCTCACTATTCCAAACTGCGGCAAGAATTCCCAGTTTAACGGATTAAAAAGAATAAATGCCACGATTAAAGTCGTAATATTAGCATCTTTTATCGCATCAATTGCATGGCCAAAACCCAATCTAACCGCGATATCAAAACTTTTATCCTTTCTCTGTTCCTCTTTAATTCTTTCAAAAATCAAAATATTAGAATCTACCGCCATACCTATTGATAAAATAAATCCGGCAATGCCAGGAAGAGTTAAAACTACCGGAATCGCTTTAAAGATAAATAAAGAAATCAGACCATAAATAATTAAAGCTAACGAAGCAATCAAACCCAGTCGACCATAACAGATAATCATAAAAAGCAAAACCATGATTAGACCAACCGTTCCTGCATAAACGCTTTTTTTTACTTCAATATCTCCCAAAGTTGGACCGATATTTTTTTGCTCAACCAATTTAATCGGTAAAGGCAACGCTCCGGAATTAATGGCAATTGTTAATTTTTTTGCCTCATCAGTCGTAAAAGTACCAGTAATTACGGCACTGCCATCTAGTATTTCAGTTTGTACTGTCGGCGTCGTTAAAGGCATATTATCTATAAATATTCCAACCGGTTTCCCGATATTTCTTTTTGTAATTGCCGCAAATAAATCAGTTCCTTTTTTATTAAATTTTAACCCCACCTGAGGTTTACCTGTTTGACTATCAAACTCAATCGTAGATTTAAGTATATGGGTTCCCGATAGTCCAGTATTTTTGGTTAGTTGTACAAAAATTGGGGTTGTTGTGGCAATTTTTCCATCAGGTAACTCTTTAAATGTTAGTTGCGCTGTTTGCCCAATTAGTTTAATCGCTTCTTCATAGTTGCTGATTCCGGGAAGATCAACACTCAATCGATAAACATTTCCAGATTTGATTGTCTGTATCTGTGGCTCAGTCACACCAAAAAAATTAACCCGTCTCTCAATCACATCACGGGCAGAGTTTAACGCATCAGTCAAATCTTCTCGTCTTACTTTTGAGGTATCAGCTTCAAATATCAAGTTACTTCCACCCTTCAGATCTAGACCTAACTTTGTATTAAACTCTTTTTTAATATTCAATCCAAAAATATTAACATCAATTTTACTCGGTAGTTCGTATTTTGTTTTAATATTGTAAGGTAAGTCAACCCAGATTAATCCCAATAAAATAACCGTGATAAAAATTGTTTTAATTAATTTCATTTTAATAGCTCTTCTTCTACCCCAACTAACATAATTTTTGGTTGTTTTAAAAATCGCCAGATAAAAGGATCATTATTCTTTTTTCTAAAAATAAATTCATCTTCAGTCATCGCCGAGTAGTTAATTGATCGACCAAAATTCTTTTCCACTTCTTTGATTAAAGCTTCAATCTCAGCAACAACGATTATTCCAACCAGTAGAAGATAAATTTCATCATCTTTAATAATCAAGTTCTTTGGAAACTTGGTAGAAACCGCCACAAACTTTATTTTCCCGATCTTTGATAAATTATTATGAATTGCAATCGCCAGTGAACTAGTTTTAGCAAAAATTCTCATAAATTCATCATACAATTGATAGCTCTTATTTAAAGTAAAGTAAACTTTATTGAGACGCCGTTCTCTCAGTAGCAGTTTTTCCTCAGTCAAAATATCTAGCTCTCTTTTAACGGCATTAACCTCTTCATCTACTTCTCGAACCACCCGGCGCAGGTAATAGTTCTCGCCATGGTGATGAAAAAAAAACTCAAGAATCTTTCTTCGCGCTTTAGACGGTATTATGTGCTGTAACATATTAATAATTCACTTTATTCCCAATCGGCAACATCTCAATAAACACCTGACCTCTAACTATAGAAATTTCTTTACCATTATTATCAAAAAATTTAACCTGATCCTCTTCTTTATCACGACTCCAAGTTCCTTTGACTACCTGGCCATTCTTAAAAAATAACATTTCCCCAGTCCCAACATTTTTATAAAGTATATGCCCGCCTTCATAACCATCATTGGCCGGTGATTCCTTGGTAAACATCACCACAACGTTTTTAGTTTCCAATATTTTTCCGCTGTTTTTATCAAGATGTGGAACGCCTCCATTAGTTCTTTTGTAACTATTTGTCTTGTTGTCATAACTCCAAACAACGCTGAAATCGCTGGCTAAATTGTCCCAAAAACCAAAATCTATTTTATTGACCGTCCCTCGATCAGCTTGGGCAGCATCATCTTCAAATTTCCAGGCAGAAAAACTTTTTTCCCATCTTACTCCTTGATTATCAATATTAGTTAAATTTCTTTTATCTTTTGCGTACTGCCAAAGTTTTTTCGTTGAAGTATAAACTGTGTGTTCGGTTGCTACATTTTTCAATCTCTCATAATCGCGCCAGAAATAAGGAAAAGGAACCGAAAATTGATTCAAGTCATTGAAAGACGACCAATCCAGTTTTTTAATATAACCCAGAGCATCGGCCGGCCCGGGCGTATTAGCTCCGCCCACATGAGCATAAAGAGGATTTTTCCCATAACCTTCAAGAAACTTTAAAAAGTAGATGCGAGCTGATCGGACCGGACCCACGTACGGGGCATCTTGACAGTAGAATATTGCTAAAAATCTGGTTATTCCTCCTTCAGCCACTGCTTCATAAACAACGTCAGCCGAGGATAAACCTGATTGCGGTCTGGCCTCTTTATGATTTTCAATCATAATGCCTAAAGGACGACGACTTTCCCAAGTATTTTTTTGAGTTCTGCTTAAAAGTTGACCATTTAAAGGACATTCTTCGGTTCTTGGTTCACTAACGGCGATCGTTTCACTTATTCCATTTTCCGACTTAGGAGCTTGATAACTAATTGGTGACAAAAAAAATTGACCATTTTCAGTCGAAAAAAAAGAATAAGTAGTCATCGTCGAAAAAACAAATAAAACAAAAACAATCAGGTAGGCTATTTTTTTATTGATCATAAAGATTTTGGACAATTTTTAATTGCTGTTCTCGATGGCTTTTTCTTCTTCTTCGGATAAACTATACTCTTCACCCTTCCCGTCTTTAACTTTTTTACTATAAACTCTTAAACCGTCACGAGTATGTATGAAATTTATAACTATACCACTATTTTCATGGTTTAAAAAAGAGATAACAAAACTTTTTTCTCCACCCGTCCTTTCAAAAGGATTAAATCTAACTAAGCCAACCTTTTGAATATGAAGAGTTGATGTTTTTATCTCTTTACGCAATTCTTTTTTGACTATTTCTAATTCTTCTTTTGTTTGTCTTTCAATCATCAATAATTCATCCAAAATTTCATCAATCTTCTGTTTTCTTGTCTTAGAAATCAAATTATTATAGTGGGCTTTTGTCTTTAAAACTATCCCCGTCAAAAAAACCAGCCAAATAAAAAAAATGACTCCGATTATATATAATACCATCAAGTACATTCTATAGTTTTGTACAAAAACTGTCAATCATATTTATTTGTATTTATTTATATTCTAGTTCATGGTTGATTTTTGATTTTTGATATGCTATCGTGTATGACGTATGCCTAAAAAGACGAAGAAAGAAAAGTTATTGGCTCTTTATCACAGAAAAATTCGTTTATTGGAAAATAGACACGCGGATACTTTTGCAACTCCATTGATGTCTCCGTCTCCCATACCAAAGCCTACTGCAAACCAAGAAATAGAAATTTCACCCTTAAATCAATATTTTTTTTCCGACCTGAAAAAAAGTTTAATTTTAATCACTTTGATTATTGGTCTTGAAATTTCTTTGTATTTTGCTAAGCTGATTAGATAGAAATTCTAAATACTAAATTACAAATCACAAATAAATATTAAATTTTAAATTCTAATTAGTTGTCATTCCCGCGAAGGTGGGAATCCATCCGTCTGGATCCCCTCCGGAGCCTGCCCCCGAGTTTCGTCGGGGGAGGGGATGACAAGTTTGTTTGGAACTTGAAATTTATAATTTAGAATTTTTTTACAAAGGGGGTGAATTAAAAATATGGTATCAATGTATTGCGTCAAATGCCGAACTAAAAGAGATGTAGCTAATCCGGAAAAAGTCACCATGAAAAATGGTAAACCAGCGATGAAAGGCAAATGCCCAGTCTGCGGCACTGGTATGTATAGAATTGGTTCAGCATAATATTTTATTTAAATAAGGTATGTATAACCCCGCCCTATGTGGCGGGGTTTTTCTTCGCCTCGTCGTAGTTTTAACAAAGGCGGGTTAAAGCAGTTTAAACATATAAATTTTTTTATTACCCTCAAACAAACTTAATTTATTTATTTTAAAAGAAAGGTCAATTTCCAAATTTGCTAGGCGTTTTTTAATGACAAAATACTGCTGTTTTGAAGGGATTTTATAATTAGCGAGGATTAAACGTGGTACGTATTTTTCTGAGCCTTGAACTATTTGGAATTCTTCTTTAATGCTTTTACTGATTCTTTCCACTTTCTTTTCCCTTCTAAAATCAAGGTATAAAGTAATTTTATTTTGAATTTTTAAATTAACTTCGTATGCATAAAAATAAAATATTTTTTTATCAAATAAAGCTATTTCCAATTTACTAATAGTCGCTTTGGGGTCAGAAAATTCCCCGAATGAATGGACTAAGATATTATAATTTTCAACCGGTTCCCACTGAAACTGAGGATAGGTTTTTTTTAAATCTGATAGTTGATCAGTGATTTCTTTTTTTGTTTTATCTGATAATTCAATCATCAACAATAATTTCATATTTTATTTTTTATAAATTAAAAACCTTGGCAATATTTCTTGTAGAAAAATTTTTTAAGTTAGTGACAACCTCTCTAACTTCAGCGCCAACTTCCAAGGCCTGTTTCTTTTTATTTTTTAATTGTTGGTCACCAACAGTAACCGCAATTATACGCGGAGAAATTTTTTTTACCAGATCAAAATAATCATTATTTGTCTCAAACAAGGGGAGAAGAATAATCAAATCAATCATGTTTAAGTTAGATAAAATCTCGGCTCTTTCTAATTGCCGATGAACCGGTAGTTTTTTTTTATATTTTTTGATAAACTCATCCGACTCTAAAGCAACAATTAAAAAATCACCTTGCTCTTTGGCCTTTTCAAGAAACTTCAAATGGCCAAAATGGATCAAATCAAAACATCCGCCGACTAAAACCGTTTTTTTGTTTTCAAAAAAAATTTCCGCCTCTTGAATTTCCTTATATCTAACAATTAGTGCCTTTTTTCTCATAGGAGAAATTATACAATAAAGGTATGAAACTAAGAACTGAAATAATTGAAGAAAAACAAAAGGCTTTGATTGTTTCCAAAAAAAACTATTTATTTATTTCTCTTTTAAAAAATGAGTTAAAAAAAGTTTCCGTTAGTCCTTTTTATTCCCCCTTTATTCCAAAAATTATCAAAATATTTCATTATATTTTTATCATTAATGAATCTATATCTTTAGAAAAAATTGGTAACAATAAAGAAAGTCTTTTTGTTTATATCTTTTTCGGGGGAAAAAACCGTCAGATCAATATAAAAAATCCGCCAAAAAATATAAAAATTATTACTGTTAACGGTGATCTACTGGAAAAAAATGAAATCGATAAGATTCTTTGGTTTGCTTTTTCTAAAAGTAATGAAATAAACCTCAACTTAAACTTATCTCAATTAGTAAAAAATAAATTAAATTCGATACCGGAACTAACTCATAATTACAAAAAATTTATTACCAAAAAAAATTTAATTCTTTTGTTACTATTCTCCGTTATTATATTACATCTCGCTTTTATTCCTTTTCTTTTCCTATCACTTTTTCTCAATTACCAAAATTATTTAGCTCTAAAAAAAAATTCTTTTAAAGATATTAATAATTCGTCATCAATCAATGAAATTTCTAAAAAATTATATTCAATCGTCCGTCCCAGTTATCTACTATTTGGAATTGCTATCTTGCCTGACAATCTGATTGATATTAATGAGAAAAGCCTGACGATTGTCAGACAAACTGAATTGTTGTTGGAGAATTTCAAGGGCTTGGAAGATTTCTTCTTTCAACCAGAAAAAACAACTGAACAAAAAACTATTTTGATTTTAAGGATTGAAAAAACAAAAATTAATTTGGCCAATATTCAGGAAGAACTTAATATTATTGCTCAAAAAATACCAATATCAAATAATTATTTTGAGTCAATAAAAAAACAGTTACTCGAGCTGGCTGATAGCTTGCAAAAAGCCAAAAAAGTTATCAATTATTTTCAGGATGTTATTACAGAAAAAAAACCAAAAAAATACGTTATCTTTTTTGCCAACAATATGGAGTTACGCCCCGGTGGAGGTTTTATCGGATCATTCGGCATTTTTGAAATTGGTAATTATAATATTAGCAATATTAAGGTTTATGATATCTATGATGCCGATGGCCAGCTGACCGTTCACCTTGATCCGCCAAAACCAATTGCTAAATATCTTAGTGTTCCTCATTGGTTTTTTAGAGATTCAAATTTTTCACCTGATTTTTTTACTAACTATCAAAAAGCCTTATTTTTTCTGGAAAAAGAAATGAAAATGACTGATTTTTCCGGCGGAATTCTATTTACAACCACTGCCGTTGAAAATATTCTTTATGCTTTTAATGACCTATATCTACCTGATTTTAAGGAATATATTAATGCTAAAAATTTTTATTTAAAAACTCAATTTTATGTGGGAAAAAATTTTTTTCCGGGTTCGATTCAAAAAAAAACATTTTTATCCTCTTTAGTTAGGCAGTTACAAAATAATTTCAATACCGTTAATGTCAAAACTTTATTTTCTCAAATAAAAAAATCCCTTGATGAAAAACAGATTACCGTTTTTTTGGAAGATCAAAATCTGCAATCGTTTTTTGACTCATCTTTTTGGTCCGGCCGGGTCATTGATCCCAAATGCACTTTATCAGAAAATTGCATTACCGATTATGTCTTCCCCTATGACGCCAATGTTGGTGCCAATAAAGCTAATTTTTTCATTAACCGTTTTGTCAATTTAAAAGTTAATATCGACTCTCAAGGAAAAATCACTCATTTTTTTTCTCTTCAGTATAAAAACGAGTCGCCGGCAGAAGTTTTCCCAACCGGATATTACCGCAATTATTTTCAGATTCTTCTGCCTTTAAACTCTACTCTCAATCAAATCACCAAAGACGGTGTCTTAGTTGAGGACGTTGATCAAATAGACGATCGGTACAAACTAATAGGCTTTTTTTTTGAACTGGCACCGGGAAAAACCGTTGAGATAAAAATTAATTATCAACTAAATGAACCTTTGAAAAAAAGAAGAAGTATCTATCAGCTAATTGTTCAAAAACAAATTGGCGCCAAAAATTCCGACCTGATATTAGAGTATCAGTTAGACAAAAACATTTCCGTACTTAATCAAAATTTTTCTCCCGTTGTTAAAGATAATCAAATCGTCTATAATACCAGTTTATCAACCGATAAAATTTTTCTTATTGAGTTAAACAGGGAGTAAATAATCGTTATAAACATTATAAATTTTATAAAAATTATATGAAAAACAAAAAATCAGCTAATTCTTCAGAAAAAGTGTCTCTTAAAGTAGAGTTACGACAAGTTTTTGGTAAAAAATTAAATAAGATTCGTAAACTGGGATTAGTGCCTGGTAACGTATATGGTCCGGACTTTAAATCCCAATCGGTGTCTGTTACGCATAAAGATTTAGTTAAAACCTATAAAAAAGTTGGTGAAACTGGCGTTGTTTACCTATCGTTAGATAAAGATAATATCCCCGTCTTAATTAAAACTATTCAAAAACATCCGGTATCAGGTTCTTTGCTTCATATTGATTTTAGAAAAATTGATCTTTCTAAAAAAATCGAAACAGCCGTTCCGGTTAAAACCATCGGAGTATCTGAAGCGGTTTCTCAAAAAGGCGGCGTCCTTCTTGTTCAATCAGATACTTTGCTGATCGAGGCTTTACCTGAAGATATTCCGTCATATATTGAAGTTGATATTTCCGTTATTAAGGAAATCGGTCAGGAAATCAAAGTAGTTGATCTGAAAAAATCTGACAAATATGAGATAAAAACTCCGGCGGAAAAAGTCGTCGTCGCCGTCATTGCTCATAAAGAAGAAAGTATTATTCCGGAGACGGCTGTGGCTGCTCCTGAGATTATCACTGAGGCAGCCCCAGATCAAACAGTTGAAGCTATTACGCCAACAGAGGAAGCCGCTGCCGCTCCAGCTAAAAAAGAAGCTGCAGTTGCTCCTAAGGGCTCGTCCATAAAAAAATAGATTTAACAAAAATAATTTATATGACCATAATCAAAAGTGAGTTTTCTTTAGCTTTAAACCAGGTAGCCACCGAAAGAGGTATCTCGGTTAGCGATGTTCTCTCTTCGATTGAACTTGCAATTGTGGCCGCTTATAAAAAAGAATACCCGGAAAAAATTGAAGAGATTAAAGCTACTGTTAATAAAGATACCGGCGAAACAAAAATATTCGAGAATGACAAAGATATAACTCCTCCGGGATTTGGACGCATTGCCGCTCAAACTGCTAAACAAGTCATTTTACAAAAAATCAGAGAAGCCGAGAAAAAAACCGTGGCGGCTCATTATCAATCTCAAGTTGGAACAGTTGTCAAAGGTCGAATCATTCGTTACGACGGCTATAGCGCCTCAGTTGACATTGGTAAAGCCGAAGCTATTCTCCCCAAAGAAGAACAGATGAATAATTATCAATATAAAGTTAACGATAATCTGATTGTTTATCTCAAAGAAATCTCCAATGATAAATTTGACAATCCCAGAATTATAGTTTCTCACTCTCATCCTAAGTTAATTGAAGAGTTGTTTAAACGGGAAGTACCGGAAATAGCCAATGGCACCGTCGAAATTAAAAAAGTAGTCCGCGAACCGGGTGAACGAACTAAAATTGCTGTTACTTCAACCCAATCCGGAGTTGACCCAGTTGGTGCTTGCGTTGGTCAAAAAGGCGTTCGGGTTCAGACTGTCATTGAAGAATTGGGCGGAGGAGAAAAAATTGATATTATTCAATGGAATAAAGATGAAAAATTATTTTTAATCGCCGCCTTATCACCAGCTAAAATTACTTCAGTTGAGATTGATAAAACTGGCAAAAGAGCTAAGGTAACAGTGGAAGAAAAAGAAGCCCCTTTAGCTATAGGTAAAGGCGGAATCAATGTTAACCTAGCTTCAAGATTGACTGATTTTGAAATAGACATTGTGCAAACAAAGCCAAAAGAATCAATCGCTACTCCTGAAGTCACTTCTGAAAATAAAGTTAGTAAAGAAAAACCAAAGGCATAATTCTATGAATACTCGTCCCCCGATTGTAGCCATCTTAGGTCATGTTGATCACGGAAAAACTACTCTTTTGGACTATATTAGAAAAAGTAACATTACCGATCATGAATACGGCGGGATTACCCAGAAAATCGGCGCCTATGAAATCACGACTGAGTTTAAAGATTATAAAACCAATAAAATTACCTTTATTGATACTCCCGGCCATGAAGCTTTTACCAAACTGCGCGCCCGGGGCGCCAATGTAGCAGACATTGCACTACTCCTAATCGACGGAAAAGATTCCGTCATGCCTCAAACGGCTGAATCTATTTCTCATATCAAGGCCGCTAAAATCCCTTTTATCGTTGTTATTAACAAAATTGATCTACCTGAGACTAATCCGGAAAAAGTCAAAAACGATCTTTTGAAATATGAAGTAATGACTGAAGGTAAAGGAGGAGCGGTTCCGGTGGCTTTAGTTTCCGCCAAAACCGGTAAAGGTATTAATGAACTTTTAGAAACTATTCTATTTATTGCCTCTGATTTAAAACTTAACTATGACGAAAAAAACCCAGTTTTAGCCTATATTATTGAAACAAAAAAAGACCGACGGGGAATTGTTGCCAGTGTTATTATCAAAGATGGTACGATAAAAATAGCTGACACTCTTTTTGTTAATGATCAAAAAATAAAAGTTAAGTCGTTGATTAATGATCTCGGAAAAAGTGTTACTCAAGTATTGCCTTCCAGCCCTTTTGAAATCCTAGGATTTAATGACATGCCGGAAGTTGGAGCAATGATTAAAACGCAATCATCAATTCCAAATAATGATCAAACAATAACCAATGACCAATTACCAATTACCCAAAAAGCATTGACCTTAGAGGACGTTTTGAAAACACCGGTCATTGAAAAAAAACTGGCTGCTATTATTAAGGCCGATTCGCAAGGTAGTGTTGAAGCGTTAAAAAATTCTTTAAAAGACAATGTTAATCTTGATATTGTTCTTTTAGCCGTCGGGGAAATTAATAAATCCGATATTTTTTTAGCCAAAGCGACCAAATCAATCATTATTGGTTATACGGTTAAAACCAGTGCTGAAGCAGAGGATCTGGCCAAACAGGAAAAAGTGATTATTAAATCCTATCAGATAATTTATGAGTTACTGGACGAACTTAATGAAGTGGCTAATCTGATTAAAGAAAAAGAGGAAAAAGAAAAGAATCTTAAAGGTGAAGCTCGGATCATAGCGAACTTTATTATTGAAGGGGAAAAAATCTTTGGAGTCTCCGTTATAAAAGGAAAAATAAATCTTGGTGATCAACTGGAATGCTTTCGAAAAAATAAACTTATAGGAAAAACTAAGCTTGTGTCTTTAAAAATCCGCGCCAAGACTGTTGGCGAGGTAAAGAAAGGTCAGGAAGCGGGAATGATCTTTGGCCCCCCACTTGACTTTGTGGTCGGTGATATGGTAAAATCTATCCTATAAGAAATATGGATAATACCCAAAACACCTTAAGCAGAATTCAGGAAATAACCACCAAATGCCGTTCTGCTGTTATTATTATTCCTCCCAATCCATCTATTGATGCGATTGCTGCGTCAACTTCTTTATATTTAGCCTTAAATAAAATGGGGAAAACCATTTCCTTAATCTGTAGCCAAAAAATCCAGTCCGATTTAGTTGCCTCTGATAAATTCCAAAATATCATCGGCGCTGGCGGCGATAGCCTGATGGTTTCTTTTCCTTATACCGATGGCGCGATTGATAAAGTCGACTATAACATTCAAGGCGAAGTTTTTAACCTGATTGTCACTCCCCGACCCGGCTTTCAAAAATTGAATCCTAATCAAGCAAATTTTTCCTATACCGGCGGTCTAGTTGATATGATTATTGTCATTGATGCGCCAACCTTAAGTAGCTTAGGAACAATCTATACTGACAATCAAAACCAGTTTACCGGAAAAGATATTATTAATATTGATAGACATTTGACTAATGCTTATTTCGGCACCGTCAATTATGTTAATAAGACTATTTCTTCGATTTCCGAGTTAATTTTGTCGGTTTTGCAAACTTTGCAAATCGAAATTGATCGGGATATGGCCACTAATCTTTATGCCGGAGCAGCTGCCTCGACTAATAACTTTACTTCTTATTCCACCAATGCCGATACCTTTGAACATATTGCCACTTTACTTCGGTTAGGGGCTGTTAAAAAAGCTTTTAAAAAACCTGTTCCCATTGGAACTTCTCCAACCGTTTCTTTTCAACCTCGGGTAATTAACTCTATGCCGGGCCACAGTCCGGAAACGCCTAAAGCCGCGCCAATTGAGTCAGTGGAAAAAGAAACTATGACAGAAAAACCACAAACCAGTCAGGAATGGCTTAAGCCAAAAATCTTCAAAAATGGTGGTTTGATATAATGTCTTCATGAATCCTGCTTTAATCGTTATTCTTGTTCTCTTTTTAGTTACTCTTTTTATTATCCGTCTTTGGCTTAATCGTCTTGAAGAAAAAACTACCCTTTCCTCTGACATTGTTGAATGGCTTAAAACTTCCAACCTTTCCGTTGATCAAAAACTAACCAAAAATTTAGAAATATTTGCTTCGGTCCAAAAAACTATTGGTGAGTTTTCAGAGATCGGACGATCAATGAAAGAATTACAAGAATATCTCACCTCTCCAAAACTTCGAGGGAACATCGGAGAACACGTGTTAAAGGAACTTTTAGCTCAAAATTTCCCCAAATCTTCCTACAAACTTCAGTATCATTTTAAAACCGGCTCGATCGTTGATGCCGTTTTGATTACTTCCCAAGGCTTAATTCCAATTGATTCAAAGTTTCCAATTGATACTTTTAAAAAAATTTCCAAAGCGACCAACAAAGATGAGATCGCTTCGATTAAAAAAGATTTTGAAAGAGATGTTAAAAAACACGTCGATGATATTGCCAGAAAGTATATATTGGCGGAAGAAAAAACGGTTGATTATGCCTTAATGTACGTTCCCTCCGAAAGTATTTATTATGAATTGATCAATAACGAAACCGTATTTGACTATGCCGGGCAAAATCGGGTTCTGCCGGTTTCGCCAATGAGTTTTTATGCTTATATTAAAGCCATTCTAATCTCATTTGAAGGTGAAAAAATCGAGACAAAAGCCAAAGAAATTTTAAAAATCTTGCAAGCAATAAAAAAAGATTACCAAAAGACTGATGAGGCTTTGTCAATATTGAATAAACATGTTACTAATGCTTTTAATCAAAGTTCTCAGGTAACAAAAACATTTTCTTCATTGGGGCAAAAACTAGAATCGACGAATTTGCTGGCGGTTGAAAAGGAGGAGAAGGCGCTTGAATAAATATGAAAATTACTTTCAAAAAAGAGATTAAATCTACTGACAAATTTACTAATGATGAAATCGTAAAGCTTCTAATAAAAAATCGCCGCATCAAAAACCTTGATGAATTTCTCAATCCCCCATCACCCCTTTCTATTTCACTACTCGACTTTGATCAAAAATATCAACAATCGTTCAAAAAAGTTTTAGAACTCCTAAAAAATATCAAAAAAAACGATCAGATGATTGTTGTCTATACTGATTATGACGCCGATGGCATTACCGGCGGCGCGATTCTTTGGGAAACTTTATACCTCCTCGGGTTTAAAGTCATGCCTCATGTACCGCACCGGAAACTGGAAGGTTATGGTTTTTCCAAAAAAGGAATTAATAATGTTAAAAAACAATTTGATCCGGCCTTAATTATCAGCGTTGATCATGGAATTACCAAAGTTGAAGAAATCGAATATGCTACCACTTTAGGAATAAAAATAATTGTCACCGATCATCATTTAAAAGGTGAAAAAACACCCAAAGCTGAGGCAATCTTTCATATCCCAGCTCTTTCCGGCTCAGGTGTTGCCTACTTTTTTGCCAAGGAAATATTTAATGCGTTTCCCCCCGTAGAGACGCAAAATTTTGCGTCTCTACAAAATAATTTTACGTCCGATTATTTGTCGTTGGCTGCCATCGGCACGATCGCCGACCTGGTTCCCCTCACCGGTTCTTCCCGATCCGTGGTCAAACACGGACTGGAATCGTTTTCTAAAGTAAAGCGTTTTGGCATAAAACACATTCTTAAACAGGCTGGTATTGAAAACAAAAAAATTACTCCCTACGAAGTTGGGTTTATGATCGCGCCCCGAATTAATGCGATTGGGAGATTGGAACATGCGATTGATGCGCTCCGTTTGCTTTGTACTAATGATGAAAAAAAAGCTTACGGTCTCGCCCATAAAATCGGAAATATAAATGTTGAAAGACAGGAACTGGTCGAAAAATCCGTAATGGAGGCGAAAAAAATGCTTGAAGTAGAGACGCAAAATTTTGCGTCTCTACCAAAAATCATTATATTGATTTCCGATCACTGGCATGAAGGAATCATTGGTTTAATCGCCTCAAAGATCGCCGATGAGTTTTACCGGCCGACCTTGGTTTTAACCAAAACTAACGAACATTACAAAGGATCAGCCCGCTCTATTCCTGCTTTTCACATCACTGAATTCTTGCGCTCTCTTAAAAAATACCTTATTGACGTCGGCGGCCACAAACAAGCGGCCGGCTTTACCATTGAAAAAGAAAAAATTACCATCTTTAAAACGGCCGCACTCAAGTTGGCCAATAAACTTTTAAAAGATAAAGACCTGGAAAAAAAGATTGAAACGGATCTGAAGATTCCTTTAGAAAAAATTAATCTGTCTTTAGTCAAATCCTTAGAGGTATTAGAACCTTTTGGAATGGGTAATCCGAAGCCGATTTTTTATAGCGAAGGAATTCTCACCGGTGCAACTCTCCTCGGTAAAACCCAAAAACACTTGAAAATATTTGTTGACGGACTCGAGTTCATCGCCTTCAATCAAGCTGGCAAATTCCAGGAACTTTCCCGCGGACAAAAAATAAAAGTTGTTTATAATCTGGAAGTTGATAGATGGAATGGAAGAGAGAAATTAAAAGGAATGGTAAAGTTTGTAATCAATTGAAAAATAAATTTAACGGGTATACAATGAGTTTATGAAAACAAATATATATTTGAAACTACAAAAAAAATTTGGTGGACAGTGGGTAGCATCAAGTCAAGATGGTACGATTATATATGCCTCTTCAAAAGAAGTAGATAATGTATTTAAAAGACTTAAAGAAAAGAAGATTTCTCCCCAAAAGACCGTTATTGGATTTATCGATAAGTATGGACAAGTCAGTGCTTACTTTTCCTTATCAATATAAATGGATCGAGTTTGGCAAAGTTTTTAATCCTTACATACCAATACTTATTAAAGCCCGTTGGGGTTGGCAAAATCTTTGGTTTTTAGTTGATAGCGGGGCTGATACTACAATGTTGACCTTATCATTAGCAAATCAACTTGGTTTAGAAATAAATAAAAATAAAAAAACTAAACTCTTTGGCATTGGAGAAAATTCTGTTATTGCTTATCCCGGAAAGATTAACCTCAAAATAGGAAATTTTATTATTGACGCTCGATGCTATTTTATTGACGCTGAAGACTCAACTTTACTTTTAGGAAGGCTAGATATTTTTGATAAATTTAATATATATTTTGATTCAACCAACCAAAAAGTTATCTTTAATCATATATAGCAATGAGTTGACCGGTGGGGAGGAAGAGAAAGATTGAGAGGAATGTTAAAACAGATCTTTGATTAATTTAATCACTTAATGACTAACTTCCTGCTAATTCACTTTGAATTTTATTTAAAACTATATTAAATCCATACCTCGTACCACTTCCCCAAATACCTATAACAACAAAAGGAATTTGACCTCTCTCAATACAAGCCAATCCAATCCTATGATTTCCATCTCCAACAGTATAAACTAATCCTTTTCCTTCCTCCTGAGTTTCCCAATTAGTGCGGTTTATTATTAACCTCAATCCTTAAGGAATT
>CAYWJV010000001.1:22975-50579 GCA_964458735.1 uncultured Gammaproteobacteria bacterium | reverse complement strand
TCAGAAGATAAAAAATCGTCAACTAAAGTGATTTTATAATCTGGTAAATATTCACATAATTTTTTAACGACGGGCATTAGCGATAGTTTTGAATCTCTATATTTCGGTCGATCAAGTTTGGCAACGCAGATAAGTTTATTCTTATTTTTTAAAAGATATTCAATAGTAGGAAGATTTTTTTGGATCCTAATATCATCAGCAATCGTTCGATTAGGATTAAGAGAAACATCAAAATCAACCCGGAGAAGGATGATTTTATTTTTGATTTCAACTTCGTCAATGTAGGTTATTTTTTTCACAAGTTAATAATCTTTATTTGTTTTTCCTTTACTTAACGAATAGTAGATAAACAAAGATATAACAAAACCAAAAATACTAAGAAATTGAGCTATTAAAAAACCTGATAATAAAGATCGATTATTCATTAAAGAAATAATAGCATTATAGGAACTAGTGAAATTAAACAATGTTCGCACACTGACAAATAGTATTGAAAAGATGAAAAAATAAAACCAAAATTTTTTTGTAAATAAAAAATGATTAAAAGCGAAAGAATAAAAACCCACAATATCAATAGTTCCTATTATAAAAAATAATAATTCTTTTAAGTTAAATCCATTTAATAATGAAGGAATTGAAGTGATATAACTAATAAGAAAAATAATAAAGAGAATTTTCCATCGCATATTAATTAATATTTTAATTTTTAATATTTGATATTTAATCTTTAATATTTAAGAGCTTATAAACAAAACTGATTTTAATCTAAATAGTTGCTTAGTTTGTCAACTAAATCTACAAGCCTAGTACTATATCCCCACTCATTGTCGTACCAGCCAAAGATCTTTACCAAATTTCCATTGATTACTTTTGTATAGTTAGCGTCAAATATACAAGAATAAGGAGAACCAATGAAATCCGAAGAGACTAAGATTTTATTTTCATAACCCAAGATCCCTTTCATCGTACCAACTGACGTCTCTTTAAATCTTTTATTAATTTCTTCAGCGGTGGTTGGTTTTTCTACAATAATAGAGATATCAGTAATAGAACCGGTGACCACCGGAACCCGAAGAGACATCCCGTCTACTTTTCCTTTTAACTCAGGGATGACTTTAGCAACAGCTTTAGCGGCGCCGGTAGTTGAAGGGATAATATTTATGAAAGCCGCTCTTGACCGGTCTTCTGTTTTTCCGGCATCATCAAGTAAGCTTTGGCTGAGGGTCATAGCATGAGCGGTAGTTAAAAATCCAGAAATAACTTTGAAATTGTCATTAATTATTTTAAACATCGGGGCGGCACAGTTTGTCGTGCAGGAAGCCATGGAGATAACGGTTTCTTTTTTAAAATTAAACTGTTCATCATTAACCCCGAGAACAACGAATGGTATTTCTTCATCTTTACTCGGGGCCGTTAAGATGACTTTTTTTACGGAACCTTTTAGATGTTTTTCCAAATCCGGTTTTTTATTAAAAGCACCAGTAGCGTCAACAACTACATCAACACCATATTTATCCCAAGGAATATTTTCCGGCTTATCATTGAGTAAGGTTAAAATTTTTTTCCCGTTAACCATGATTCCATCTGACTCTTCTTTTACTTCCATTCCAAACCTTCGGTAAACGGAGTCAAATGAAAGAAGATAAGCAATCATAGAAGTTGGAGTTTTTCTCGTATTTATAGCTACAATATCAAAATTATTCCGTGTCAAAGCAATTCTTGTGAAAGCTCGGCCAATCCTGCCAAAGCCGTTTAAACCAATCTTTAATCTTTTCATATCTATTATCTGCTGATAAAATGATGATGCGTGGTAATATATCTAATCGTACCAGATACTCCTCGGATAACAAGAGAATGGGTAATAACCCTATCTTTATTAAAAATAACTCCATTTAGAAGAGGACCATCAATGACACCGGTGGCTGTAAATGTTAGCTGTTTTCCTTTGGCTAAATCTTCAGCCGTAAAAATTTTATTTAAATTTTTGACGCCAGCCACTTTTATCTTGGGAATATCGGTTTCTTTTTTAGGTTTGAACCGGCACAGAATTTCTCCACCTAAAATTTTTATAGGAACGGCGGCTAAGACCGCCTCTGTTGATCCACCAATTCCCATCAGTAAATCAATTCCTGAATCAGGAAAACAGGTGGCGATGCCGGCGGCTACGTCACCATCGGCAATAAGTCTTACCCGGGCGCCAGCATTTCTCACTTGTGAAATTAAATCAATATGTCTTTCCCGATCTAAAATAACAACCGTGATATCTTCGACTTTTTTATTAAGGGCTTCAGCTGTTTTTTCAATATTTATTTTAACCGAAACATCAAAATTAATCGCGCCTTTACCAAGTGGACCAACGGCAATTTTTCCCATATAAGTATCCGGGGCATGAAGAAGGCTGCCTTTCGGACCCGAAGCAACAACCGTCATAGCGTTATATCTTCCATAAGCAACACTGTTAGTGCATTCGAGAGGATCGATCGCTAAATCCATGACCGGAGTTTTTGCAATACCTACATGTTCTCCGGTATAAAGCATTGGGGCCTCATCTTTTTCTCCTTCACCAATGACAACGGTTCCGGAAAAATCAATTTGATTAAGACGAGACCTCATAGCGTTAACAGCTGCACCGTCAGCTTTTTTTTTGTCTCCTCGGCCAATCCAATGGGCTGCTTCAATAGCGGCGGCTTCAGTGACTCGAACGAATTCTAAAGCGAGATTTCTATCCATGGTTGATGTATATATTATACATATAACTATTGTTTTTCTACTTTATGTTGTCCAAATTTACCTCTTTGCGCAGAAACGACTTTATTGCGGAATCCGTCGGGACTGTCATCGGCGATATTTTTGGACTGTTGACGAACAAGAAGCGACTGTTTAATGACAGGGATAGAAACACCTTCATCCTTAGCTACTTTAATAGTCCACTCAGCTTCACCACTTGACTGGATCACTGATGAAATTTGCTTTAGATTTTGGTCATCTACAAATGACTCTTGAGTCCATTTCACCAGGCGCGATTCTATAACAGAACGGTTATTATAGACCCGAAAAACTTCTGAGAGATCAAAATTATACCGGCTTTGTTTTAATACGGCCGCACCTTCCGCGATTCCCTCCATCATTCCGTACTCTATTCCGTTATGAATCATCTTGGCAAAATGCCCGGCCCCAACTTTGCCAAAAAAACCATAAGCAGCGGGAGCGGCGACTGCTTTTATAAGTGGTTCTAATTCTTGAAAATCTTTTTTCTCTCCACCGACCATCAAACAAGCTCCATTTTTTGCCCCACTTGGACCGCCTGAAACACCAATATCCATAAATCTTATATGGCGGGACTTAAGAAGACTATTCCTTTTAATGGAGTCCTTATAGAAGGAATTTCCACCATCTATTATTAAGTCTTTCTTGGAAAGCAGTGGTATAAGTAAATTTAACATATCGTCTATCACCGATCCGGCCGGAAGCATGAGCCAGACAATTCTTGGGGTAGGCAATGATTTTATCAGTGACTCAATGCTGTATCTTCCTTTTAAACCAGACTGTTCGAGATTTTTTGTCACAGATTCCGTTCGATTATATCCAAAGACATTCCAACCTTTTTCCACAAGTTGTAAGGCGATTCCAGACCCCATTTTTCCCAATCCAATAATGCCGACATTTTTGTTTAGAGTCACTCCTAAATTATCATCTTGTTCAATATATCTTGCTTTCTCACTTATTTCTGTCCTGTCAGGAGAGTATCTTACGAGCGGAACGACATTCTTATTCCAAGCCGCAACAATCGGATCGGTAAATTTCCACATCGCGGCAATTTCCTTCGTACTGGCGAATAATGTCTGATCACCAAGAATCGCGTCAAATAGAAGTTTTTCGTAAGCTTCTACATATTGAACCGATGAATTAGTGCTTTTGTATAGAAATTGAACAGTCCGTTCCTCAATCTTATTCTCGAGTCCCGACTTTTTTGCAAAAAGTGTCATGACAATTTTTTCTTCCGGCTCTAAGCGGAATACAATCCTATTTTTATAATGTATATTTGGTGGGCAAAGGCATGGAGTTGGATGCTTAAAGATAATCACGATCTCTTTCTTGGATAAACCCATCCGTTTTCCGCTTTCAAGAATAAAAGGGACACCATTCCACCTTTGGCCTTTAAGGTAAGCACGAATCTTAAAATAAGTCTCCGTTGTTGAATTTGGAGAGACGCCTTTTATAGATTTAAATCCGTCGTACTGGCCACGGAAAGAGTACTTTTTTATTTCCCTTAAGTGATAACGATTTAACATTTCAAGGATATTGGCCCGCTCTTCACGAATAACTTTGGCAGTAAAAGATTCCGGACGTTCCATAGTAATAAGCGCCAGCATTTGCAAAAGATGATTTTGGCCAACATCACGTAAAGCTCCCAGCCCATCATAAAAGTTTCCGCGCTGTTCAACCCCTATTTTTTCAAGTAACCTGATTTCAACTTTCTCGATACATTTATTATTCCATGAATCTTCAAAAAGATTATTTGAAAAGCGGAACTGCAATATATTCTGAAGCATATCCTTTCCAAGGTAGTGATCAATCCGATAAATTTGTTCCTCTTTAAACAGTGAGGACAAAAGTTTGTCGAGGTCTTCGGACGTTTTTAAGTTTTTTCCAAAAGGCTTTTCTACAAGAATTCTTGTCCATCCTTCCTCCGGAGAACAAGGAGTTGTTAATCCGGAAGATGACAAGTTTTCCAGTATTGGCTCATACATGGCCGGAGAAACAGCCAGGTAAAATAACTTATTAGAACAGGCTTTCCATTCTCCATCGATTCTTCCAAGAACGGCGGATAAATTATTATAATCCCCAGCCTTTTCCAGTTGCCCGCTTTGGTAAGAAAACATCATGAGGAACGAAGATATGTCAGATTTTTTATCCAAAATACTTTTTAGATATTCCCTAAAATCGGAGGGTGAAAATTTTCGTCTCGAAAATCCGATAATATGAAACAGTTTTGGTAACTTCTTATCTTCATAGAGGTTAAAAAGGGCCGGGACAATCTTTTTCTTCATCAAGTCCCCGGTCGCCCCTAAAACTATAATTATTGTTGGTATATTTTTATTTAATGAGTTCATTCCAGTCATTTGAAAATTTTTTAATGCCTTTTTCCGTTAATTCATGAGCAATATTATATCCTGTCCAGGGTTTTGATATTGCAATTTTTAAGTATTCAATAGTTTTTAATCTCGGGATAATTATTCCCGCCTCTTTCCACTCTTTTAATATTGATAGCGGGGCCGTAATAATATTGCTTTCTAAATTTAGCGCATAGAGAAAATGCTCAAGTGACCGAACGCTGGCCGTGAGTACCTCCACATGTCCATCCCCGCCGTTATACATCCTTAATATATTTGTAATCAAATCCATACCGTTTTCTCCCTTGTCATCAAGTCTGCCTACAAAAGGTGATACGAAAACATCTCCTTTTTTGGCACCTTTTGTAGCCGCATAAACGGCCGCGGCCTGTTCCTGAGAAAAACAGAGTGTCATATTGACTCGCATCCCTTCCCGTATTAACCGCTTCGCGGCTGATAACCCCGGAGATGTTATAGGATATTTTATGTGAGCATTTGGAATCCAGGAAAACATTTCTTTTCCTTGTATATACATATCATCTGCGGAAGTTTTTGCATCAGCATAGACTTCAATGGAGATAGATCCTTCGGGTATCAATGCCGAAATTTCTTTGATGACTTTTTTATAAAACGTAAAAATTTCTTCTTTTGTAAATTTATCGCCTCTTTCTAATCGTTCTTTTGCTTGAGGATTTTTTGAGATGAGAGTAGGATTGGTCGTTTGCCCATCCAGGTAACCTAAAATATTTAGTGCTTCTTGTGTTTCTTGAGGGTCGCCGCTATCAAGAAATATTTTTGTCTTTAAATTGCCAGGTTTCATAGTATCTTATGATACTAAATAATTTAACTCAATACCAAAACTCTATACCCATTAAACGCAGCAACTAAGTTTTGTAATATCATTGGTAAATGATAAAGCGACGATTTTAATTGCTTCAGATAAAGTTGGAAACATTGGTAAGGAATTGACTACATCAGCAATTGTATTTTTATTCTTTATAAGCATCATTGCTTCTGCAATTAACTCACCGGCATTAGGAGCAAGGATATGGACGCCCAAAATTACTTTAGTATCAGGATGGACAACCATTTTGATTAAACCTTTCGTTCTACCAATAATAAGAGCCTTTGGAACGTCTGCAAAAGAAACAGTACGGCAAAAGCATCTTCCTATCTGCTTCATTTCTTGTTCTTCAGTAAGTCCTACACCTGCTAGTTGCGGATCAGTAAAAATAGTCCAAGGAACCGTATTGTAGTCAATGCTGTTTTGCGTATCTTTTAGGACGTTTTCTGCCGCCAATGTTCCCTCTCGTCCGGCAGTTGTCTCAAGACGAAGTGGAGCATTAATAATATCTCCAACCGCATAAATATGAGATTGAGAGGTTTGAAACTGTGGATTTACTTTGATTGCTTGTTTCTCATCAACTTCAACACCAGCCTTATTGAGACTTAGGTCTTGTGTGTTTGGGGTTTTCCCAACGGCAAGTAAGATTTCATCTCCTGATACCTCCTCCTGTTTTCCTTCAACAAGATAAGAAATAACCTTTTTATCTCCGTCTTTCCGCGCTGATTGTACTTGAATTCCTGTCTTAATGGTTATCCCTTCATTGTTGAGAATTTCTGATAAACGAGTTATCAATTCTTTCTCTCCTCGGAAGATAGAAGAACTTCTATGAAGAATGGTTACTTTTGTTCCAAAGCGCGCATACATTTGTGCAAATTCAAGTCCTACTGGTCCCGCTCCTATTACAATGAGTTCTTTTGGCTGTTGTTTTAATTTCAAAGCCTCAATATGGGTTAGGAATCCCACTTCTTGTATATTCTCAATTTGTGGAATTGTTGCAGTTGATCCAGCAGCAATAACAAAATTTTTAGCAGTGTATTTCTGTCCATTAACTTCAATCTCTGTTTGAGAAAGAAATGTAGCTTTTCCTTCTATATGAGTAATGTTCTCTAAACCAGCAAGCACTTTCTCATATTTCTCTGCTCTGAGTTTTTCAACTAAATCGAGCTCATGTTGAACAACTTGGGCAAAATCAAAGTTTTTAACTTCAATATCAAGACCTGGAATATTATAATTTTTGGTAAGATGCATCACCTCACCTGCCCAAAGAAGGGTTTTTGATGGAACACAGCCAACATTAACACAAGTACCACCTAAAGGAAGCCCTTTGTTTATCAGCAGAGTTTTAGCCTTCAATTCATTCGCTTTAATTGCAGCCGCAAACGCTCCGGCACCACCGCCAATAATAATTAAATTAAAATTTTCCATAGATATTATTTAAGTTGTTCTTTCTCTACACGACAACTTTCACATACTCCATTTACCTTGCGGGAGGAAAAGTATAAAGATACAAGAAGAAGAATGATTGCGAAAGAAACAACCCACCATTGATTTTTAAGAAGAAAAACAATACTGCCAAAACCTAAAAAACCAAATAAGGCAATAAGACAAGACGCACAGGTTGCAGTTCCCAAAACTGCAGCAAAAACACCCAGATAACCTACTGTCCCACCTTTCCCTACACTTGCCAGCTTTGTTTGCGCAGAGTAGGCATTTCTGAAGATGAAAGCCTGCATCGTCACAAATAAAGCAACCAAGATAGAAAGAATATCCATAAGTATGTAATTTGAAAAAGTTAAGACTTGGAGTTGAAAAGAAAGACTGTTTCCTAGGATTGTCCAAACTTGAAGAAAGATAAAAAGAGCAAATGAAAGAACAGTCAAAATAATAAAGCTAAAAAGATAACCTTTTTTTGAAAGAATAGTTTTTGTGGCATGTATAATCTGCTGCATTTCAGGTGATAAAACTTTTAAGAGTTTTTATAAAATTGTTATCAGTTAGAGAATAGTAGACCGTTTGTGCTTCTTTTCTCCTTGTCACCAGCTCCAACTCTAAAAGTTTCTTCACGCTATGGGAAACAACGGAGATAGAAGTATCTAGGATTTCTGCCATTTCACCAACGGAAACCTCTGGATAATGACAAAGGAGATAACAAATCTTAAGTCTTGTGGTGTCACCAACAACCCCCAGTTGCTGCGCACAAGCAACCAGTTCTTTCTTATTTCTTAGTTCTTTCTTAATCTGCTTGTATTTATTCATGGTATTTGAACAACTATTCAAATAATAACTGTTTTCTTATCTGTTGTCAAGGTAGATTTCTTATTGTCCATAAACTTGTATTTGTTTACTTAATAGTGATAAAATATTTTTGGTTATTAATTATATTTTAAATATATGATTATTTCTCAAAAGGCTGAAAACATATTGACTAAAGTTGCTCACGAGTTAGTTGCCCCTAAAAAAGGGATATTAGCGGCTGATGAAAGTACGGGAACAATGAAGAAACGATTAGATGCAATTGGAGTTGAAGCCAATCCGGAAAATCGTTCAATGTGGAGAGAAATAATGGTCGGTTCACAAGGAATTGAAGAAGCAATCAGCGGGGTGATATTGTTTGATGAAACTCTTCGACAGTCTTTGCCAAACGGTAAGATGATTGCCGATTTGCTTAAATCTAAAAATATTCATCCTGGTATTAAGGTTGATGGCGGCGTGGTTAAAATTAACGAACAGGAAGAAACCTTTACCCAGGGTTTGGATAAACTGGAGGAAAGATTATTGGAATATAAAAATATGGGAGCCACTTTTACTAAATGGAGAGCGGTTTATAAAGTTGGTGAAAAGATGCCAACACCCGTGGCAATTACGGTAAATTCTATTGGACTGGCAGAGTATGCTTTCCTTTCCCAGAAAGTTGGACTGGTTCCTATTGTTGAACCGGAAGTATTAGTTTTAGAAGGTAATCATGATATTAGCAGGAGTAAAGAAGTGACTGCCCTGGTTCTCAAAGATGTATTTTATTGGTTAAAACAGTTTAGAGTGCAGCTTGATGGTATGTTATTAAAACCTAACATGGTCCTTCCAGGAAAAAAATCACCAAATCAGGCAACCGCAGAAGAAATAGCTCGTTTAACTGTTAAAACATTAAAGACGGCCGTTCCTACAGAAGTTCCCGGAATTGTCTTTTTATCAGGGGGATTAACACCTGATCAATCAACAGAGTATTTAAAAACTATGAACGCTATGTATCCTGGTTTGCCATGGCAGTTAAGTTATTCTTTTGGGAGAGCGTTACAGCAAGAAGCGCTACTTGCCTGGATGGGAAAACCGGAAAATGTTACAACCGCTCAAGAAACTCTTCTTTCTCGAGCTAAAAAAGTATCACAAGCAAGAGAAGGAAAATAAACAATTTTTATATATCACAGCAACATCATCGCGGTAAACTTCGCGCCAATTATATTTAGTTGACTCTTTTTGTAATAAAAGATCAAGAAAAGTGCCATTAGTAATTAAAAGATAATTAGTTTTTAATTTATTTAATTTTTCGTTCCATCTGGGTTGCGTTTGGATTATGCTTAAGAAAACCTGGTACGGGCTCTTCCCGTTTTCATCATGCCATGCCGGCATTCTTCCGTCAACAAATACTTTGACGTTGGGTTTCTGCCAAATCAAAAATCCACCCCATTCATAAGTATTGAAAACATTACCAATTAATTGAGGAAATTTTTTTATTGCTTGACAGGGATATGGAATTTGACCCTTTTGACAATATTCAGTCCACGAAGTATCAAATTTTATTGTTATGGGAACATAAACAATAAGAATAAAAATAATTATTGAACATAAAATAGGAACAAGTACTTCGGATTGAATCAATCTTAAAATCCTAAATTTTTTAAATGAATCTCGCGTAACGTAGAAAAATATCAGGTAAAAAAAAGGTAAATTTCTTAGAGCGTTTAAAGATAAAAGACTGAAAAAAATTAAAAATAATAAATAAAAAAAATTAAAAGGCTTTCGTTTCATGATATCAATTAATCCGATAATGGTGAAAAAGGAAATTAAAAATAAATAAAAAGGTGGAGGTTTAACCCATTCAGCAATCATCTGACCAAGTGGAGAGGTGAGATGATTAAAAATCTCCCGATAGACATTTATTCCAAACGGATTAATTAATGTTGTTAAAAATGAAATAAAAATAATTAGCAGTTTTTGAGTTAGATTAAAATACTTATTTTCATAAAAAATAAAGAAAATTAATATGAATAATCCGATAAAAAAACCAATATGTAAATTTACCCAGAATAAAAACAAAATCGGAATTAAGAAAAACAACTTTCTATTTTTTGATTCTAATATCCAAAGCAAAATTAAAAGAAATAAATAGGTAATAATTTGTGGCCTAAATCCCAAACTCAGGACAGAATAAGATAAAACAAAAGAAATAAAATAAGTTAAGAAACTCAGTTTTATATTATTTATTAGTTTTATAAAGATTAAAGCAGTTAAAGTGAAGATAATAGATCCGATAAAACTTATTCCTAAAAACCCCCAATGGTCATAGATAAAAGCGATAATAATATCGTATAAATGTCCGGAATAGTAAGAGTGGTAATTTGGTAAAAAATATGAAAAATTATTCTTAATACATAATGAATCGGAAGTTAAAAACTCTTTACCGCATCGATAATGCCAGCCAAAATCAGTATCCTTAATGGGAAAAAAACTTATTAAAAAAATCAAAACAAAAAAAAGAAAAACAACAATTTTTTTCATATCAAATCTTAAATTATTTTATAGGGTCATATCCTCCTTTGGACCACGGATGACAACGGATAATTCTTTTTAAACCTAAAAATAATCCTTTAATGCTTCCGTATTTTTCGACCGCTTGATAAGTATATTCCGAACAAGTGGGAGTAAAACGGCAGACTTGGTCGGTCAAAAATAATTGTCTGGCAATGGCTCCATGAAAAAATCTGGTTTTTTGATAAAAACGGATAAACTTAAGAATAACTGTTTTCATATTGCTATAATTCTACTATGAAAATAACCATATTGACCTTATTTCCTAAAATGATTTCCGGGTTTTTTGAAGAGAGCATAATCAAGCGCGCCCAGGATAAAAAATTGGTTGAAATAGAAATAATTAATCTAAGAGATTTTGCTATTGATAATTATGGAACGGTTGATGACCGGCCGTATGGGGGAGGAGCGGGGATGGTCATTCGCGTAGATGTAGTTCATAAAGCATTACAAAAAGTCAAAAGTCAAAAGTCAAAAGTCAAAAATACAATTCAAAATTCAAAAGTTATTTTGGCAAGTCCAAAAGGAAAACAGTTTAATCAACAAAAAGCGCTTGAATATTCAAAATTAGATCACCTGATCATCATTGCCGGACATTATGAAGGAGTAGATGAACGAGTTTTAAATTATATTGACGAAGAAGTTTCCCTGGGGGATTTTATTATGACCGGAGGAGAAATTACGTCGGCCGCAATAACCGACGCGATTGTCAGGCTTATTCCGGGAGTTTTGAAAAAAGCAGAAGCTATCAAAAACGAAACTTTTAACATCAATGGTAAAAAATTATTAGAGTATCCACAATATACTAGGCCGGAGATCTTTGACAACAAGAAAGTTCCATCGGTTTTATTATCGGGTGATCCTAAAAAGATTAAAATATGGCAGGAGGAGCAAGCGCTTGAAGAAACTCATAAAAAAAGACCGGATCTACTTGACACAAGTACGTAATTAGTTTAATATCTAACTATTACTAATTTAATATAAGTTAAAATGAATAAATATTTTTTGTTGGTACTAATCGTTTTTTTCGTAATCGGAGGAGTGTTTTTTCTTAATCAAAAAAAACCTGCGATGAAAGAGGAATCAACGACGACACCGGTTAAAGAATTTTCCATGATTGCTAAAAAATGGCAGTTTGATCCGTCTACCATAAATGTTAAACAGGGAGACAAGGTAAGGCTAAAAATAAAAAGTATTGACGTTACTCATGGTTTTAGCTTACCTGATTTTAATGTCAATGAAAATTTGGAACCGGAAAAAGAAGTTGTGGTTGAATTTATTGCTGATAAAAAAGGCGAATTTTCCTTTTTTTGTTCGGTTTTTTGTGGCGAAGGACATTCTGGAATGAAAGGTAAATTAGTAGTAGAATAAATTAGTTATAAATTTATTTTTTAATTTTATGAAAGTTATAAAACTGGAAGTAAAAAAGTTTTCAGAAAAGATTTTATCAATGAAGGGTATTTCCAAAAAAACCGTTGAAGAGCACCTAAAGTTGTATTCGGGTTATATTAATAAGTATAATGAGATTCAGGAAAAACTAGCCGCTTTAAAAGATAAGGACTACGCAAAAGCCAATCAAGTTTATTCAGTCATTCGAGAACTCAAAACCGAACTATCTTTTGCTTGGGGTGGAGTAGTTAATCATGAAATTTATTTTTCTCATCTGGGGGAAAAAGGTGGTCTGCCAGCTGGTGAATTATTAAAACAGCTTGAAAAGGATTTCGGTTCATTTGATGCTTTTAAAAAAGATTTGAAAGCCACCGGTATTTCAGCTCGTGGTTGGGTTTGGACAGGCTGGAACTATCAAGAAAAAAGATTAGTCAACTATCTGGGTGATTCTCAAAATACTTATTCGATGTGGAAAGTTGAACCGTTGGTGGCTTTGGACACATATGAACATGCTTATTTTATTGATTATGGAGTCAACCGGGGTAGTTATATAGATGCCTTTTTTGAAAATTTAGACTGGAAAAAAGTTGAAGAAAATTTTCAAGGTATAGTTGGTTGTTGCGGTGAATGTTGATATTATATAATTCTTGGATATGGTCAGAACCAGAATTGCTCCTTCCCCAACGGGGTTTCCTCATATTGGCACAATCTATCAAGTCCTTTTTGACTACGTCTATGCAAAACAAAATAACGGTAAATTTATCATGAGACTAGAAGATACTGATCGGGCAAGATTTGTCCCTGGCTCCGAAGAGGTGATTTATAAATCGCTGGAATGGTTTGGGTTGAATCCCGATGAAAGTCCAAAGGTTGGGGGTCCATTTGCACCATATAGACAATCGGAAAGACTGCCTATCTATAAAAAATATGCCAAAGAACTGATAGAAAAAAAACATGCTTACTACTGTTTTTGTACCAAAGAAAGGCTTGATGAAATGAGAAAAGAACAACAAGCAAAAAAAATGAACCCGATGTATGACAAACATTGCCGAAACTTAAAAAAAGAAGAAGTTGAGGAAAAATTAAAAAATAAAACCTCGTTTGTTATCCGTATGGCGGTTCCGGATGGTCAGACAATCGTTCTCAATGATATGATAGTTGGGAAGGTGAAGTTTGAGAGTAAAACCTTGGACGATCAAGTGATTATGAAGGCTGACGGTTTTCCCACCTATCATCTGGCAGTGGTCGTCGATGACCATCTAATGGAGATCACTCATATTTTTCGTGGCCGAGAATGGTTGCCTTCAACTCCAAAACATGTTCTTTTATATGAATTTTTTGGTTGGAAGATTCCGGAACATGGGCACTTACCGCTAATCTTAAATAGTGATGGAAAAGGAAAACTTTCAAAAAGATATAGTCATGCATCAGTTGATTATTACCGTGATCTTGGTTATTTACCTGAAGCAATTTTAAATTATTTGGCTAACTTAGTTTGGTTTTATGAAGGTGGAAAAGAAATATATGATATTAATGAATTTATCAAACTTTTTGACATTAAAAAAATAGGTTCTCAGGGAGCAAGGTTTGATTTACAAAAATTGGATTGGATCAACGGCATTTATATAAGGAACATGAAACAAGAAATATTAAACGAAAAAATTTTAGAATTTTATCAGGATAAAAACTTAGATAAAGATTTAGTTAAAAAAACTATTCCGTTAATAAAAGAAAGAATTAAGAAACTTTCTGATTATTTACCGTTGTGCGAGTTCTTTTTCAAAGCTCCGGAAAAGCATGAAGTTGATTTAACAGGTAAAAAAGAATTTTTTAAAAAAGTTTATGCCGAACTGGAAAAAGTTATTGATTGGAAAGCAAATATAATTGGGGAAGCGTTGGTTAATTTAGCTAAAAAACTAGAAATAAAAAATTCCCAGTTTTTTATGGATATGCGCTTGGTTATTACCGGCAAAAAAATTTCCCCACCATTAAACGAATCGATGGAAGTATTGGGAAAAGAGGAATGTTTAATGAGATTGACAAGGATTTAATTTTTTTGTATCTTTGAACTATGAAATTAAAAATCGCGTTACTGGTAATATTTAGCTTATTAGTTTTTAGTCCTTCATTAACAAAAGCAGAATCGCCAACGGGTCAGGTTGACATAGGAGAAAAGAGGCAGGCAATAATAAAAGAAAGACAAGACAATACGAAAGAGCGGATAGAAATAAATAAAAATTTAATAAAAGAAGTTCAAAATACAAGGCAGAACATAAAAGAAAATATTTTAGAACAAAAAGAGAAAAGAGAAACATTTAGAGAGACTTTACAAGCGGAAAGAGAAGTAAGAAAGACAAAGATAGAAGGAATGAGGGAAGATTTTAAAGTGAAAAGAGAAGATTTTAAAGAAAAAATTAAATCAATTAGAGATGAAAGAAAAAAGTTTTTGACAGAAAAAATTGACAATCGCATGTCAACCGTCAATAAAAATCAGACAGCTCGAATGACAAAAGCTTTGGAAAAGTTGACAGAACATATTAATAAACTTGAAGAAAGAACGGCTCAGGCAAAAGAAAAAGGTATTGACGTTTCAACGGTAGAGGCTCTAATAACCACAGCAAAAACAACAATCAGCGCAGCCTTGGCAGTCGTTGAAGAACAAGCGGCAAAAGATTACGCTTTCACAATAACTGATGAAGAAAATCTTGGGCAATCAGTTAAGGCGTCGTACGATACCTTAAGTCAAGATTTAAAGAATGCTCAAGAGTCACTAGTTAAAGCAAAAGAAGCAGTCGTTGCTGCTTATAAAGCAGCGGGAACATTAGAAAAAATTACACCATAAAATATGGATCCAACTCAACCAGCTCAAGCAAATAATCAACCAAATATAACACCTAATTCAACTCAACCAGAAAGTCAACCAACTCAGAAATCTTCATCAAATATAATATTGTTAACTCTCATAGTTATTTTAGCAATTATTGCTCTGATTATCGGTGGGTACATTTTATTTTCAATAAATCAAAAGAAAATATTACCAAGCACAACTCCCAATATTTCTCCCTCAACAAACATGAAGGAAGATATTGTAATAACGCCTTCAGCAGTTGAGTCAAGCAACCCAAGTGATATTAATATAGGAAGTGTTGAGGCAGACTTAAAAGATATTGGAGCTGACGTAGAGAGTCTACAATAAAAATTAGATGAGTACTACAAATAAATTAACCTACAAACAATCAGGGGTTAATTACGAAGCGATTGACTACTTAAAAAGAATTGCTCAAATGTCTGGGGAAAAAACCAGTAACAATCTTTCTAAAAATTATCAAGAAGTTGCTGCGAGTCGGGGAGAGTCGGCTCATGTGGTTGATGTTGGAGAATTTTATTTTGCATCAGTGGTTGAGGGACTCGGGACAAAAAGTTTAATTGCCGATGAAATGTATCCCTTAACGGGTAAAACTTATTATGATAGTTTAGCTTATGATACAGTGGCCATGATTGTTAATGATTTAATTACGGTTGGGGCTAAGCCAGTGACTCTGATGGCTTACTGGGCGACCGGTTCTTCGGACTGGTTTAAAGACAAAAAAAGAGCCGATGATTTGGTTTTGGGTTGGACTAAAGCCAGTCAAGATAGTGGCGCCGTTTGGGGCGGTGGGGAAACTCCAGTTTTGTTAGGAATTATTAACAAAGGGGCAATTGATTTAGCCGGTGCCTGTTTTGGAATCATTAATCCGAAAAAGAATTTGTGTTTGGGTGAAAAATTACAGCCAGGTGATAAAATAATTTTATTTGAAAGCAGCGGTATACACGCAAACGGTCTAACTTTGGCCAGAAAAATTGCAAAAAGTTTACCGGAAAGTTATCTAACTAAAATCGATAGGGAAAAAACTTATGGAGAAGCCTTGCTGACTTCAACAATAATTTATGCGAAATTAGTTGAGGATTTATTGAAAAATAATATAGACATACATTATATGGTTAACATTACCGGTCATGGTTGGAGAAAATTAATGAGACATCGGAAGTCATTGACTTACCGGATAATCGATCTCCCACCGGTTCCTGAAGTTTTAAAATTTATTATTGAACAGGGAAAACTCGATAATAAAGAAGCCTATGGAAATTTGAATATGGGTGCTGGTTTTGCAATTTTTGTTCCTGCCAAGGAAGTCAGTCAAGTAATAAATATGGCTAAGAAGTTAGAAATAAAAGCTTATAACTGCGGGATTGTTGAATCGGGCGAAAAGAAAGTCATCATTGAACCAAAAAATATCATCTTTGAAAAAGAAAGCCTGCAAGTCCGTGCCTAAATTTATAATATATACTTCATCAATTTTTAATTGCTACATCAATCTAGAATGACATTCTTGTAGGTTATAAGCAGTAGACAAAATAAACCTCTATATTTAAAATTAATTAACATTTGACATTATGATAAATTTATCATAAAATGATTATGAGAGTTTTTAAAGACCTTAGGGTTGATGGTTTTTTAAAAAAATTATCAACCGCAGATAATATAAAGATCACAAAAACGATAAGATTATTTTTGGATTATAACTTTTCTCTGCCGGAGAAATATTTGAAAAAAATAAATAATCTTATTTGGGAGCTTAGAGTAGACAGGTACAGAATTTTATTCGGAAGAATAAAAGATAGAATTATCATTACCAATATTTATTATAAAAAAACTCAAAAAATACCCATAAAAGAATTAAAGTTAGCTGTTAAAAGATATAAAGAACAACTATGAAAAAATTTAATAAACCAAAACTGATCTCTTTTGAAGATTGGGAAAAGGGATTAATGAAAGATCCTGAATATAAACGTCTTTCAGATGAGTTGGAACCTCAATTCCAAATTGCTCGTCAGATGATCGGAGCGAGATTAAAACAAAATATCACTCAAGAAGAATTGGCTAAAAAAGCCAATACTGGTCAAGCGGTTATTTCTAGATTAGAGGGAATGAATAGTAAACCATCAATCTCTCTTCTTGAGCGCGTCGCTCGTGCATTGAATATAAAATTTAATATAACTATTCAATAATCCACATTCAATCTCCGAGGTTGTGTAATGGGTAGCAGATTAAAAATACTTTTTTAAATTCTTCTTGGTTCTTTCTTCAATCGGATATTTAAAGGCTTTAAACTTTTTTCCGGTGAGTTTTTCGTAAACTGCGATGTATCTTTGGGCAACGGCGACGATTAATTCTTTGGCCATTGGCGGCGGAGGACCGTCACCTCGGTAACCCCGTTTCACATACCAAAGTCTTAAAAATTCTTTATCAAAGTTTTCCGGTTCTAAACCTTTTTTTAATCTTTGCTCATAAGTCTTAGCAATCCAAAATCTTGAAGAATCAGGAGTGTGAATTTCATCAATCAAAGTCAGTTTACCGTTATAAATTCCAAATTCATATTTGGTATCAACTAAGATTAGTCCTTTAGAGAGGCAAAGTTTAGTTCCATATTTAAATAAGGCCAAAGCCGTTTTTTCCATCTGTTCATAAAGTTTTTTGCTGACAATTTTTTTGCCAATAATCTGTTCTCTGGTTAATCTCTCATCGTGACCGGTGGCACCGACCAACGGATGAGTAGTTGGAGTAATTATTGGTTCCGGAAGTTTTTGATTTTTCTTTAAACCATCAGGAAATTTTAATCCATAAATTAATCTTTCTCCTTTTTCGTAAGAGTACCAAATAGAAGTCCCGGTGACGCCGGAGATGTATCCACGGACAATCATCTCAACTTGAATTGGTTCGCAGTTCTTGGTGACCGAAACATTTGGGTCAGGAACGTCTAAAAGATGATTATCAACAATATGTTTGGTTTTTTTAAACCAAAAAGCGGACAGTTGATTTAAAACAGCGCCTTTAAAAGGAATACAACCTAAAATAACGTCAAAAGCTGACTGGCGATCAGTCGTGATTAAAATTCTTTTTTTGTTTTTAAAATAAATATCACGGACTTTTCCCTGAAGTTTCTTCCCCAGGGGAAGATTGATAGTTTTTAAAACTTTTGGAAGAGATTTAAGTATCACTTTTTCTGTGACCATATTATTTTTTAAAAACTTCTTAATTTCTCTTGCTAATTTTATTAATAAAATTAGCTTAGAGAGATTTATACTCGAAACGTTATAAGCGTTGAGAGTGTAAATATTTTTTATAACCCAAAGTTTTTAATTTTTCGGTTTTTGCCAAGACGGAATCTTTTTGTTTAGTTTTATAATCACTCAATTTCTTTGCTAATGTTTGATCAGAAGTTGAAAGAATTTGAACCGCCAAAAGTCCGGCATTTTTTGCACCGTTAATTCCAACAGTTGCAACCGGAATTCCCGGCGGCATTTGGACGATTGACAGTAATGAATCAAGCCCGTCTAAAGATTTAGTTTTAATCGGAACACCAATGACCGGTAGTGGAAACATGGCAGCAATGACACCAGGGAGATGAGCGGACCCACCGGCTCCGGCAATAATAACTTTTATACCTTTATTTTCAGCTGACATTACATATTCTCTCGTTGCCTCAAATGTCCGGTGAGCTGATAAAACCAGAACTTCATTTCCGACACCAAAATCGTTTAAAACATCAAGAGCTTCTTTCATGATTGGTAAATCAGAATCACTTCCCATAATTACTGAGACAGTTACGTTTTTCATATTTTTCTTATAATTTTAACCAATTGTTTTGCTCTTTCCGGGGCATCACCGATGTGAGTTTCAACTTCCATTAATTTTTCCAGTTGATTTTTATTTAAATATCGACTGATTAATTTATTGGCGAGCAATAATTTCATCATCGGATTTTCTTTACCTTTTTGAATTACAGCCCAAGCAATCATGGAAATATTTCTTAAGATTTCGTGCATTTCCTGGCGGTCTGCTCCATTTTTAACAGCCTCTAAAATTATAGATTCTGAGGCGGCAAAAGAAGCGTACTGATTCAAATTAAAGCTAATTCTTTCCTTATTGATGACTAAACCGTTAATAATTTTTTCGGCGGTCATCAAAATCTGATCGGTTGTCAAAAAAGCTTCGGCAATAACAATTCTTTTGTTAGCGGAATCATCAAGAGTTCTTTCCAAATATGATAGAATTGCATTTTCGCCGGCTGTTTGAGGAAGTGCGGCAACAAAACGCGCAAGAGAACAAATATTTTCACTACTGATGGGATTTTTTTTAAAAGGCATGGCCGATGACCCAACCTGTTTTTTTCTAAAAGGTTCCGACCATTCGCCGTAAAGCGGTGATTGGAGAATCCTAAGATCGCCAGCAAATTTTGATAATGCCGCTGTCACCATCACTAAACTATTTAAAACCAAAAAATCATAAAGACGGGGATAAACCTGACCGGAAATTAAAACTGATTCGATTCCTAAATTTTTCATAACCGTTGTTTCCAGTTCGTCAACATTCATCGATTTATTTTTTAAAAGTTCCTGATAACTGGCCGCCGTGCCAACCGCTCCCTTCATTCCTTTCCCTTTAATATTTTTTTTGACAAACTGGATAAATTCATGAGCAGTTAATAAGTCCTGGGCATAAAAGGCCAGTCGATAACCGACCGTCGTCGGTTCAGCCGGTTGTAAATGAGTGTATCCTAAGCAAGGAAAATCTGAATACTCTTCAATTTTATCGGAGAGTAGTTTTAAAATAACAACAACTTTTTTTTCAACAATTAATAAAGCCTCCTGAATTCTAATCATATCGGCGTTGTCAACGATATCCATACTGGTGGCTCCCAGATGAATTTTCCCGCCGCCAATTTTTGCTTTGCCATCAAACTCATGAATCGCGGCCACCACATCATGTTTAGTGTCTTTTTCCAATTCAAAAATTTTTTCAATATCAATATTTTTTTCATTTTTTTTTAAATCATCCAATTCTTCGCGACTTACAAGGCCTGCGTGATGTTGGGCTTCGGCTAAAGCAATCCAAATTTTCCGCCAGAGTTCATATTTATGTTTTTCACTGAAAATTTTTCTCATCTCGTCAGATCCGTATCGCCAGGTTAAGGGAGAAAGATAAGTGGAGAAATCGAAGTTAGTCATTATATAAATTTCTAATTACTAATTTCTAATATCTAATTATATTATGACAATATTTTAGCAAAACTATTTAATTTTATCGCCTCTTTTATTTCCATAGCCACTCTTTGGCCGACCGAAACCGGTTGTCCATAGAGATAGTTACTGTAAGGAGTAGCGGTTATTCCAGGTGATCCAGGCATCCGGGGAGAAATATCAATGACAACAATATCTTTTTTCGGTGGTCCAGCGGTGATGATACTTTGCAGCGCAAAAGGACCGATAATTCCCGGTGAAAATAATTTTTGACTGGTTTTTACAAATCTTTCTCCTAGATCATATGCTTTTTCCAACATTGATTCAAGGACGGTCACGGCAATATGACCTGCCTCTTCATATTTAATATTAATTTTTTTTGAAACCTCGGTTTGATATGATGAAGGGATCTTGAGCAAGCCTTCAATATTGGTTTGTCTGCGCATATCAGTTCCTAATAATTCCAGTCGATCGGAAATAGGGGAATAGAAAAAATTAAAGTTGACCTGAACGCCGACGACAAACTCTTCAATGACTGCTTGCTTAAGTTGTTCTTCCGAAAACACTCCATCTTTTAATTTTTGTTCAACCTGTGATTGGTAATCTTGATAGTTTTCGGCCAAAAAGAAAGCTCTTTCAAAAACGCGTTTTTTTTCTTGAACTTTTACCAAACACAAACAATCAATTTCTTTTGGATTGTTAAACTGTTTTGGATAGTTAATCCCGGATTTTTCCAGAAGATAATATTGGTTTTCAGCCCGACCGCGTTCTTCAATTTTCAAAAGATAACGGTTGCCAAAGATCGGAACATTAAAATCATTTTCAATCGCCTGATAGTCAAAGTTAAGATAGGCTTCAAAAGAACGATTGGGAACAAAGACAGAATTTTTATCCAACAATTTTTTTTGAACTTCCGGTTTCAATAAATCGGAAAATTTGTTGAGTATTATAGTTTCATCAACACAGCCTAATTTCCCGTTCGTTTTATAATATTTTTCGTAGGTTTTTTCCCGGCCTTTTTCAGAGATGACTAAAGTTTTAAATCCTAAATTTTTTGCTCCACGGCAAACATCAAGAGCACTATGACTTCCAAGGGTGGCGATTGTAAGATTAGAAAGACTATAAGTTTTTAAAATTTGTTTTATGTCCATATATAATTTTTATAGATTCTGTCACTCGAGACAACTATTCCCCTGCGAGGCTCTTCCGAATATCTCGGAAATCCGCTTCTCGGGGAACCTTTTCTCTTCGTGACACCTATAAAAATTTTAATCCAAAATCTCTTTTAGTCTATTTTCTTTAATTGAGTTTTTAATTTCTCTCGCGATTCTTCGGCCTGTGCTCATTGGTTCATTATAAAGTAAATCGGCATAAGGGGAACCTTCAATGAAAAGATTGGTTCCAGCCACGATTCGTGCCGAGATCTCAATCACATAAAACTTTTGATCTGGAGTTATGATAGTTTCCAGACAAAAAGGTCCAAACAATCCTTGAGAATTAATTAGTTCCCGAGATTTTTTAACGACTTTTTCTCCCATTTCATAAGCTTCCGGCAGCATTGATTCCCTCAAAACCAACGGGCTATTACCGACGACCACATAGCTTGGATCAACATTAAAAGGAATTCTTTCCAGAGCATCAACATTGGTTTCGTAACGTCTGTCCATACTTAATATTTCTAAAGTCTTTGTCAGCGGTGAGTAAAAGTAATGAATATAAAGAGGAACACCGACGATATATTGTTGGATAATATATTTTTGTTTGCCCTCCGAAGCCTTGGCGAAGGAGGGAATTTTTTCGACTAAATCTTTATGATTGTTAACAAGAAAATAACCTTTACCGCCGGCGGCACCATATGATTTAATAATGACCGGAAATTCAACGTCATTAATATTTTTAAATTCTTTTGGAGTATTTATTCCTGATTTTTTTAACCATTCTCCCTGCTTAACTCGATCAAACTCAAAGTCAAGGACTTTTTTATTGCCAAAATAAGACAGGGTCATTTTTTTATTACCCTCCATCCCAAGATAAGCGACGAAAGATCCGTGAGGGATAACAATGATTTTTTTGTCTTTTAATTTTTTTTCAATTTCAGGGAATTCCGAAAAAGCATTAACACTAATAATTTCATCGATAAAAGAAAATCTCTGGTAAAAAGAAACATGTTTTTTAAGAGCAACGACTAAAGTTTTAAAACTTTCGTCATGAGCGCCTTTTAAAATCTGAAGAGCTGAGTGGCTGCCAAGGGTGGTGATTGTATATTGTTTATTCATCTTGTTATTTAAAATAGTTTACCCCATTTTTAAAAATTTGTAACCCCGGACCAAATTCTGGAAGTTTTTCTTTGCCTCGCCGAAGTCCTGATTTAGTCGGGACTAAGGCGGGTCCTTCCCGCAAATATTTCTCTTTAAAATAAGACCAGTTTGGTAACTGGGTAAAGAACATCGCCCGCTCCGGATGAGGCATCAGGCCAAAAATTCTTTTGCTTTCATCGGTGATAGCAGCAATATTTTCCAAAGTGCCGGTTGGGTTAATGATATATTTTGCGGCCACTAAATTTTTTTTATTCAATTGTTTTAAGATTTCTCCTGACGCAAAAAATTTTCCTTCACCATGGGCAATTGGAAGAGAAATTTTTGTAATTCCAGTCAGCCAGGGTGTATCGCTGATAATTTTTAAATCAAACCAGCCGGTTGTATAACGATTAGAGTCATTAGGTAAAAGAGCCACTTGCCGTTCACCATATTTTTTGTCAAGAGCCGGTAATAATCCCAAATTAACCAAAATCTGAAAACCGTTACAGATACCGATGATCAAATGATCTTTGTTAACGAATTTTAAAATATTGTTCCAGAGATGATTTTTTAATTTTAAACCATAGGCATTACCCGAACCAGTATCGTCTCCATAAGCAAAGCCGCCGGGAATGGCCATAATTTGATAATCGTTTAATTGGTTTTTGTTTTTAACCAAGTCATTAATGTGAACAATTTTTCCCTGACCGCCGGCCAACTCAAAAGCGTATTTAGTTTCATCTTCGCAGTTTAAGCCGTAACCGGAAAGAATTATTGCTTTTGGTTTGATCATAAAATATTAAAAACAAAATTTCGGTATCGAGCTTTTATTTCAATAATTTTTAAACATTGACCTATAAGCTTTTTCTATCTTTTCAAGACTTAAATTAACAATCATTTTATTACCCAACCCTTTAATTATAAATTTTTGATTATCTGTTACTTCACCGATTTGTTTAAACGAATTTCCCTTCATAATTTTTTCAAATATTTCTTTATTTTTTGGATTAACCGTCACTAATAGGCAACCTTGACTTTCGGAAAATAAGGCAAAGTCATTACGGGAAATTTGACCGGGCAAATTATCCAAAGAAACTTCAATCCCCAGTTTTCCAGAAAGAGCGGTTTTTGCTAAAGCGACTCCCAAACCGCCTCGAGTGATGCTAATCGCCGAACTGATAAGATTTTTTTTAGCTGCCTGATAAAAACTCTGATAAAGTTTTTTATTTTTTGAAGCATTAACCTTAGGAGTATTATTTCCAATAGATTTGTGCATCAAAAAATATTCTGATCCGCCCAGTTCATCTTTTGTTTCACCAAGAATATAGATAAGATCACCGGGAAATTTAATATCAATCGAAATTATTTTCAAAACATCTTCAATAATTCCAATAGAAGAAATTAAAAGAGTTGGTGGAATTGATATTTTTATCGGGTTGCCTTTTTCATCATAACCTTTAAAGTCATTAAACATACTGTCTTTTCCGGAAATAAACGGGGTTTCATAAATTTTGGCAAAATCATAACAAGCTTGAGCGGCTTGTTTTAACTGATACAGTCTTTCTGGATCATTAGAACTGCACCAACAAAAATTATCAAGAAGAGCTATTTTATTAATATCAACTCCAGAGGCAATAAGATTTCTAATGGCCGTATCAATGCTGGCGCCCGCCATTTGGTAACAGTCAATTTTACTATAGCTTGGATAAAGACCTTGAGACAAAGCGATGGCTTGAGGAGAGTCAAAAATCGGTTTAACAACCGTAGTTTCACCATTTATTTGACCCGGCCCTTGTAGTGGTTTAATAACTGAATTGGCTTGGACTTCATGATCGTATTGTTTTGAAATAAATTCAAAACCGGCGATATTTAGTCGGGAAAGCATTAATAATAAGATTTGATTGAGATTTTTTTGTTGAGGAATAACAGGTTCTTTAAACAATGATTTGATCGGAGTAGTTTTCATCGGTCGAACAGGCAGACCATTGTGAAGAAATTCCATATCAATATCCATGATGGTTTTTTTATGATAGTTGACGACGCAGCGGCCACTATCGTTAAACTCTCCAATAATTGTTGCTTCAACATCACGGCTAATCATTAACTCTGAGAATTTTTCCCATTTATTTTTTGGTACAGCTAAAGTTATTCTTTCTTGGGATTCAGATATCCAAATTTTCCAGGGTTCAAGACCCGGATATTTTAAAGGTACTTTTTCCAAGTTAACCAAGCAGCCGTTTGATTCTTTAGCCATTTCGGCGACCGAACAAGAAAGTCCGCCGGCACCATTATCAGTAATACTGTGATAAAGTTTAAGGTCGCGGGCTTCTTTAACAATCGCATCACTTAATTTTTTTTGAGTAATCGGATCACCAATCTGAACGGCTCCGGCCGGACTGCCGGAAGACAAAGCTTCAGAGGAAAAAGTCGCTCCGTGAATACCATCCTGGCCAACCCGGCCACCAACCATAACAATATAATCTTCCGGCTGAGCTTTTTTTTCCAATGAAGATTTTTTTGGAATCAATCCAACCGTGCCAACAAAGACTAAAGGTTTTCCCTGATAATGATTATCAAAATAGACAAAACCTTGGGGAGTGGGAATACCAGAACAGTTGCCGCCACTATTAACACCGGCAACGACTCCGTCTAAAATCCGGCGCGGGGAGAGCAATGGCTGTTTTTTTTCTTTATCCCGAAAAAGTTGGGATTTTAAATTCGGATCGGCGAAACAAAATCCGAAGTAATTAATAATTGGTTTAGCACCCATATTAAATCCGATGGCATCACGGTTAACACCAACAATGCCGGTGATAGCGCCGCCAAACGGATCAAGGGCCGACGGACTATTATGAGTTTCAACTTTATGTGAGATTATATAATCTTTATTAAATTTTACGGCTCCGGAATTATCTGTAAAAACAGAAGTACAAAAGTCATTACGACCTTTTTTCTTTCTAATTTCTTCAGTAGCTTTTTTAATATACGTTTTAAACAATCCGTCTTTTATTTCATCAATCGGATCGGTAAAAATCGTGTGTTTACAATGCTCCGACCAGGTTTGGGCAATTGACTCAAGTTCAATATCGGTCGGATTTCTACCTAATTTTTTAAAGTAATTTTTTATGGTTTTCATATAGGTTAAATCTAAAGCTAATGTGCCACGACTGGAAATGGCCATCAGTTGTTCATCAGAGACATTTAAATTAACCATATTTACTTGATTGGCAGATGTTAAATTTACCTGAGGAGCGATTTTATCCATTCCGTTATCTTTTAAATATTTTTGTTTGTTTTTAATATGAACTCTTTGAATTAGGGGATTAATCAAATCTTGACTAACTTTTATAATATCTTTTTCATCAAATTTACCGTTGACAAGAAATAGTTGAGAGGAAAAAACGCCTTCATCACCAATAAATTTTATCTTTAATTGGTCTTTGATTATTTCTTTGACGGTGTTGGCAACGTTGTCAGTAACGCCGGGTAAAAACCCGGTTTCAATGGCCCAAGTAAATTTTTTTATTAATGTCGGTTGATTAACAGTAGATTTTTGATAAATAGGATTAGTGAGTGATGAAGCGATTTGTTTCAATTGATTTTGATTAAGATTTTTTACAATTGTATAAACATTGATGACTTGGGTATTAGAAATTTTTGAGGAAACCTCAATTCGATTAATCATATTTATCTCCAAATAATAACCCTTTTTTCCCAATGTCACGACGATATTGCATGCCTTTAAAATGAACACCTTTTTTGCCAATCGTCTGATAAGTTTTTTCAATAGTTTCTTTTAAGGTTGCTCCCGAAGCGGTCACCGCTAAAACTCGACCTCCATTAGTAATTATTTTTTTATCAATTTCTTTAGTACCAGCGTGAAACACCTGAACTTCGACGTCTTTTATTTTATCTAACCCATGTATCTGGTTTCCCTTTTTATATTCACCCGGGTAACCATCGGACGCGAGAACTACCCCAACGGAAAAGCCTTTTTTAAATTTTAATTCTTTCTTTTTTAACTGTTTTTTTTGTTGAGCGATAAAAATTTCCACCAGATCCGATTCCAACTGCATCATTAAGGGTTGAGTCTCCGGATCACCAAAACGGCAGTTATATTCCAAGACTTTTGGTCCCTCTTTAGTTAAGATCAAACCCGGGTAGAGAATTCCTTGATAAGGACAACCTTCTTTGCCCATACCTCTTATTGTTGGTTCAACAATTTCTTTTTCAATCTGTTTGATAAGTTTTTTATCTACAAATGGAACCGGCGTATAAGCCCCCATACCTCCAGTGTTGGGACCCCGATCGTTATCAGAAAGTCTTTTGTGGTCCTGGGAAGGCAAAAAAGAAAGAAAATCTTTTCCGTCAGTGATTACCATAAAGGAAATTTCTTGACCAAATAGACATTCTTCAATAATTATTTTTTTCCCAACTAGTTGTTTCAAAAATTTCTCTGCTTCTTTTTTGTTTTTACAAACAGCCACACCTTTTCCCATACACAGTCCATCAGCCTTAATAACAAGTGGATATTGAGTTTTATTCAAATGTTTTTTAGCTTGGTCAAAACCGCTAAAAGCAAAATATTGCGCGGTTGGAATTTTATATTTTTTCATGATTTCTTTAGCAAAAGTTTTAGAGCCTTCTATCTGGCTGGCTTTTTTAGAGGGGCCGATGATGTTAAGTTTTTCTTTCCTAAAAACATCGGCAATTCCTAAAACCAAAACAGTTTCCGGACCGACGACTGTTAAGTCAATCTTTTTATCCTTGGCAAATTTTAACAATCTTTTTATATCGGTCGCCTCAATATTTGAAATATTTTCTCCGATTTCTTTAGTGCCAGAGTTACCGGGGGCGAAATAAATTTTGGTTACAAGAGGAGACTGTTTTATCTTCCAACCCAACGCATGTTCCCGTCCGCCTGAACCAATAATTAGTATTTTCATATTAATTACAAAGCTTGATTAGCGACTCAACATAAATTTTATTTTCTTTTTTCTTTAATCTTCTATAAAGGCTTTCAACAGTATCGTTTGGTAAAATTTTTTCAAAACAACGGTTAAGAACAAACCCAAAATCAAACTCATCTGATA
>CAYWJV010000001.1:18953-22875 GCA_964458735.1 uncultured Gammaproteobacteria bacterium | reverse complement strand
CAAATCAACTTGATAGGTTATTAGAATTTTTTCTAAATCATCCTTTTTGCCTATAACCATTGTAAAAATGTTATTTTTTTTCGCTCTTTGTATACCGTAGGCATTTTCGGAACTGCTGACAACCAAAACTATCTTTGCCTTTAATTTTTTATTTTTAATTGCATCAATAATAGCTTGAAGATTCGTTCCAGTTCCGGCATCGGAAATTAAAACCGCTAGTTTTTTCATATTAATTAATTTTTTCAAAGACGTCTTTTCTAAAACCGCCTTGAACTGGCATAGGATATTTACCAGTAAAACAGGAATCACATAGTTTGTTTGATTTAATCCTTGATGCTTTTTTTAACCCGTCCAAACTCAAATAAGCAAGAGAATCGGCCCCGATAAATTTTTTAATTTCGGCAACTGTCATTATAGAGGCAATCAATTGTTTTTTATCGGGTGTATCAATGCCAAAATAACAAGAATCGGTAACCGGGGGAGAACAGACGCGGATATGAATTTTTTTGGCTCCGCAACTTCTCAGCATTTTTACTATTTTTTTAATCGTAGTTCCACGGACAATTGAGTCATCAATAATAATAATTTTTTTTTCTTTAACAATTTCTTTTAGAGGATTAAATTTTATCCGAACACCCATTTCACGAATATGTTGTTCCGGTTGAATAAAGGTCCGGCCAATATACCTGTTTTTGATAAGAACTTCGCCGTAAGGGATACCCGAAGCTTTTGAGTAGCCAATTGCCGCTGAAGTTCCGGAGTCAGGAACAGCCACAACTAAATCAGCTTTGACGGGAGACTCATGAGCTAATAACTCTCCTGACCTTTGTCTAACCTGGTGAACTAATTGTTTATTTAAAATACTATCAGGTCTTGCTAAATATACATATTCAAAAAGGCAAAAACTTTTTTTTGTCGATCTAACATTACCAACAACGCGTACACCTGAATCATCAATAACGGTTACTTCTCCTGGTTCAACATCTCTAATGTATTTTGCCCCGACTGTGTCCAACGCACAGGTTTCCGAACAAGCAATATATGATCCATTTAATCGACCTAAAACTAATGGTCGAAAACCATATGTGTCACGAAATACTATTAGTTTGTTTTTGGTTAAAATAACCATACTAAAGGCACCTTGAAATTTTTCAAAAGAAGAAAGAATCTTTTCTTCCCAATTTTTACCCAGAGAGTTTTTAATTACCCAACCCATAATTTCAGTATCACTCGTTGAAGTGAGTTTAATGTTGGGAGCAAGTTGACAAGCTAAATCCATTGCATTGATAATATTACCGTTATGAGCTAAGGCAAAATCTTCCTCTAAAACTACCGGTTGGACATTACAGAGTTTATTACCACCGGTTGTTGAATATCGAGTATGAGCGATAGCGGCAAAACCTTTAAGAGAATTTATTTTTTTCTCATCAAAAACTGAAGATACTAAGCCTAATCCTTTGACGCTTTTAAGATTTTTTCCATCGGTGACCGTAATACCCGCGCCTTCTTGACCTCTGTGTTGAAGACTGTACAAACCAAAAAAACTGATTCTGGCTACGTCTTCACCCTTGCCGTAAATTCCAAAAATACCACACTTATCTTTTAGAGAGTCCATAAAAAAACCCGCTCTGGGCGGGTAGTAAATTTATCTGAGAAAAAATCATTTCTCATTAGAAATAAATTATACGAAAATAAAATTAGTTTTGCAAGACGAGTTTAATAAATTTTAGACAAATTTAAAAATATTTACCTTGTCATTATTTATAAAAGGATTCAAATTCAATATGACTCATGTCTGATTGTTTTAAAATACTTTCAAATGTTCCACGAGCAATTTGCTTATGATTGGGAACAATAACAATACAGATATGATTATTAAAGACTCCTTTTAATTTTATATGGCTGCCTTTTTGAGAAACTATAACAAAACCGGCTCTTTGAAGAATCTTGAGGACTTCTCTTGCCGAATATAATTTAGGCATAGGAAATATTAAGCTTTTCCAGGGATAGATCTTTATAAGGAAATAGTTTTGGAGCAGGTAATTCTTTTTCAAAATATAATTCCAAAGCTTCTTTAAGATTTGCTAATGCTTCTACTTTTGTTTTTCCCTGACTGGCGACTTCTACTTCAAGAGATTTTGCCACATAGAGACTATCTTCTTTCCAAACTAATGCCGAGGTTTCTTTATAAATATTTTTTATTTTTTTCATATATAGTATTTTAATAGATTACTTATTTTTATACAACTATACTTTAAAAATATGAATTGAATTTTATGAACTTAAATGGTGTACTTCAAAATAGAATGCGGGTGTTTACTATACGGATATGAGCCCAAAAAACTGTACCACCACCTAGTCTATATTTTGAACTTCTTCAAGACGATTCTTCGATAGAATAAATATATGGATAACATAACCAAAAAACCCACGAGGAAGGGGTATTCCTCACGTGTTAAATTTCAGGCGGTAATGGACGTAATTCGGGGAAAACCGGTTGGAGAGGTTGCCCGTCTTTATGGGTTTCACCCAACGCTCTTTCCGAGGTGGAAAAAACAAGGAATAATAATCAACCATAAAAAATTATTATCTTTACTTAAAAAGTGGGGATTAAATTTAAAACGGTCAATTGTCAAAAAATTTAAAGGATCGTTTTAAGAAGAAAAGAAAGACAGATAACCGGTACAGAAAGTAGGGTTCATTTCAAACTGTTGTTAAAAAAGAAAGATGGATGTCAAAGAATTTTGGTTATTGATGCGAGAATTTCATCAATTTCCTTTATCATTTCTGGAGTCGGATTATTTGGTGTTGTAAGGCTCATATGACCGTAAAGAGTCGGCGCTCCCCAACCATACTGAGTATGCTGGCATATTCCAAATCCCTGTCCCTTTTCCGGAGTGCTACGGCGTAGCTGATCACCACTATTAGTGGTTATTTCAACATATTTTATATAGCGGCCGGAAGGAGCTTCAACGTCGGCGTCGCCAGGGTAGAGGCAAACTGCTCCCCCAAAACCGCCTTGAGTGATTGAAAGGCCGTATTCACCATTTTTGAGAATAATTTTTTCATTATCTTGACCTTCGGCTTCCCGTGAATAAACCCAATTGGCACTGGCTTTTAGCTGGTAATGAGGAAAAGAAAGAATTCCACCACCCTTAATAACTTGAAGAGGAATCGATGTTGCTTGTGGAATTGAAGTGGGTAGATCAGGATTTAATTTAGTTTCAGTGACAGTAGGTGACACTGAGACGGTTACATTTTTAACTGAAGATGGTAGTGAATTTTGTTTACCGACGAAGTAAGCCACAAAAGCAGTGAGAATAAAAATGACGAGAACGAGAAAACTAACAAGATATTTCACAAGAGTAGAATTAATATATAATATTATTATATAATAATTTTTATGCAACAGGAATATAAAAAACCACTTTTAATTTTTTTTAGCTCACTTATTATTTTAGCTTGTTTAGTTATGACGTTTTTTTTAGCTTTTAACTATGGGAGGAAATCTATTCCAACTACAACAACTTATCCCGCTAATTACCAAAAAATATATCCAACATCTTTTCCAAAAATTTTTCCAACATCTTTTCCAAAAATTTCTCAAACAGTTTCTCCTACAGCTTCTTCAATAGCTTCTCCAACAATCGCCTCAAGTCCTATTCCAACTCTTTCGGTTACTCCAAAGCCTACTGGATCGATATTCAATATTGCGCCTCTTAAAATTTTTCAACCGAGCGAAACTCAAATATTGAAAGGTAATGCAACCTTAGATGGTTACCGGTCAAGCAATAACGGCGGGAGTAATACCTTAGAAATATGGGTTGGAAGAAATAACGTTGCTTCTTTTCGAGGATTTGTTAGTTTTGATTTGAAATCATTACCAAGTAACATTACTATCGAAAAGGCGACTATCAAGATG
>CAYWJV010000001.1:15469-18853 GCA_964458735.1 uncultured Gammaproteobacteria bacterium | reverse complement strand
CTATCAAGATGCACATCGGTGTACTGTCGAACAACGACGTTCTTGAAGTAAAAAATTTAGAGGTAACTGACAGTGTAAGAAATGATTTATATTATAACCGTGGTCGTTCTCAATACCGATTGAGATTTGCTACAGAAACGGTTGGAGGAAATTCAAGTGGAGACATTACTTATTTTGATCCGGAAGAAAACTTATATCAAAATCATCAGCCACCGCAACTGGAAATTACTTTTAAGAAAAATTAATATCTTTGTCCAGGCGATTTTAATGGTTCATTTTGGTTTTACTTTTGCTCAGATTTCTCAAGCTCTACTCCTTGATGAAGCGGCTCTCCGCCGTTATGTTGAAAAATTAAAAGAAAAAGGGATTGAAGGGTTATTGGAATGCAGGTATAGTGGTGGACAGACAAGATTAACTATTATCCAGGAACAGGAATTAAAACTATTCCTCAAAGAAAACATAAAACAGGAAAAATCCATCTTGTTTTAGACAATGCCTCTCATCATCATGCAAAGATTGTTAAACTGTGGATTAAGAAACACCGTAGATTTAAATTAGACTTTTTACCGTCTTATTCATCCAACCTTAATTCAATAATACATTTCCTGCCAGTGGGCGTCAACCTCAATATTTAAATCAAGAAAGACTTTTTTATTAATTGCTAAAGCAATTTCTTTGCGGGCGTAACTGCCGATTTCTTTTATCTTTCTTCCCTCTTTCCCGATTAACATTCCTTTATAACGATCGTTGGTGGTTAAAATTTTAGCTTTAATATAAGTAGTGCCATTTTTTCGCTCCATTATTTGATCAACAATGACAGTGGTTGTATAAGGAATTTCCTCCCCCGTCATTAAAAATATTTTTTCCCGAATTAGTTCACTGATAAAAATCCGACTATCGATATTAAGAATGGGGTAGACTAAGTCAGGAGGAATTTCTTCCGAATCTTTATTTTCTTCCGGAAGATATTCAAATATTTTATCCAAAAGCGGTTTGATATGAGTTTTATTAATGGCTGATATTTGAAAGACATCTTTAAACTCATCCTCTAAGAATTTATATTGAGGTAAAAAAGATTTACCCGGATCGTCAATCTTATTAATGACTAATATTTTTGGTTTGCTAATTTTTCTGACTAAGCCAAGTACCTTACTTTCTTCAAAATCCCGCTTTCTGGTTTGATCAACCATATAAATAACCAGATCAACCTGTTCATTTAAGATTTGCAAAGTTTTTTCATTGATTCTTTTTGAAAGATAATCTTTGGCTTTTCCCACAATTCCCGGCGTGTCAACAAAGATTATTTTTCCCCGCTCTTCCTCGTAAAGAGCCCGGATCGAAAATCTGGTCGTCTGCGGTTTCGGTGAAGTGATGGCAACTTTTTGTCCGATCACGTTGTTGACGAAAGTCGATTTACCAACATTAGCTCGACCGATTAATAAAACTTTTCCAATTTTCATCGTATAATTCTACCAAATTTGTGGTAAAATATAGCTGTTTAAACTAAAAAGTTCGACGCCTTAATAGGTATCTTCACTTTTTTAATTTTTTTACTAAATATGGAAATTCGAAACGTTGTCATTATTGCTCACGTTGATCATGGTAAAACCACCTTAGTGGATGCCATTCTTAAACAAACTCATACTTTTAGGGATAATCAAAAAGAAATGAACGAAATTTTAATTATGGATTCGAACGACTTGGAACGGGAAAAAGGAATCACAATTTTAGCTAAAAACACAGCTGTTTTTTATAAGAACTCTAAAATAAATATTATCGATACTCCAGGACATGCTGATTTTGGCGGTGAAGTAGAACGGGTGATTAATATGGCCAGCGGTGCAATTTTACTAGTTGACGCAGCCGAAGGACCTCTTCCCCAAACCAAATTTGTCTTAAAAAAAGCCATCGAAGCCAAGTTAAAAATAATTTTAATTATTAATAAAATTGACAAGAGAGATGCCCGACCACAAGAAATTTTAAATCAAGTAGAAAATTTATTTTTAGAGTTAGCAGAACACGAGAGCCACCTTCACTTTACCACTCTTTATGCAGTCGGCCGGGATGGAAAAGCTTTCTATGAATTGCCAGAAAAATATTCTTCTGATCTTAAAGGTGATTTAATACCTCTGTTTGAGACGATAATCAAGGAGATCAAAAACAGCGCAGTAAATGAAGATAAGCCTTTTCAAATGTTGATTTCAACTTTAGATTATGACAACTATGTAGGCCGACTTTGTATCGGAGAAGTATCTCAGGGAGTATTAAAGAAAGATCAACCAATAGTTTTGGTTCAGGATAATAAAATCATTGGTCAGTACCGAGCCCAAAAACTTTATACTTTTGAAGGTCTTCAGAAAAAAGAAGTTGATCAAGTGACTAGTGGTGATATCGTTGCCATTGCCGGCATTCCCCAATTAAATATCGGTCAAACAATTTGCGATCCGTCAAGTCCCGTTAGTCTGCCATCAATCAAAGTTGAAGATCCAACGATCAAAATCACCATTGGCCCAAACACCAGTCCCTTTTCCGGAAGAGAGGGTAAATACTGTACTTCACGTCAGATAAAAGATCGATTGGAAAAAGAAAAGCAAACGAATTTAGGATTAAAGATTGAACCGGATCCAGAAGGAGTTAACTATGTAGTTTATGGTCGGGGAGAACTGCATCTGGCAATTTTAATTGAAACGATGCGCCGGGAAGGGTTTGAACTCCAGGTCTCAAAACCTCAGGTTATATACAAAAAAATTGATGGAGTAATTAACGAACCATTTGAAGAAGTGACAATTGACGTGGATAAGGACTATATGGGTTTGGTAACGGAGGAGTTTGGTAAAAGAAAAGGTGAAATGATTAATATGATTACAACCGGAAATACAACCAGATTAATATATAAAATTTCCGATCAAAATTTACTGGGAGTGAGAAGCTCATTATTGACAAAAACCAGGGGAACGGCCATTTTGAGTTCGTACTTTTTAGGTTATTTACCAAGAGGTACTAAAATGGAATCGACACGAAACGGCGCTTTGATATCGGTTAAACCAGGAGTGGCCGTCACTTACGGATTAGTGAAGAGTCAAAACAGAGGGACTCTTTTTGTTGGAGTAGGGACTCAAGTCTATGAAGGAATGGTGGTTGGTCTTTCCGGTCGGGAAATGGATATTGAAGTTAATGTCGTTAAGGAAAAACAACTTACTAACAATCGGTCAGCCGGTGAAGGAGTTTCTGTCGCCTTGATTCCGGCTTCGCCTTTATCACTAGAACAGGCGCTAGATTTTATCAACGATGATGAAATGTTGGAAGTCACTCCGTTAAACATCAGGATTAGAAAAAAACATCTTTCATTAACTAAAAGACGAGTTGAGGGTCGTCGGCAGGAAA
>CAYWJV010000001.1:11842-15369 GCA_964458735.1 uncultured Gammaproteobacteria bacterium | reverse complement strand
CCACCGCTTCTAAAACCACCGCCTCCGCCTGGTCGCCTTTCTTCTCGAGGTCGAGCAACGTTGACGACGATTTTTCTACCTTCGAATTCTTTTTCTTGCATCTGTTGAGTAGCAGCAGCGGCTGCCTCTTCTGTAGCAAAAGTGACGAAACCAAAACCTTTTGATCTTCCAGACATTCGGTCTGTGATGATGACGGCTTCGGTGACTTCGCCAAATTGTGCAAACATTTCTTTTAACGAATCATTAGTTATTGTCCAAGGTAAATTGCCTACGTAAAGTTTTTTATTGTCCATTTATATTTTCACCTCCTTTTGATTATTTGAATGTTATCAAGAAGTTTACGAACTGAATTGTTTTCCAACAGCAGTTTTTCTACCATCCTGAATTAACTTTTATAATTATATCATAAGAAAGAGTCTTTGCCATGTCAAATGGATTTTATTTGTGATAATACTTCTCCTAAATTATTTTTATCTCCCCCAACTTTTATTATTGCTAATAATGAATGCTATTTATATAATAATACTATATGAGCCATATAGAAAGAAAAAAATTAACAAGCGAAGAAGTCGATTTATTAATTTTTGACACAATATCTTTCCAGAGCTTAATCTATGTTCCCAAAAAAAGATGGTTAAATTATAAAAACCCACATATTATTAGAGAAGGGAATAGTTTCGTCGGTGTCTGCGTAGTCTATGAATTAAAGGATTGGATTAAAATTGGACCAATAGTTGTTCTAAAAAAATATCAAGGAAAAGGATATGGAAAAAAATTACTTTATAAAATAGCTGAAGATTATAGACACAAGAATATATTTATTACCAGCTCTAACCCGAATATAAAAAAAACGTTAGATAAGCTTAACTTTACTTATATTAAAAATTATTTTTCACTACCTTTTAAAATGAAACTATTCTTAATCAAACAACTTCGTGAACATCTTAATCTTAATATGCTGATAGAATTTATTAGAAAAAGATCTCACTTTAAGAGGGAAAAAAGATATTATTATATTAAATATTTAAATAAAGTTTTCTAAAGAATTTTTAAAATATTTATCGAAATTATTTACAATCGAAATAATATTGTAGACTGGTAATATATACAAAGGCTAGACCTGAATCTTAGAGAAGAGATAGCTGCCAATGGATAAAAATAAAATAGAAACTCCGGTTAAGACAAGAAAGTCAGTCGCGAGTCCAAAATGAGCAACGTTTATTAAAGTTGCCCGTAGACCGTCAACTCCATAACTCAGCGGGTTAATACGCGAAATAACACTGATAATTCCCGGCAGATCGTTTAGGGGAAATAATGCTCCGGAAAGAAAAAATAACGGCATAACTAAAAAATTCATAATCAATTGAAATCCCTGAAAATCTTCCAATGTTGAGGCAATCGCCGTTCCAAGAGCGGTAAAAAGTAAGGCCGTCAAAAACATAATCACCAAAGCAAGCGGCAACATTATGAGGTTTGTCGGCCGAAAACCAATGAGTAAAGTCAAAAAGAAAATGATAACCCCCTGTAAAGTAGAGATAGTTGCTCCGCCCAAAGTTCTCCCGATCATAATATTTAGACGGGAAACCGGCGCGACTAAAGTTTCTTTCAAAAATCCAAACTGTCGATCCCAAATTAATTCTATTCCTGAGAAAATTGCCGTAAAAATAATCCCTTGAGCAATTACACCCGGCGCTAAAAAATTCATATAATTTCCGGCCCCAGCCCGTTTGAAAATTGGACCAAAACCAAATCCCAAAGCTACCAAAAACAGGACAGGTTGGCCGAGTGATCCGACGATTCTTGACTTTGACCTAAAATATCTTTTTAGTTGCCTAAGCCAAAGTATGTAAATCGTATTCATATTTTAATTTAGAAATTTATTTTCTCTTTCCCCTCCACATTTGCCTCATCATTCTCAAATGATCAGTCCCATTAACTTCTTCATCACGAATTTTTTTACCAGTTAAAGACAGGAAAGCTTCTTCAAGACTATTTGTTTTTGTGGCATTTTTTAATTCTTCGGCCGTTCCTTGAGTAATAATTTTTCCATGGTCGATAACAGCAATTTTTTGAGCAATTTTTTCCGCCTCTTCCATATAGTGAGTGGTAAAAAAAATTGTAATCCCTTCTTTTCTATTCAAATTACTGACATAAGTCCACATTTGGTTTCGGGTTTGCGGATCAAGTCCCAAAGTTGGCTCATCAAGAAAAAAAATCTTCGGATGATGGAGGAGTCCCCGAGCAATTTCGAGTCGTCGTCGCATTCCTCCGGAAAAAGTTTTTACTAAGTGATCTTTTCGATCCCAGAGATCAACGATGTTTAATAGCTCTTCAATTCTCCTAATTCTTAAATTTTTTTCAACATTATATAAAACACCATGAAAGTCCATATTTTCGTAAGCCGTTAATTCTTCGTCTAAACTTGGGTCTTGAAAAACTATACCGAATGATTTCCTGACCGCATCCTGATTATTGATTGGATTGAAGCCATTAATCATTATCTTGCCGGAAGTCGGGGAGAGAAGGGTTGTTAACATCTTGATCGTGGTTGATTTTCCGGCACCATTTGGTCCCAAGAATGCAAATATTTCTCCCGTCTTTACTTCAAAAGAAATATTATCAACTGCCGTGAAGTCTTTAAATTTTTTTGTCAGATTTTTTACTTCAATAATATTCATAAACAAACATTATATCACGACTTTTCTTTTTGAAGCTGAAGTTAAAATAGCGTCGGTATCTATCATCAAAAAAATATTTTTGCAATAATCTAAGATACTACTTTTGTAGGTTATAAGCGGCTGACAAGATCAAGAAACTGCTTTATTATTTTTTTATGGCTACTGAAATTCAATATTTTATTTCTTCTTTAGGAATTAATCCAGTTAAAGATTTTATTGACTCTTTGGAATATAAACAAAAAATTAAAATCTTTCATATTTTTAAATTAATTATTAAATATGGAATTAATTCAGTTCCTCAACATATTAAAAAATTGTCAGGTACTCCTTTATGGGAAATAAGAATTTTAGGTAAAGATAATATTCGTATTCTATATATTATGCCTCGAAGAGAAATTCTCTTGCTTCTTCATGGATTTATCAAAAAAACTCAAAAAACTAATCCTAAAGAAATTAATATTGCTATAAAAAGATATCGCCAATGGTTCTTGACAAATGATATCTTTTAAGATATCATTTAACTCATATGAAAAATAAATTAACTTATACATTTCAAGATCATTTAAAAGAATCATTCAAAGATCCAATATTTAAAAAAGTTTGGAAAGAATCCCAAGTTGAATATGATTTAGCTAGTACCTTGATTAAAAAGAGACTGTCAAAAAAAATCTCTCAAAGAAGTCTGGCTAAAAAAATTAACACCACTCAAGCGGTTATTTCACGAATTGAAACGATGTCTGCTAATCCTTCACTTTTATTTTTAAAAAGACTATCCGAGGCTCTTGATTGCAAACTTGTTCTTCGGTTTAAATAAAATAATTTTAGCTCGCTACCGTTTGCCGTACAACC
>CAYWJV010000001.1:0-11742 GCA_964458735.1 uncultured Gammaproteobacteria bacterium | reverse complement strand
TTGTTCTTCGGTTTAAATAAAATAATTTTAGCTCGCTACCGTTTGCCGTACAACCGCGTCAGTTGGATGAAATTGCTTATTCTTTTTTCAGCTAACTTTCAGCCAAAAGACTATAATTCTATTCATGAGAATCTTAGTTGTTGAGGATGAGCATAGAATTGCTAACTCCATAAAAAAGGGTTTAGAACAGGAAAGGTATGCGGTCGACGTTGCCTATACCGGATCAGACGGATTTGACCTGGCTTCGACCGAGGACTACGACGGAATTATTCTTGATGTTTTGCTTCCGGAAATGAATGGAATTGAAATCTGCAAAGAATTAAGAAAAAACAAAATTCACGTTCCTATTTTAATGTTAACAGCCAAAGGTCAAACCCAAGATAAAGTAGAAGGATTAGATGCAGGCGCTGACGATTATATGACCAAACCGTTTTCTTTTGATGAACTGTTGGCAAGAGTCCGGGCAATAACCCGCCGTCAGGGAACAATCTTAAATACAATTTTATCAGTAGAAGATTTGAGTTTAGACAACAAACAATATTTAGTAAAAAGGGGTAGTCAAGTTATAAAACTTTCCAGTAAAGAATTTTCACTTTTAGAGTATTTAATCAGTCATAAAAATACTATTGTCACGAAAGATCAAATTATCAGTCACGTTTGGGACTATGACGCAGATATTTTACCAAACACAGTTGAAGTCTATATGAAAAATTTGAGAAGCAAAGTTGACAAACCATTCATGGATAAAAAACCCTTAATTCAAACGATCAGGGGGTTTGGATATAGAATTGGAAGTTAAAAAATTATATGTTTAATTCTGCGCGCGTAAAATTAACTACTTGGTATTTATTGATTATTATATTTGTCAGTATTGCTTTTAGTTTGGTGATTTACCGTGGTTTAACCGGAGAGGTTAATAGGGCGGTAAGACTGGAGAGATTTCGTAGTGAAAGAAGACACTCTGCAGTCCGCTTACCTTCTCCGGTTTTTTTAGACCCGAATTTTATCAATGAAATAAAAAGAAGAATTGTCTTTGGTTTGATGATAATCAACGGAGTAATTTTTATTGGCGCCGGAGCTTTAGGATATTTCTTAGCCGGAAAAACTTTGAGCCCAATTCAAGAAATGGTGGAGGAACAAAATCGATTTATTACCGACGCATCTCATGAATTGCGAACTCCCCTAACCGCTTTAAAAAGTTCATTAGAAGTTAACCTCCGTGATAAAAACTTAACAATTGAGAACGCTAAGAAAACTATGAGCGAAAGTATAGAAGACATCAACGATTTACAAAGACTTTCTGATTCGTTATTAAATTTATCACAATATCAAAAACCATTTTTCTCAGCCAATATTAAAGATATTTCTCTCAATGTTTGCATCAACAAAGCGATCAAAAAAGTTACCTCCTTAGCAAAACAAAAACAAATTACTATTAAAAAGAATGTCGAAGAAATAAATATTAAAGGAATTGAAGACGACTTGACAAATTTGTTTGTCATTGTTTTAGATAACGCCATAAAATACAGCCCCAAAAAAACTTCCATTAAAATTTATGCAAAAAAAACAAACAATCAAACAATAGTAGAAATAAAAGATCAGGGAATAGGTATAGAAAAAAAAGATTTACCTTTTATTTTCGACCGATTTTTTCGGGCCGACCAATCTCGATCAAAAGAAAAAGTCATCGGTTATGGACTAGGGCTATCAATCGCAAAAAAAATTGTATTAAATCATCATGGAAAAATATTAGCGACGAGCCAGGTAGATAAAGGTTCAATATTTACAATTAATTTTCCCCATACAGCTTAATTTCAGAATTATTTTTTAATATGTTCAGAATATGAAGAAAATAAAAGATTTTTTATTTCAACTTGGTTTAATTAAAAAAATTATTTTGCTCGTTATGATATTTGCAATTGGATACTTCACCGTTTCAAAATTATTTTTAAATAAAAATGGCCAAGTTATGTATCAAACTGAAAAAGTTGCCAAAGGAAATCTGATCATAACCGTTTCCGGGTCCGGAACAGTTGCCTCAACCAATAGTAGCAATATAACAACAGAAGCAACAGGGGTGGTTACAAAAATTTATGTTAAAGATGGAGACTTAGTTAAAACCGGTGATAAAATTGCCGAACTTGAATTAGATCTTGAAGGCCAACAAAAATCTTCCCAAGCTTGGGCCTCCTATCAATCAGCTAAAAATTCACTGCAAACCGCTAAAGATAGTCTTTACTCAGTTCAAGCGGATTTGTTCACCAAATGGCAAAGTTATTTTAATTTAGCTACAAGCTCAAAATATGAGAATGGTGACAAAACTCCCAACATTGCCGAACGGCAATCACAGACTGAGTATCGAATTTCTGAAGACAACTGGCTATTATCTGAGGCAAAATATAAAGTTCAACAAAAAGCGATCGAACAGGCTCAACTGTCTCTCAACTCAACCTGGTATGCGTATCAACAAGCATCGCCAATTATTTACTCCCCAATTTCAGGGACGGTTTCAGGATTATCTTTACAAATTGGTTCGGTTATAAATTCTCAGTCCAGTAGTAATACTTCTGCTACGACCAATAAAATTGCCAATATAAAAACTGACGCCTTACCAACTTTATCAATTAATTTAACGGAGATCGATGTTCCAAAAATCAAAATAGGCGATAAAGCAACAATTACTTTTGACGCATTTTCTGACAAAACTTTTACCGGTAAAGTTATTTCTATTGACACGGTTGGGTCAGTTTCTTCAGGAGTAACAAATTATCCTACAGTAATTCTTCTAGATACAAAATTAAATACGATTTTACTGAATATGGGAGTTTCCGCCAATATTATTACTGATACAAAAGATGACGTATTACTAGTATCTTCATCGGCTGTGAAAACAGACGACAATGGAAATAATTATGTCCAAATTTTAAAAAACGGAAAACCAATTAATCAGAATATAGAGGTTGGTTTATCTTCAGATAGTCAAACAGAGATAATTTCTGGGCTAATTGAAGGAGAAACTATCATTACGTCAACAACTCAGACAACTAGTACTTCTACACAACAAACTCAGTCCGTCTTCGGAGGTTTTGGTAATCGAGGCGGAGCGGGTGGCAACATCAGAATTCAAGGAAGATAATATGATTAAAGTATCAAAGCTTTCAAAAATATATGAGATAGGAGAAGTCGAAACCGTTGCCTTGTCCGATGTTTCTTTTGAAATAAAAAAAGGAGAATTTGTGGCAATTATGGGGCCATCAGGATCGGGAAAATCAACCCTTATGCATATTCTGGGAGCTCTGGATCTACCTACGAAAGGAGATTGTATCTTAGATGGGAAGAGTGTATTAAATTTAGATGAAGATCAATTGGCTGATATTAGAAACAGAAAGATTGGTTTTATCTTTCAATCGTATAATCTGCTTCCCCGAACCACGGCTATGCAAAATGTCATGCTTCCGATGAGTTATGCAGGAATAGAAAAAGAAAAAAAACAGGAAATTGTCAGGAAATATCTGGAAATGGTCGGATTAGCTAACCGGATGGATCATACGTCAAATCAACTTTCGGGCGGTCAACAGCAACGTGTGGCGATCGCCCGCTCTCTTGTTATGAACCCGGCGATTCTACTTGCCGATGAACCAACCGGAAATATTGCCAGTGCTCAGGCCGATGAGATTATGAAAATATTTGAGAAATTAAATAATCAAGGTCACACGATAATCATGATTACTCACGAAGCCGATATTGCCAGTCACGCCAAAAGAATCATACATATTAGGGATGGGAAGGTGGAAAAGGATGAGAAAAATTAACTATGCAAGACCTATTTGAAACCATCATCGAAGGCTTTCAGACCTTAACTCTTAATAAAATGAGGACGGGTTTGGCAATTCTTGGAATTGTTATTGGTATTGGCAGCGTTATCACCCTTATTTCTTTGGGTCAAGGTAGTCAACAATCAATTGAAAATCAGATTCAATCTTTAGGAAGTAATCTTTTAACCATCAGTCCATCAAGGCAAAATGATAGAGGGATAATGGGGGCGCAAGGGGGAAATACCAGTTTAACACTCGCTGATGCTAAGGCCATTGAAGAAAAATTTTCTAATACACTAGTTAATAAGGTTTCGCCAGAATATTCTAATCGATCACAGGTAGTCGCGAGTCGAAATAATTCAAACGTTTCGGTTATTGGTGTATATCCAACTTATGCTGAAATTAGAAAAGTAATCATGGATAAAGGAGTATTTATTAGTGATCGAGATGTTAGTTCAATGACTAAAGTCGTCGTTCTTGGACCAACAACTGCTACAGATCTATTTGGAGAAATATCTCCAATTGGGAAAACAATTAAGATTGGTAATCAGACTTTAAAAGTTATCGGAGTGACTGTTTCAAAAGGCGGATCTGGTTTTAATAATCCTGATGATATGATCTATGTTCCGTTAACAACAGCTCAAAAACAAATATTTGGAAGAGATAATTTAACCAGTATAGCGGTTGAAGCAAAGACAAAAGAAGTAATGGTCCAAGCCCAAGATGAAATCGGTTACTTATTACTTAGTCAACATAAATTAAACAGTCCTGATGAGGCAGATTTTATGATTATGTCTCAAAATGATCTTCTGAATACAGTATCCCAAGTTACAGGAACACTTACCGCTTTGCTGGGTGGTATTGCGGCTATTTCGTTGTTGGTCGGAGGAATCGGAATAATGAATATTATGCTTGTAACCGTCACAGAAAGAACCCGGGAAATTGGATTACGAAAAGCATTGGGGGCCAAGAAAAAAACCATAATCACTCAGTTTTTAATAGAATCAATTTTGTTGACTTTTATTGGTGGGGTAATAGGGATGATTTTTGGAATAACCGCTTCGTTTTTAATATCAAAAGTAATGAATTTGGCTTACGTAATTTCTTTGTCATCAATTATTCTGGCAATCGGTGTTTCCAGTTTAATTGGGATAATTTTTGGCCTCTATCCGGCAAGAAAGGCCGCCAATTTGCAACCAATAGAAGCGTTGAGATATGAATAAGTTTATAAATTAATGTAGGGGTCGGTCGCGACCGACCCGTACAAAGGAGGTGATTACAAATGAAAAATAATTATCTATTAACAATTATTGTTTCTTTGGTTTTTGCCGGAGCCGGATTTTATGGCGGCATGAAATATCAACAAAGTAAAGTTAGTTCTCTATCAGGACAGTTTAGTAACAGACAGGGGATGGTGAGAAATGGACGGGTAGGAGTAAACGGTAACCGTTCAGGATTTCGTCCCGTGGCCGGAGAGATAATTTCCACTGACGAAAAGTCTATCACTGTTAAATTACAGGATGACAGTAGCAAAATTGTTTTTATCAACGATAAAACAGTAATTAATAAAGCGCAAACAGTCAATAAGTCTGAATTAAAAGTGGGAAAAAAAGTGTCGATTTTTGGATCAGAAAATACCGACGGATCAGTCACTGCCCAAAATGTCCAACTTAATCCAATTTTAAGAAAAATTTGAACGGGAGTTTCCCCATAAAAATGAGCCAACGAAGAAAAATATTAATAAAATAAATAACAAGAGAACTATTATCCGACCAGTTTTTTTCCCGAAAAATTCACTTAATCGGACCAAGACGACAAAGAAAGCAAATGAAAAAGCAATGATACTGGCCGGTGGTAAATAAGGACGGGCTAGTTCTGGAGCGCCTCCTTGAGTGTACCATTTGAGCCAGCCAGGATATTTTAATAAAAAAACGTGCAGAAAAGCCAGTGTTCCCGCAATTCTTACTCCCCAACTTTGTACCAACCACCATTTTTTTCGATCAAGATTTTCAATCACTTTTTCAAAAGAAAGAATAAAAAGATAAGCAAGAATAAAAAGAGAGATCAGGCCAAAAATAAAAGTTAATAGATTATTCATAAAATAAGCAACAGAAAATCTATCAGAAAGAAAGAAAAAGGAAATCACCCCATGAGCTAAAGCCAATAAAAAAGCAACAATACCAAGCTCTTTTCGATAGATTATCCAAGAATCAAAACGGTCATAGAGACGACTTAATGGGCCTATAAGTATTACAGCTGCCAAGATGATTAAAGAGGCGCCGGCCAAGACTTTATTAATAATATAAAGATCAAAGTAACCGCGACGAAGAAATAAATAACCAGATAATAAAATAAATAAGACAAGCCCAAAAATAGCAGCGACGGAATATTGCCTAATCTGTTCTTTATTCATAATGGGCCGGATTATTTTTCTTTAAAAAAATCAAATAGATAATCAAAATATATCCTACCATAATCGCCAATTTAGCTAAACTGAATTCTCGATCCAGGCCGATAAAACTTTTCATCATGTGCCCTATAAGGCTACTTTTATCAGGTAAAAAATTAAGAGGGAGGGATAAAATTCTTGATAGATCAATGTTAAAACCATGTTTTAACAATTTTGTTACCCCGTTTTGAACTAATGATGCACCAAGAATTATTATCATATATTCGGTGATTTTAAATACTTTCCCGATTGAAAATTTAATGTAGGCAAAAAAAGTCATAATTCCAAGGACTGAAGCGGAAACAAAACCGAGCATTAGACCAATAAAATTTTGGATGAAAACGGAAAAGAGAGAAGTGCTGGCCGTAAACAAAGCAATTTCAAAACCTTCTCTAATAACAAGAAATATAATTGTAAAAAATAAAGAAATGTCAAAAGCGTTTTCTTGAAGTTTTTGATGGGCTTTAATCAAAGTTCCGGCGCGGCTATGACGTAAGACATTATGTAAAGAAAAGATAACATAAGCGAGGAAAAGACCGGAAAAAATCATCAGATAACTTTCTAATAGTTCAGCGTTTTTTTCAGTTAAGATGCCGCGAACTTGATTGCCAAAAAAATATGTACCAGTTGCCAATAAAAGGGAAAAACAAATACCAATTACAGCCGCCAAACCGATCTCAAATTCTTTTTTCAGATTTAATTTTCTTGAGATACCTAGGAAAACTCCAACAATCAAAAAGACTTCCAGAAATTCTCTGAATGAGATCACGGCTGTAGTTATCATAATTCAACTAATACTTAATTTGTAATAGTAATGATTATAAAAATAAAAAATTATTATTTCAAGTCAAGTTTTAAACCCTCCTAACCAATACCTCTTTTTTTTCTTTCGTCAATTTTTTGATTTCAAACTCTCTTTTTAGTACTTCATTTATAGTTTTATATTTTTCAAAATAAACTAATTTTACCGGTCTTCGGCTTTTTGTATATTTAGCAGATTTAACATTATTGAAGTTATGTTCCTCAACTCGTCTTTTGAGATCCTTTGTCTGTCCGCAGTAAAGGGAATTATCAGAACAGCGGAGAAGATAGAGATAATATGTATAATCATTTTATCCTTATATATCACTATTATCTTTGATAAATAATGGTTCAGATTTTTTGTTATGCTAAACGAATGGGTAGTTTACTTGAGGTACATGGTATAAAATCCGGCGAAATAGCATACAATCCAGCTGTCATCATACAAAAAAACACAAGAATTATTGCCGCTCGGGTCGAGAGTTTGGATAGTCACTGGCTTGACCCAAATCTTTACGATCCGCACGTTATCTTTTTTACTCAACAGGACAATGTTTTAGTACCAATCCCGGATACTCCTGTTTTTCACAAATTAGAAGATCCTTGGGCGACATGGTTAAGCGACTCAAATGGCAAACCTCAACTATTATTTGGTGGAGTAAAAGTCGACTTTAGTGATAAAACACCTGTTGTCACAACACAATTTTATCTCGCCCCAAGTGTACAAGAATTGGATACTGACAATCCGATTGCAGAAATCAGACGCATGAAAGATGTGCGGGTTGCACAACTACAAACCGGAAGAATTGCTGTTTTTACTCGACCAACGGAAGGTGAAGCTTCTCCTGGACGTATCGGATTTACAATCATTAACAATATCCAAGATATTGAAGAAGCTGTGGTCAATGCAAAATTGCTGAAATTTAATCTTGATGAAAATGCGAGGATCGGGGCAAACGAGGCCTACGTAATAACGAAAACAGAATCAACAGGCACAGTAAAAGAATTGATTAATGTATTTTGTCACGTTGCAACGACAGACCCGACAAAACAAAAAGGAAACAAAATTTTTGACTTTGAAAAAGAACCAATCCACTATGCAGGCTACCAGTTTGAACTCGATCCCAACCATCCATATGACGATACTATTACACTTCATAAAATTGCTGATCGCTTCGACTTTCCAATAAACGACAAATCCAGTAAAGGCGATAAATATAATGATGTCATTTTTCCAGGTGGCACAGGAGGACCGAAAGAAACTCAGTACTTTGCTGGAGTTGAAGACGCTCGAATTGGGGTAATAGATATGAGAACAAAAGGCGTATACTAGTCTTTAATTGAAAAAATTTCTATGCTGAAACTGCAACGTTCAAAAAATAATCCTATTTTAACTCCCTCAAATTTACCGTGGGAAGATATGCTTGTTTTTAATCCCGCCGCAACAATATTTGAAGATAAAGTGTATTTAATTTACCGGGCCATGGGTAAAACAGATATATATTCACGACTGGGTTTGGCCATCAGCGCCGATGGCATTCATTTTGAAAGAAAGAAAGACCCCTTATACTATGGTGGCGGTCATCCAAACGAGTCTCTGGGAATCGAAGACCCAAGAATAGCGAAAATTGACGATACATACTATATTACTTACACGGCGGTATCGGAAAACCATGCAGAAGTAAATCCTAATTGGTGGAAAGAAAAGATTGATAAAAGACCAAAGATTGCTCTTTCAACAACAAAAGATTTTTTATCATTTGTAGACCATGATGTTATAGTCTCTAATTTGAACGGAAAAAATTCAAGCTTTTTCCCAAAAAAGATAAATGGGGAATACTGGTTACTATATAGAGCCGGGGTAGGAAAAACGTATTTTGAAAAATCTCAAAATCTTACTGATTGGCACAACGGCTATAAGCTTTTTGAAGAACGGCCGGGCATGTGGGACTGTGTCCGGACTGGAATCGGCTCCCCACCGATTGAAACAGAGAAAGGTTGGTTGTTATTTTATCATGGAGTTGACCAAAGCAATACGTATAGATTAGGAATAATGTTTTTAGATCTAGAAAACCCACTAAAAATACTTTATCGCTCGCCCGAACCTATTCTTGAGCCAGAAACAGATTACGAAAAATATGGCTATATTAATAACGTAGTTTTTACCTGCGGAGCGATAGAAAAAGATGGTTTGTATTATGTCTATTATGGTGCTGCCGATGAAGTAATAGGTGTGGCAACTGTCGAAAAAAAATCGGTACTCGCTCTTTTTTGAAACGTACCGTTAAAAAGACCTTCAGTTGGACTGCTCCATGAATTTAGAGTATAATAGCTCGTTCCATTCATATGAAAAATTTAGAAAAGCTTTTAACTACCAAAGCCAGAGCCATCCGCGTTATTTATGTTTCTTCATATATTCCGCGCTACTGTGGTATTGCCACCTACACCAAGGATCTTACAAATGCCATTAACTTAATGAATCCCTATGCGCTGGCAGAAATTATGGCCACTACAAGGCCAAAAGAGCATATAAATTACCCGTGGGAAGTAAAATACAAAATTAAACAAGAGGAATTACGTACTTATCTTGAAGCAGCTAATTATATTAACCAATCGGGCACCGATATTATCTCACTCCAACACGAATATGGCCTATTCGGCAGCCAATGTGGTGAATACATTATTCCTTTTGTGGAATCGTTAAAAAAACCGCTGGTAACTACCCTCCACACGGTACTAGATGATTCGAACAGTCGGGAAGGAGTAATTCTAAAAAGGTTAATTAAAAAATCCGATGCCGTAATTGTTATGATGGAAAAAATTAAGGAAAAATTAGTCAATAAATACAGCGCCTCTATAGAAAAAATTATAGTCATCCCGCACGGAACGCCCGATCTTCCATTTGCTCCGACAGATACATATAAGGAAAAAAAACAACTTAGCGGAAGGATAATCCTCGGTAATATAAACTTATTATCTCCAACTAAAGGAATTGAATATGCACTAGGCGCCGTAGCTACTATCGCCAAAATTTATCCAAATGTTTTATATTTAATAATCGGACAAACACACCCGGTATTTTTACAAACTAACGGCGAAGAATACCGAAATTTTCTTAAAAAGGAAATAAAAAGATTAAAAATAGAAAAGAATGTCAGATTTGTTAATAAATATCTTTCTCTTGACGAATTAATCGCTTGGTTGAAAACCATTGATTTTTATGTTACCCCTTATCTTAATTCACAACAAGCTGCCTCCGGAGCGCTTGCTTATGCCGTAGGCGCAGGAAAATGTTGTATTTCCACTCCATATTTATATGCAAAGGAGATTCTTGATAATGATAGAGGTATTCTTGTTCCTTTTCAGGACGCTGATTCAATTGCTTCTGCGATGATAGAATTGTGGGAAAATCAGGATAAAAAAGAAAAAATTAGTCAAAAAGCTTACGATTATGGAAGGTTAATGACCTGGTCAAATATAGGACTTCGATACCTCGATCTTTTTAAAACAATTACTTTTTCAAAAAAACAAATTTAATGAAAGCGACATTTTCTTTAAAGCACGTTTCAAGGATAACCGATCATATAGGAATAATCGAGCATTGTGTTTTTTCTACCGCGGATCGCGGGGAGGGATACTGCGTAGACGATAACGCCAGAGCCTTGTTAGCTTGTCTTAGGATTAATGGGGAAGAAAAAGAAACAGCACAACAATTAATTCCCACCTATCTCAAATTTCTTGTTCGGGCCCGTGATAAAAAAGGGTTTCACCAAGACCTTAATTCGGATTTAACCTGGAAAGATGATGCCGAAGTCGGTGAAGGGTTTGGACGAGCAATGGTAGCTTTGGGAGAGACTACTTTATTGGCGCCAAAAAATAATCAAAAATTTACCGCTGCATTAATTTTTGACCAACAAGCTTTTTTAATTCCTACCATAAAACATCCAAGAGTTATGGCTCAAACAATAATTGCTATCAGTAAAAGAATCAAATCCCGTGAAAAACCTATTGATTTAAAAAAAGAGTTGATCGTTCTGTCAGGTAAACTTATAAAAGATTATCAAAAACACTCTTCCGAATCGTGGAAATGGTATGAAGATATTATCTCTTACGACAACGGTCGGCTTCCCCTTTCATTACTCTTTGCATTTCAAGTGACCAAAGATCAAAAGTATCTCGAGGTCGCAAAAGAGTCTTTAGATTTTCTTATTGAACAAATATACGATCATTCAAAAGATTGCTTTTCATACGTAGGAAATAAAGGCTGGTATCCAAAGGGTAAAAAACCAGCCATTTTTGACCAACAACCCATAGAAGCCGGCAGTATGGTTGAGGTTTGCGTTAAGGCTTATGAAGTACTCAAAGATCCTGAATATCTTCACTTTGCAAGAACTGCTTTTTTGTGGTACTCGGGAAAAAATATTTTAGGTCTTCCAATGATTAATAATTTAACCGGGGGAGTTTATGACGGCCTTAAGTCTCAAAAGGTAAATCAGAATGAAGGCGCAGAATCAGTTTTAAGTTACATTCTGGCCTGTTTGGCTCTTAAAGAAATCGGATAGTAAGAATTGTTCTGGTTCAACCTCCCGCCAGTTGGCTGTCAAGTTTTTCATCAATAAACCAGGCTTAAGTGTCAAAATGTGTGTCTGAATTAACTACTTTAAATTGATATAATGC